>JBAXHE010000148.1:0-5306 GCA_037139055.1 Betaproteobacteria bacterium | reverse complement strand
GGTCAAAAAAACGCAACCCGCCATAGACGCGATACGGCACGCCGGCGGTAAATAACTGATGCTCCAGAACACGAGACTGGGCGTTGGAGCGATACAGCAGGGCGATCTGGGTACGCGGCGTGCCGTCACGCGCCAGTTCGCGCACTTCATCAACAACGAACCGCGCTTCGTCGATATCCGAGAAGGCCTCATAAACACGAATCGCTTCACCGGCTCCGGCATCGGTCCACAGGTTCTTGCCGAGACGCCCGCGATTATTTTTGATCAGCGCGTTGGCGGCATCAAGGATGTTGCCGTGCGAACGGTAATTTTGCTCCAGACGGATCACGTTCTGCACCGCAAACTCGCGTTCGAGGTCACGCATATTGCCGACTTCCGCACCACGGAAAGCATAGATCGACTGATCGTCGTCACCCACCGCAAACAGACAGGCACCATCAGGTTGCGAGACCAGACCGTCACGTCCGGCCAGCAATTTCAGCCAGGCATATTGCAGGCGGTTGGTATCCTGAAACTCGTCCACCAGAATGTGCCGGAAGCGCTCCTGGTAATGTTTACGCAGTGGCTCGTTGCGCTTCAGTAATTCGTAGGAGCGCAGTAGCAACTCGGCGAAATCGACCACCCCTTCGCGCTGACACTGGGCATCGTATTCGGCATAGAGATCAACCCGGCGTTGAGTGTAATCGTCATAGGCTTCAGCCTGAGAAGCCCGTAATCCCTGCTCCTTGTGCGAATTGATGAAACTCGCCAGCTCGCGCGGCGGATATTTCTCATCATCGACATTGAGGTTTTTCAGCAGACGCTTGATCGCCGACAACTGATCCGACGAATCGAGAATCTGGAACAGTGCCGGCAGACCAGCATCGCGGTAATGCGCTCGCAGCAGGCGGTTGCACAGACCGTGGAAAGTACCGATCCACATCCCGCGGGTATTGATCGGCAACATCGACGATAGCCGCGCCAGCATTTCTTTCGAGGCTTTGTTGGTAAAGGTCACGGCCAGGATACCGTGCGGCCCTACCTGCCCGGTCGAGATCAGCCAGGCGATACGAGTGGTCAGCACCCTAGTCTTGCCACTGCCCGCTCCGGCCAGAATCAGCGCATGTTGCGGTGGCAGGGTAACGGCGGCGAGTTGTTCGGGATTGAGATTGGCAAGCAGATCGGACATGGCGGAGTCTTATGGAAGCAACCGGGATTATACCGGTCGCGCCGGTCGCCCCCGAGAAAAGCCACAGGTACTACGCTACAGAGACTGCAAAACCGGATCCTGCTTTTCAGTCTTTTGTGTTGTTACAGCTAAACCCGGAAGCGGGAAACCGACTGCCGCAGTTCATCAGCCAGATTCTCAAGCTTGTGCACATTCTCGTTAGCCTGCTGAACAGAACTCACCGAGGCTTCGATCATGGTTGAAATCTGTTCGACATTCCGCGCCACACTGGTACTGGCCTGACTCTGCTCACTGGTCGCTGCCGCAACTTCTCCGATATTGCTGCGCGCCACTGCCGAGGCCTCACTGATCTGACGCAACGCCTCTCCGGCTTTACCGATGATTTCTACACCAAGCGCAACCTGCGGACTGACCGCCTTCATCCCGTCAACCACATTGACGGTATCCACATTAATGGCGTTGATCATGCCGGTAATCTGGTCGGTGGCCTGGCCGGTACGCTCGGCCAGCTTTCTTACTTCGTCAGCCACCACCGCAAAACCCCGGCCCTGTTCGCCGGCTCGCGCGGCCTCGATTGCCGCATTAAGAGCTAACAGATTGGTCTGATCGGCAATTTCTTTAATGACCCGGGCGATCCCTCCAATTTCCCGGGAACGCTCTGCCAATCCACCGATCAGGCCAGAGGCCTCATCGACCTGACGCGCCGCACGCTGGATCTCGGCGCTGGCGTTATTCACCAGGGTTTCGCCCTGCCCGGCAAGTTGGTTGGCCGTTGTCGCACTCGCCTCTGTTTCCTTGGCGCTTTGCGAAATGTGATCAACGCTAACTGCCATTTCTTCAATGGCCGCGGCAGTTGATGAAACGGCGTCGGAAGACTGATTCGAGGCCACATTGATCTGATCCATCTGCTGAGACAAACTGCTTGACGCCTCACCAACGCTGTTGGCATTTTTCTGAATACTGGCAATGATGTCATGCAGACTGGTTTGCATTAGCCCGATCGACTCCATCAGGCTGCCCGGCGCTCCGGTCCGTTCAATCCTCTGAGACAGGTCGCCAGCGGCAATCGCCTTGGCCATTGCCGCTGCATACTCGGGCTCGCCACCGAGCGCCCGGTAAATGTTCCGGGCCATCACCACTGCCGCCACGATGACCACAACAAAAACAACCAGTCCGATCAGCAGGAAACGTACGGCATTGGCTTTGTAAGCCTGATCGATATCATCGGCAAACAGACCGTAGCCAATAAACCAATTCCACTCCGGAATCAGGGCAACCCCATTGATTTTGGGAACAACGTCCTTACCACCAGGTCGTGCGGTCATAATTTCGACCAATGCCAAATCGCTTAATTTCAAGGCATCGGCATAAACCTGAAAAGTGGTGCGTCCGTCAGGTACTTTGCTTCCCCAATCGACCTTGCCGACGCGCTTTGGATCAGGGTGCACCAGCAAGGCACCTTCAAAATCACGCGCGAAAAAATAATCGTCACCGGCATGCAAACCGGTCAGTGCTTCTTTGGCCCGGGCTTGTGCTTCAGCACGGGTGAGCTTCCCGGCTTTTTCCTGAGCGATATAAACACCGACCTGTTTTCTGGCCAGAGTCAGGGACGACTTAATCTGGGTTTGACGATCTTCCAGCATGGCGGAACGGATCGTTTGCAGCGCGACCATCACTAGAATCAAAGAACCCAACGTCGCACAACCCACAATCAAAGCAAGGCGTGTAGATAACTTCATACGACCCCCGATGTGTCAATCGAGCCAGTTATAAAAACTACAAGCTTAAAAATAGCAGGTAATGGCTAGGACAGTTGAAGTTATCGCCAAGTTCATCGCGTTTTTTCTGTCGCGATCATCAAACCTGCGGCTTGCCCCCAAAAAACAAAATCACATTTAGTTTAACTTCAGTAACGCGTAACCAGCGGCGAATCAAGGCCCAACACCCCGATCAGTTTGGCACCCAGAATTTCCGCTTCCGCCTTCGACGGCAGCTGGGTTACCCGAATTCCATAGCTGTATCCAGCCTCCGTGGCCCGCGGCTTGATCCGCACCTCATAACCAGCGGCACGGGCTCGGTCGTATAGATCGAGTGCCGCTACCTCACCTTCAACAGTCGCCAGTTCAAGCTTCCACTTCCCGTTACGGTTGGCATAACCAGACCCCTGCTGCACTTCCGTCTCCGCCGCCCACTTGGCCATCTGTTCAGCATCGACCTTATCGACGGCCTGCGGCGCAGCCCCTTTGCGCGCCGCATAAAAACTCATCGGCTCGCTCATCTCCAGCCCTTCAGCGAAAGGATGGAAGACGCTGATACGTCCTTCCAGCAAGCACACCAGATCACGCTCCTCGTCGGAGCTACCCCACAAGTCAGTACCGCGAATCCCGGCGGTAATCGTCGCAATACGGACGTTCACTGCGCGGTGCTGATGCAGCCTGGAAAAAATCCCGGTGGTAAAACGAAATGCCCCTTTAGCCACATCCAGCGCGGCGGTAAAAATCCTGTTTTCACGGCGCCCCAGTGCATTGAGATCGAGTTGTGCATTCTCACCGAGTTTGACGGCACTGCCTTCCGCCAAGCGAATCAGCACCCGTGCATCGTCACCGGTAATCACCCGATCACGGTTCTGCAGCACTTTGCCCGGCGCCAGTGGTTGCCGCTGGCCATTACGCACGAACCAGGCCGGCATCTGGACGCTTTCAACCGTGGCATAGACCCGTTCCACCGCCTCGACATCCCTGAGGGAGAGAATGGAAACCAGCGCACAGAACGTAATCACCCAATACCGGAAGGGCTTTGCCATGGAGAACCTTTCACAGGAATAATTCAGCAATTTTAGCAGGCTGTTAGTGTGGCGTGGTCTTACCCTGAAACAGTGACAAATATTCGCTCGCCAATATCTATCTGGAGTAGGATTAATGCTTCACCCTACCCAACTTGGAACTGACGCCATGAATACACCAAAGATCAAATCAGGAGTAATCACCGGGGACGACTTACAGGCCCTTTTTGCCCTGGCCAAGGCCGGAAAATATGCCCTGCCAGCGATCAACGTGATCAACACCAGCACGGTTAACGCGGTCTTGGAAACCGCTGCCGAACTCAAGTCTCCGGCGATCCTGCAGTTTTCCAATGGCGGCGCCCAGTTCTACGCCGGCAAGGCCTTGAACAACGATGCCCAGCGCGCCTGCATTGCCGGCGCAGTATCTGCCGCCCACCACGTCCATGCCCTGGCCGGAATGTATGGCGCCACGGTGGTACTACACACCGACCACGCCGCCAAGAAGCTGTTGCCCTGGATCGATGGTCTGCTCGACGCCGGCGAAGCCTATTTCAAAGCCAATGGCAAACCGCTGTTCAGCTCACACATGCTCGATCTGTCGGAAGAGCCGCTGGAAGAAAACATTGAAATCTGCTCGCGCTACCTTGAGCGCATGAGCAAAATTGGCATGACACTGGAAATCGAACTCGGCGTCACCGGTGGTGAAGAAGACGGCGTCGACAACAGCGGCGTCGATAGCTCCAAGCTCTACACCCAGCCCGAAGACGTGGCCTACGCCTACGAGCAGTTGTCGAAAATCAGCAACCGTTTCACTGTTGCAGCTTCCTTCGGCAACGTGCATGGGGTCTACAAACCCGGCAACGTCAAACTGCAACCGGTGATCCTGAAAAACTCGCAGGACTACATCCAGAAAAAATTCGGCACTCAGGCACAACCGATTGACTTCGTTTTCCACGGCGGCTCGGGATCGTCACTCGAAGAAATCCGTGAAGCCATTTCCTACGGCGTCATCAAAATGAACATCGACACCGACACCCAATGGGCCTTCTGGGATGGCGTACGCGGCTTCTACAAAAAGAACGAAGGCTACCTCCAGGGCCAGATCGGCAACCCGGAAGGCGACGACAAGCCGAACAAGAAATACTATGACCCGCGCGCCTGGTTGCGTAAGGGCGAGGAGGCTTTCAAGGAGCGCCTGAAACAAGCTTTTGCCGACCTCAACAACGTCGGCACGCTGGGCTAACCGGCAATCTGTCGCAACCCCAAGCCGGCTCAGGAATGAGTCGGCTTTTTTGTTGCCCGTGACCCGTCCTGAATAGCGTTGACACTTTTTGATTGAACAAAAGGAGTGTCAAA
>JBAXHE010000147.1:0-5348 GCA_037139055.1 Betaproteobacteria bacterium | reverse complement strand
ATCCACCTCCTGCCCGACCTGCTGATCAGCCAGATCGCTGCCGGCGAAGTCGTCGAACGCCCGGCCTCAGTCCTCAAGGAGCTGCTCGAAAACGCCCTCGATGCCGGCAGCACGGCCATTCAGATCCAGATCGAAGAAGGCGGTGTCAAGCTGATCCGCATCACCGACGACGGCTGCGGCATCGCTAAAGATGAACTGGCGCTGGCGCTGACCCGTCACGCCACCTCGAAAATCGCCTCGCTCGAAGATCTTGAACGCGTCGCCACACTGGGGTTTCGCGGCGAAGCCCTGGCCTCGGTCGCCTCGGTCGCCCGATTGACGCTGACCAGCCGTCAGGCCGCAGCCACCCACGCCTGGCGCCTGAGCGCCGAAGCGCACGCGCAACCGGAACCCGCGGCCCTGTCGGCGGGAACGGTCATCGAAATGCGCGACCTGTACTACAACACCCCGGCACGGCGGAAATTTCTCAAGTCCGAGGCCACCGAATTTGCCCATTGCGCCGAAGCCTTGAAGCGCGTCGCCCTGGCGCACCCGGCCGTGGCCTTTACCCTCTCGCACAATGGCCGAGTCAGCCTGCACCTGCCGAAGAGCGACGCCCGCATTCGCGCCGGCGCGATTCTCGGTGACGAATTTCTCGCCGAATCGCGAAGCATCGACACCGGCGCCGGTGTCCTCCGGGTTTTTGGTCAGTGCGCCCTGCCCACGCACTCGCGTGCGCGCAACGACGCCCAGTACTGCTACGTCAATGGCCGCTTCGTGCGCGACAAGCTGCTCAGCCACGCCCTGCGCGAGGCCTATCAGGACATGCTGCACGGCAGCCGCTACCCGGCGTATTGCCTGTTTCTCGAAATCGATCCAGCGACGGTCGACGTCAATGTGCACCCGGCCAAGACCGAAGTCCGCTTCCGCGATGGCCGTGCCGTACATCAGTTCGTTTTTCACGCTGTTCAGCGCACGCTAGCGAGCACCCTGAGCGCCGACTCCGAGCCCACCGCCAACGCTCCCACCACGGCCTTGGCCGCTCCGTGCCCGAACTTCGGATTCAGCGCAGCACGTCAGGAGTCCCTGCGGGTCAACGAACCCGCCGTGGCCTCGTACCTGGCTTTCGCCCAGGCGGCCCAGACTTACACACCTTCGCCAGCCAGTTACGTGGCGATGCCTTCGCCAACGGCACACGGCGAAGCCCCGCCGCTGGGCTATGCGCTGGCCCAGCTTCAGGGCATCTACATCCTGGCGCAGAACGCGCAAGGTCTAGTCGTCGTCGACATGCACGCGGCTCATGAACGCATCCTGTACGAAAAGCTCAAGAGCGCGCTCGACAGTCGCCAGATTTCCACGCAGGCGCTGCTCATCCCGGCGGTTTTCGCCGCCGAAGCGCTCGACGTTGCCGCGGCGGAAGAGCACGCGGAAGCGCTGCAGCAGCTCGGTTTCGATATTGCCCCGATGGGACCGGCCCAGCTCGCCGTGCGCGGCGTCCCGGCCCTGCTGCAGGCCGCCGATCCGGCCGAAATGGCCCGTGCCCTGCTCGCCGAATTGCGTGAACACGGCGTGTCGCAACTGATGACTGCGCGCCGCAACGAACTGCTGGCGACGATGGCCTGCCACGGAGCCGTCCGCGCCCGGCGCATTCTTTCGGTGCCGGAAATGAATTCCCTGCTGCGCCAGATGGAAGACACCGAGCGCGCCGACCAGTGCAATCATGGCCGGCCGACGTGGACGCAGCTGTCGATGAGCGAGCTGGATAGACTCTTCCTGCGAGGCAGGTGATCCGTATGAACCACAACGGGCACAACGCACACAACGAGAACCAAGCACAAAACATTTTGTTTTCTCCTCCAATACAAATACTCTGATGCAATTTCTTTCATGCCTTTTCGCCGTGCCCGTTGTGTTCGTTGTGGTAAATAATTAATGCCACTCCTCCCCCCCGCCATTCTCCTGATGGGCCCTACCGCCAGCGGCAAGACCGCCGTGGCGATGGAACTCGCCCGGCGTTTTCCCGTCGAGCTGATCAGCGTCGATTCGGCGCAGGTCTTCCGCGACATGAATATCGGCACGGCCAAACCCGATGCAGAGACGCTGGCCCAGTTCCCCCACCACCTAATTGACCTGATCAGCCCCGAAGAAGCCTATTCCGCGGCGCGCTTTCGTCATGACGCCTTAAAACTGATGGCCGAAATCAGCGAACGCGGGAAAACGCCGCTACTGGTCGGCGGCACCATGCTCTACTTCAAGGCCCTGCTTGAGGGGCTTGCCGAACTGCCCCAAGCTTGCCCGAAAACCCGCGCAGTGATTGACGCCCAGGCCGCCGCCGAAGGCTGGCCCGCGGTTCACGCCGAACTATCCAAGGTTGACCCGATCACCGCCGCACGCCTGCCCCCCACCGACGCGCAACGCGTCCAGCGCGCGCTTGAGGTTTTCCGTCTCACCGGCCGCCCACTATCGACCCTGCACGCTGAAGAGGCTGACCAGGCGCCATCCTACGCGTTTCTCTCGATCGGCCTGCTGCCCTCGGATCGCAGCGTCCTGCATGCGCGCATCGCCGAACGCTTTGACGCCATGCTCAACGCCGGGCTGGAAGATGAAGTCAGCCAGCTACGCAGGAAATACCGGTTATCCCTTGATTTACCTTCGATGCGCTGCGTCGGTTACCGGCAGGTCTGGGAAGTACAGGACGGCCTAGCTCCGCGCTCAGAAATGCGCGACCGCGGAATCTACGCTACCCGCCAGCTGGCCAAACGGCAGATCACCTGGATGGGTAACACGCTGAAACCGGAATCTTTCGACTGCCTGGCACCTGATCTTGAAAACATCATCGCGTTGCGCGTCGAACAGGCCTTATCGGTCGAGTAGTCAGTCACGCCAAAAATTACTCTTGCGCCATTGATTCATCAAACAAGCGGAATCCGTTACGGCCGGAGGCCTTGGCGCTGTACATGGCCATATCAGCATTCTTGAGAAGTTGAACGTTTTCTTCGCCATGCTGAGGATAGATGGCAATCCCGATGCTCGCAGAAATGCTGATCACATGTTTTGAAACGGTAAAAGGTTGCGCCAGAATGGCGACAATTTTTTCCGCGACGGTCGCGGCATCCTGCTCCATATTCACCCGCTGCAGGAGAACGACAAACTCGTCGCCGCCCAGGCGGGCCACCGTATCGGCCTGCCGCGTCACCATTTCGCACATGCGCTGAGCCACCTCTTTCAAGAGAAGATCGCCGACATCGTGGCCGAGCGTATCGTTGACCTGCTTCAGACGGTCCAGATCGATAAACAGCACCGCCAGTTTCCCTCGGTCACGCCGCGCCAGGGCGATAGCCTGACGCAAGCGGTCGTTGAGCAGGATACGATTGGGCAGATCCGTCAGCACGTCGTGGTGTGCCAGATGGTGAACAAAATTTTCGGAGGCCTTACGTTCGGTAATGTCTCGCGCACTTCCGACGACGCCGATGACCTCGCCATCAATACTGGACAACCGTGCCTGATGAACCTCCAGAAATACAAAACCACCGCGAAGATAGCCCGACTCTTCATAGATGGTCGGCTCTTCGCGGCTCAGCGTGTGCTGATGAATATCCATCGAATGCTGGCCAAAAGTGTGCCACTCGGGGTCATCCGGATGAAGCTCACGTTCGCGCTGGGCAAAAAAATCAAAGGTTTTGCCAATCGGCTCCTCGGCATCGGTCACCCCGAGTACTTTTTCACAGAAGACCGTATTGACGAAAGTGTAGCGCCCCTCCATATCCTTCGACCAAATCATGTCCGGAACGTTGTCACACATCAAGCGCAGTTTTGCCGCCAGCTGTTGTGATTTGACTTCACTAGCGCCTAAAGCCGCCTGCGCCGATTCACGCTCTGCGATCTCGTCACGCAAACGCTCGGTCGCAACAATCATTTCAATCGCCGACCGGGAAACCCGATGTGCTTTTTGAACCACCAGGATTTGCCAAACAACTGCGACACACCCCAGCAACAAAAACAAAGTATCGCCAACAGCAAGATAGCGATGAATAACAAACAAAGTGTACGGCAACAACACCAGCACATTGACCGTCAACCCATAGACAAACGAGGTGGCATAGATCATGTAGCTGACGGTAACCAGTGCAGAAGCAACGATAAAGACAAAGGCATGAACCGCTCCTGCCTGCTGTTCTGGCAGGAACACCACGGTTGCGCCGCACAGCGAACAGGCCAGGCTTCCAAGCAAGATTCGGAGGCGATAAAAGCGGTCGATATTGTCAGTCGAGATACCGACACACTGCACATGCCGTTCAAATATAAAAACACAGACGCTGACCAGAATGAGCAGCGCCAGCCAGGCAAAAAGCAGGGGATGTGATACTCCGGTCCCGTAAAATGACGCGAAAAAGAATCCTCCCGCCATCATGAAACCAAAAGTATTGCCGCGTGCGTTATCGAAGAACGTCCGGATTCTTACCAGTCGTATCCGATCTTGCAGCGGGAGGTTGTTCTGCTCGTCTTTCATGGGGGGTAATTGTAACGAACTGCACCTTAACAATTCATTCCGCATTCTACTGCCATACCCTCACGCCGTCTAAAACAAAAAAGCCCATGCTTTGAGGGCATGGGCTTTCGAGACTTCTACTCCGGCACACCTGGCCAGAGTGATCGGCATTTCACCGCTATGGTTGCTACTCGATAATCTTTAAAGAGCGATTGGGACAAACGACCATAAAGTCTCCAGAAAGCACGGCAGGTACAGCTACTACACGACAGACTCACCGCAGATCATGTCGCAATCTGACTATAGACCAGCCGTTGGAAAAAGCCAGCACAGATTCCCTGGTCCGCTATTACCCCACCGGTTAGAAAAGCCTTAATTTGAGGAACAGCAGCACAAAAAGCGAAGTCACCAGCGTCAGCAGTAGCGAGAAAACAAAGGCCACCCGGATTACCTGATTCTCGGCACCCAACTGGTCAATCGACGCCGCCGCATTCTGCAGTTTGGCCGGAGAAATCACGCTCGCCAGTCCGCCGCCAAAAGCCAGTCCGGCCATCAGCAGGATCATTCCATACAAATCGAGATTCAGATTCTTGGCCGTGGTCAGGGTGTACTTGCCGAACATGGCAATCGTCGAGGCCTCGCTGCCGGTGACAAAACCGCCGAACAGCCCGATGAACGCCACCACCGCGCCGTAGCCGTCAGAGAAAAAGCTGGCCGAGTAGTCGGCCAGCACCTTGACCATGCTGGGCACGGCAAAACCTTTGATTTCCATGCTGTAGCCGGCCATATTCATGACCTCGCCGATGGCGAAAAAGATCGCCGCCGAAAACGCCGGACGCGGCGCACGTTTCAGCCACACCTTCAGCGAATCCTTGATCTG
>JBAXHE010000146.1:0-5359 GCA_037139055.1 Betaproteobacteria bacterium | reverse complement strand
GGGAGCGAGAAGAACATCGCCGCCATGTTCGACGAGGCCCGGCAGCAGCAGGCCCTGCTGGTGCTGGACGAAGCCGACAGCTTCCTGGCTGACCGCCGGGACGCCCGTCAGAGCTGGGAGGTAACCCAGGTCAATGAGCTCCTCACTCAGATGGAGGCGTTTGACGGCATCTTCATCTGCACCACCAACCTGATGGAGCGTCTGGATCAAGCCAGCCTGCGGCGTTTCGCCTTCAAGATCCGGTTTAATCCGCTGAACCCGGAGCAGCGCTGGGGACTTTTCCGGCAGGAACTGGAGCGGCTGGGGGGATTTCGGGAAAGCATCGAGGAGTGGGAATCGCAAGTGAAGCAATTGGAGCGGCTTACCCCCGGCGACTTCGCCGTTGCCAACCGTCAGTGTGAACTCTGGGGGACAGCGCCCACTGCCGGAGAGCTGTACGAGCAGCTTCGCCGGGAGTGTGCAGCCAAGGGCGGTGGAACGGGGAAGATCGGTTTCGGGTCGTAACCGTCCGCCCGCCGTGTGGTCGGAACGTCGGGACGACATCGCCGCCCCGACTGGCCAGTGCAGCGGTGGGAATTGACGGCTGTCCGCACCTCGTCCCCATGTCCACATTTTGTGAAGGCTGACCTATGTTGAGTAAATTTCGTTCAAAACAACCCCATTCGAACATAGTCGGCCTCGTCCTGGGGAAAATGATCCTGTGCTGTCCACCCCTCCTCCTGCAGATCGGCAATAATATGCTGCCGGGCCGCCGCACCTGCTTCTGGTCCGAACAACCGGGCCGCCTCTCTGATCCCTGCCTCATGGTGCCGTTTGCTGCGGTGACGGAATCCGTACTCAGACGTACAGGCGAACTCGTCCAGCCAACGATGGACAACGGCATAATCGATACCGAAGATTTCAATAGCTTGTCGGCAGTGTTCAGTAAAGTGTGGCATGAGTCCTCCGGGTTTACACGAATAAATAGCAGTTACATGCGTCATCTTTTGACGCATAGCGCCTTTATTATTTCGAAAACTATTCCCAGGAGGTAACACATGTCAGACATCACAGAAAATGGGGGAACAAGTCAAACGATCCTCAAAGTTGTGGGAGTTGGCGGGGCGGGGATTAACGCCGTGAACGCCATGATTGAGGCGAAAGTGCAAGGAGTTGAGTTTATCTGCGTGAGTATCTCGCCAAAAAGGTTGAGATTTTCCAAGGCGCCAATCCAACTTATGATAGGAAGTGACCCCAGAGGTTTGAGCACTGGGGGGAATCTCGATAGTGCTCGCCAGGCTGTGGCGCAGCATAAACAAGCTCTCGCGGAGATTCTGCACAATGCAGACATGGTATTTATCGCCGCCGGGATGGGGAGCGGTACGGGGACCGGAGCAACGCCAATGATTGCTCAAATCGCGCGAGAGTGCGGGGCGCTCGTGGTCGGAGTCGTGACAACTCCCTTCCGGTACGAAGGTAAAAAACGCATGTCCATCGCTCAGTCTGGCATTGATGAGTTGGCACTTCATACGGACTGTCTCATCGTGATTTCCAATGAGCAATTGGTATCCATATCTGAAAAAGGGACGCCGCTGCTGGACGCCTTCAAACCGGCCGATGAAATCCTGCGGCAGGCGATTCAAGGAATAGCGGAACTGATCACCAGCAGCGGGAGGATTAATGCCGATTTCAACGATGTCAGGACCGTGATGCTGGAGCGCGGAGCCACAATGATCGGCATGGGAACGGCACGTGGAGAGAACCGTGCCGTCGAGGCCAGCACCAAGGCGGTCAAGACTCCACTCATGATGGAAACGGATCTGCAGGGGGCGCGCGGACTGATCATCAATATCACCGCGAGTGAAGATATGACTTTGGAAGAGTTTGACACCGTGACCAAGTTCTTCCACGATCGGATGGCTGCAGAAGCGAACATCATCATCGGTCTGGTAATCGACGACGAGATGAAGGGGCAAATAAAGGTAACGGTCATCGCGACGGGATTGTCAGGACGGTCATCAGCATCGAGTAAATAAAGTTCAGATACCGGAGTATGTTACCTTTTGGTTGGATAGCGGCAAATAACGTCTCATACTAGGAGTATGATTGCCTTTATCTGGTCGGAATAGGCCAACACATCTTTTCAGGGGGTAAGCATCATGAAACGGACAGCAAGGCAGATGGCAGGTTTGTTGAAAGAACTTTACGAGGAAAGTTTCGGTGACGACGAAAACGAACCGTACCGACTGGCATGGAGTGACCTCCGGATGCTGGCCGGGGTGGGCAAGGTTACAGATGAGTTCGTCGCCAGCATCAATGAAGTACTTGCCGAGAGCGACTTTGCCCTGATTCCCTTCAACGACTTCTTAACCGTCGCCAGTGAGGCTGACTTTCGGAGCAGGCGGAACCTCCCCGGACGGATGCTGGAAAAGTACCTGTGCGAGGATAAGGAGGAAATAGTGGATGAGGGCGATGAGGACGATGAGGTTTAGTAAGAGTGGAGAGCGGCGGTTACAGTCAACTTGAATTTCCAAGGATTTATTCAAACAGGCGCCGGCATGTTTTTTCTCCCCGTGAACTGCATTATGCGGTAGTATTCGCCAGCTACGACAAAATATGTCGTGATAGACCAGTGATCTGGCACTGAATTGCTTCGGGAGAACGCCCTTGGAAACCCTGTACCGCCGCTGGCAGATACTCACTCTGATCCCTCGATACGGCAACTCCGCCACCACTTCCGCCATTGCCGAGCGACTTGCCGCCACGAGCCTGGAGGCGACCACGCTCCGGACCATTCAGCGCGACCTGGAGGAGCTTTCGCGCATCTTCCCGATTATCAGCGAGCTATCGGGCCGGGCTAATCTCTGGAGCTGGATGGAAGGTCGGCAGGTTACCGTACCGGCAATGGATCCGCACACGGCGCTGACCTTTCATCTCTTCAAGGAGTATCTCCGGTCCCTTCTTCCATCGGAGTCCTTCCGTTATCTCGAACCTTTCTTCCGCAACGCCGACGAGATCCTTGCCGCCAATCCGGAACTGCCGCTCTCCGAATGGCCGGACAAAATCAGGGTTGTCTCCCGGAGTCTCGCGATGCAACCGCCGCTGTATCAGGAAGGGGTGGTGGCAACGGTGTATGAAGCGGTTTTGCGGGGGAAGCGGCTCAGCATGCGGTACCGGCTTCGTGGGGGCGGTGCGCTCAAGGAGTATCCGGAGGTAAATCCGCTGGGGCTCGTCTTCGTGGACAACCTGATCTATCTGGTGGCGAGCCTCAAGGAGTACCCGAATGCGCTCCAGTTCCTGCTGCATCGGATGGAGTCTGCCGTGCTCCAGGAGAAACAAGCCACTATTCCGGAAAGTTTCACGTTGCAGGGGTACATCGAGAGCGGTGAATTCAGCTATCCGCTGGGGAAAGAGACGATCCATCTTAAAGCATTGTTTGCCCGTGAAGCGGCGGCATACCTCCACGATACCCCGGCGCCGGGCACATTGAGTCTGACCGATTATGATGAATCGACTGTGCTGCTGGAGGCTGAGGTCGCTGACAGTCGGCAACTCCGGTGGTGGTTACGGGGTTTCGGCGACGAAGTTGAGGTGCTGGAGCCATCAGAATTGCGAAAAGAGTTTACTGAAATGGTAGAGAATCTAGCCCGGATTTATGATAAATGACGGCCAATTGTCCGCCGCTGCTGGTTTCGTCGGCTACTTCCCATCAGTGCGAAATGAACTCTTTCCCCTCATAGACCCGCACCGGATTCCCCCGCACCAACTCGTTGTGGGCGTCTCGGCGACGCCTTTGGGCTCGGCCTCGCTCTCTCAGCTCATTCCACGGCCAGCAGGATGGCAAGGCGTTCCAGCGCCCGTTTGCGGTTGGCACTCTGGGATCGTTCTCAGCGATCATTGCTTCCGCCAGCCGCGCCACCACCCAGCAGCATTCCACCGGGCCGCGACCGGAGGTTATCTGGAGGAGAACAGTCATTATTTTCGCACCTTGTACGTCAGCACCGGCGCCAGGGTCGCCACAACCGTGACCAGCCCGAGGTTCACCATGTCGGCAATGACGGCGTCGATATCCTTGTACGCCTGGGGCGCCTCCTCGTAGAGCAGGTCGCGATCCTCGCAGATGACGTAGCTGCCGAGTTTGGTCTTGCGGAGAGATTCTGCCGAGAACTTTTCCCGCAAGCGTCCGGCGCATTCGTTGCGACTCCACTTCCGGCCCGCGCCGTGGGCCACCGACCAGAGGTTTCGTGACTGCTCGCCGGTGGGTTTGACCAGATAACTCAGCGCTCCCCGCGAACCGGGGATGACGACCAGCTCCTGATCCGAAGGAACCGCCCCTTTCCGGTGCAGAAAGCATTCTCTTCCCTCGACAGTCTGACGGGTAATGGAGTTGTGGGTTTGATCGAGGAGGCGCTGGTAGTCACTGCCAAGCTGCTCCAGCAGGCGACAGGCGATCAGCTCCCGATTGGCGGCCGCCCAGGCAACGGCAGTGTCATGACGCGCCAGGTAACCCCGGCTCTCAGTTTCGCCGTCAGCTATCAGCCCCGCATCACGGTGAAGATCAACATGAGTGCGGAGCAACAGCTCACCCAGACCTCGGGAGCCGGAATGGACCAGCAGGAACAGCCGTTTTTCGTCAAGATCATGCCGGTTGAAACTCTCATCATCCACCACCTGCCGGACCCGCAGCAGCTCCGCAAAATGGTTCCCCCCGCCGATGGTGCCGAGTGATGCGGTAACTGCGTCGGGCGCCACGTTTCGTTCTCCAAGCCAGGCGACAGTGTCGCCGTCCCACGGCTCCTCAAGGCCGGAGAGTTTTTTGGACCACTTTTCCGGCTTGGCCTTAACCGCCGCCAGTTCCGTGGCAAAGAGCGCCATACCACACCCCACATCCGACCCAACCAGATAGGGGTAGAAGATTCCTTCCGTCAGCATGGCCGCTCCGACTGGCCCACCTTTGCCGGGGTGCAGATCAGGATATGCTGCGACCCGGATCATCCCCGGCAATGCGGCAACCCTCTCAAGCTGACGCAGCGCTTCACCTTCCAGCCAGGAGGCGGCCGTGGCGAAGATACGGATAGTATCTGATGTCGTCATGGCCGTTTTTCATCCTTCAGCGAAAAGGTCCGAATCGTGAGTCAGGCATACCTGCGAACCTCTTCAACCAGATCAGGATGTTTATCCAGGATCTTCAACAAGAGAAGGGTCGATTTAGCCGGCTTGGTCACGCCACGCGCGTATTCGGAAAAGGCATTGATACCACCACCGAACAACTGTGCCGCCTCTTTCTGGCTAAGATGCAGCTTGCGGCGGATACGGCGCAACTCTTCAGTCTGAAGGGTATCTGCCTCCTTGATAAAACGATCAATTTCAGCTGCATATC
>JBAXHE010000145.1:0-5375 GCA_037139055.1 Betaproteobacteria bacterium | reverse complement strand
CGGGGTATTGCACTGGCATTCGAAGGCATGCATCTCTTCGTTGCAGACGGTGGCATAGTCGAGCGTCAGCTCTTCGCCCGCCGCAATATCACGCACGGCAATAACGTTCAGACCCGAATAGCGGGTATTGGGATCGCATGAATGGTTTTGCGGCGCCCAGTTTTCCGGACGGTCGTCCCAAAGCAAGGATACATGCGCATTCAGCGGAAGCGCATAGCGGCGAAAAGTTTCGCCCTGACTCTCAGGCCAGTGCTGTTCAACATGCCGATGACTCACCAGACGCTGCGCCTTCTCCTCGAACAGGAAAACGATCTCGCCTTGGCGGATGTGCTGTTTCGCATAAATTCCGTAGCCCGAAATGGCATTGCCGTGACGCACCCATCGCCGGCGCACGGCTCGATTTCGCGCTTTGCCTTCCTCGATGATATGACGCAAGAAACCCGATGAGGTGATGGGATCATTGTTCAAGATGTAGTCGGCAGATCCTTCATGACCTTCAGGATAAAAAACCGAGCAGGCGAAGTTGATATCAATGAAAAACAGCTTGCCCTGCCCGTCTACCCGAAAATCGAGCCGGGCATAACCCTCACCGGCAAAGCCGATAAACATATTCTTGGCGGCCTGTCTCAGCCGCTGGTCAAGAACCGGATCCTGCAGCGGGACATTGGCCTCCGGGTGATGCTCGCGAATCTTCAGATCATAGGTCTTGAAGGCGTCAGGATCCCCGAAGACAAATTCGAGGGGAGTTAACACCCGCGGTTCAAACGGATTATTCGCATCACCCGCCACCAGCACGGTAAATTCACGGCCGGGTATGAATTCCTCGATCAGCGCACTGCCAAAACCGGCTATGACCTTCTGGCATTGAGCGCGCAAACGCTCTGCATCCAGCACGCGGGAATCGGCATCAATGCCCAGGCTGTCGCCTGCGTGCGCCGGTTTGACGAACAGCGGGAAACGCAGTTGCGCCAGAGCCAGTTCGCAATCTTCTGGCGTACACGCTTCGACGAAAGCCGGAACCGCAACGCCCTGCGTAAATGCCACGTATTTCATCAGCGCCTTGGACGGATCATACAAACGCAGACTCGGGCCGGTGTAGGGCAATTCGAGGGCTTCGAGGCTCCAGATGACATCCACCGAAGGGATATCCCATTCGAGATAGCCTTCGCACAGGTTGACGAAAATCGCGTAGCCCTGACGGCTGGCCTCGCGCAACTGGCGATACGCCGATCGCTTGTCGAGAAAAAGATGATCCACCTGGCAGTCCGGCAGCAACGCCGACAAATTGCGCGGCGGATCGTACGCGCCGTGTTCCTCACAGGTTTCAGGATAGCGGGGTTGCAGGACGCAGATTTTTTCGCGCATCGGTCTCAATTCCGTTTCATTGATCGAAAGAGCCTTGGGTCTTTTCGATGATCTTGCCGATCAACTCGGGAAACGAGAGACCAGCGAAATACAGGATGTTCCCGAGCGAGGTCTGGTCATCGCCCGACAAGCCACAATTGGCGTTGACCTCGAGGACGTAAAGACGACCGCTGCGCTGATCCTGGCGAATATCGACGCGGCCGTAACCCACCCCCCTGACGGCACGATATGCACTTTCTCCCAACTGGATGAGGCTGGCCTGCAAATCTTCCGGTGCAGCTTGATACTTATAGAACGCCTCGCCCGCAGGAGGGGCCGATTCTTCCCGATAATGCCCCCAGTAGCGATCATAGGAGAGAAAGCGCTCAGCCGAAGGAACGCTGTGGTGGAATACCCGCTGCACCGGCGGCAGGCTCCACAGGCTGCCCGCCTGATCCCATTGACCGCCAACGAATAAGGTAAATTCCGGACCTTCAATGAATTGTTCGGCGACAAAGGTGGCCTGGGCAAAATACTGGGCGAAGTGTCCTGTCTTCAACTCATCGCGATAGGCCAGCAACTCGGGCATGGAATGCACGACGGAGCGCAATGAAATGCCGTAGCTGGCGGCAGAAACATCCGGTTTGAGGAATAACGGCCACTCAAGCCCCTCAGTCAGCCCTTCGAGCGTATCAGCGTTGGGCACCACCATAAACGGTGCAGTAGGGACATGTGCTTCCTGAAAGAGCTCTTTCATCCAGATTTTTGACGTTGAAATCCGGAAGAAATCCGTGTTGGCGCCGGTAAAACACAAGCCGGATCGTTCCAGGGCGCTGACCACAGAAAGCCCCGGCGTCTCGTTGGGGTCGTCTATCCCATCGCAGAAGTTGAACACGACCACCGGGCGCTGTTTGCTGCTCGCCAGGGCTTGTTCAATCGCCTGTGCCAGATTGCCATGCGTGATCGGTTGCCAGATCCACGGCAAGCCCAGGTGGTGGAAGGCCAGTGCGAGTTCGCTCTTGAAATCTCCGGTATCGTAGCTGTCGCCCTGCAACTGGTTCTGAGCAATCCAGAATGGAATGAATGCCCAGATCAGCGGCGGCGGCTTAGCAGGCGCGGCCGGATTATCCGCGTGCGCTTTGTTGGCAGAGTCGGGCATAACGATTTTCAGCTTTCAGCAATTCTTCATGGGAGCCGACGCACTCGACCCGGCCGTCGTTCATGACGAACACCTGGTCGGCAAATGCCGCCAGTCGGAGGCGATGGGTGACGGCGATAATGGTCAGCTGCCGGGACTCCGCCAGACGGTGCAGCGTAGCCAGCAATTCGGATTCCGACTCGACGTCGAGCGCGGAGGTGGCCTCATCCAGAATCAGGATCGCCGGGCGGCGAACCAGCGCTCGCGCCAGGATCAAGCGCTGACGCTCGCCTCCCGAAAACCGCGCACCGCGCTCGCCCATCAGCGTATCCAGTCCTTCCGGCAGCGTCTGAACGAAATCCAGGATTTCAGCGCTACGCAGGGCATCGATGATTTCTTCGTCGCTGGCATCGAGTTTGCCCATGCGAATGTTATCGCGCAACGAAATGTTGAATAGCAGCACGTCCTGGGAAACCAGCCCGAACTGCGTGCGCAGCGAGGCTATCGAAGCTGCACGGATATCGACCCCGTCGAAGAATACGCTCCCCTGCCGGGGGTCATAGAGACGCAGGAGGAGTTGCAATATGCTGGTTTTCCCGGAACCACTTGGACCCACCAGCACCGAGAATTCGCCTTTGCGGAAAGTAAGAGAAAGTCTCTGCAAGGCGTCGGCCCGACCCTCGCCGTTTTGCTGCGGGTAGGCAAAGGAAACCTCAGCGAAACGTATCTCGCGCTGAAACGCCGGCAAGAGAACCGGATGATCCCCTTCAACGACCGTAGGCTTTTCTCTGAATATTTCGTTGAGTCGTTCCATGCTCGCGGTCGCTTCGATCATGATCGGAGCCAGCCAGGTCAGGTTGGCAATGGCTGTGTTCAGGCCGAGCACCAGGATCTGAAAGGAAACGATTTCACCGGTGCTGAGATGTCCTTGAAAGGCCAAGACCGCGCTCGTCCCGAGGATGAGCAATGCCAAGATGAAAAACGAAACCGACGGAATGCGCTGAACCACATAAGACATGAAACTGGAACGAATCGACAGCTTGATCAGAATATTCGTTTCATCGTTAAAGCGGCGACAGACTTCTTGTTCCAACCCGAAGGCTTTGATCACCGGCTGACCCTGCAGGCCTTCCTGAATCGTGCTCGACAAGCGCCCTGATTGACGTCGCGTGTCCAGCGAAGCCTGCCGGGCGCGTTTGAGCAATAGCCTGGGCAGCAGGAAGCAGAAGGCGACGCCCAGCAGGGCAAACAAGGCCATCCAAGGCTGGATCGAAGCCATGAAGAAGGTTGTGAACAACAGGCCGAATAAGCCCGTCAAGGCATAGGGAACCACCGTCACCAGGCAATTTTCAACGGTTTCCGCATCAGCCAGAAAACAGTTGAGCACATCACCGGAGGCTCTTTTGCCGAAAAACTCCAGAGACAAGCGTTGCACGTGCCGGTAGAGGTCACTGCGCAAGTCGTTGATGACCAGCGTGCCGAGCTTGGCCCAGAGATAATCGGCCAGGATGGCCAGTGCAGCGAACAGGAGGGTGGCCAAGCCCAGAAGGGACAGAATCAAAATCAGCTTGGCGCTATTCCGCGGAACGATGGCCTCATCGATCAGGTAGCGAAAGCTGAAGCGCGTAGCACTCTCAAGAACCGCCTCGAAAATGACGCTGCCCAGCAGCGCCAGCGCCATCCACCGGTAGGGCTTGACGTACGCCGACAACTGAAAGAAAAAAGCGCGCATGGCGCCGACTCCTGGGCGCTGTTAAGCCGCCATGCCGCGTTGCATCAGTTTCTTGATATGGCCAGAAAACTCGTACTCATCCAGCACATGCTCCGGCAGGTAAGCCGCGCCCTGGATATAGCCGAGACAGCCGGTCGAATTGCAATGGCAATGAAACGACTGCGTCATGGTCCATTCGGTCGAGGGGTAGAAAAAACACAGTTCTTCGCCAGGAGCAATCGGACGCAGTGCTCTCAGATGCAAGGCATTTACATCGAAAAACACATTGGGCGAACAACTGTGATTGATGTACTCCAGATGCACGGGGTAAAGCATGCCATGCTCCACCTCGCCAAATTGCACCGAAAGATAGGTCGGCGTCGGCACTCGGGCGCGAAAGCTGATTTCTGAAAGGACTTCCCCCGCCTGAAACGCCTTGCCCGCATGCAAAGCCTTTTGCCCCGTGGCGAGCGATTCACGAATACTGAATGCGCCATCAGCCACATGGCTTATCTTGGTTTCGATTTGAGCATCCGAAGCTGACTGAATATCGTTCGGCGCGGTACATGAGCAGCAATTCGTCATAAAAATCCAGGTAGCAACAAAAATACGTTGGGGGAACAAGTCGAATTCACATGCATAAGAGATCTAATGTTGTCATGATTTTTCCGTCAATGCCACTACAAATAAGCATTATCAAACATGACTCATGACGACAACCCGAGCCGGGGTTGTCGAAAAGAATAAAGCCCGAAGGCTCGGGCTTTATTCAAGGGTAACTGGCGCGCCCGACAGAATTCGAATCTGTGACCCCTGCCTTCGGAGGGCAGTACTCTATCCAGCTGAGCTACGGGCGCGTTGGGTGTTTTTTCAAAAAAACCGTTTTTGGGAAGGGTTTTGGGAAGCAACGGGGTACATTTTATCAGGGATAAGGGGTGCTGTCGCCTTTCCTGTTAGAACAGTTGATCCACACAATCAATCAAATTCTGCGTGCAGAACACAATAAAACTACATCCGCATCACTCTCCGTGGCGCAACCGTTTCGCTGGTTTCTGTCGGCTCTATTGCAGTGGTTTTCGGTTCGATTGATGCCGATTCCTTCATCTCTGGCCGGATCGCATGCGAGGTCAGCCAGTCCGCTATATGTTGCGCGGCTCCCGCCGCTTTAAAAATCTCATTTTT
>JBAXHE010000144.1:0-5467 GCA_037139055.1 Betaproteobacteria bacterium | reverse complement strand
TCCGTGAAGGCGGTCGTACCGTCGGCGCCGGCGTCGTCGCTAAGATTATCGAGTAGTTTTTAACTTAGAGGCAGAGTTACGGCTCTGCCTCATCGCTCTTTGGAAAACAACATGCAAAATCAAAAAATCCGCATCCGTCTGAAAGCTTTTGATTATCGTCTGATCGACCAGTCGGCTCAGGAAATTGTTGAAACAGCCAAGCGTACCGGTGCTGTCGTTCGCGGACCGGTGCCTTTGCCGACTCGGATTCAGCGCTTTGACGTTTTGCGTTCGCCGCACGTTAACAAGACTTCGCGCGATCAGTTTGAAATTCGTACCCATCTTCGCCTGATGGACATCATCGATCCGACGGACAAAACCGTTGATGCGCTGATGAAGCTGGACCTTCCGGCCGGGGTTGACGTCGAAATTAAGTTGCAGTAGTAGTGAGTTTGCGGCTATAATCGCCGCCTTTCGCTGGATAGTGTGATAAACGCTATCCTTTTTTGACTTGTAGCGCTCGCCGGCCAATCGTAGCCGGCTAGAGGAGAATAACCATGAGTCTAGGCCTTGTTGGGCGCAAGGTCGGCATGACGCGTATTTTTACCGATGATGGCGTGTCCATTCCGGTAACCGTACTCGATGTGTCGAACAATCGTGTCGCCCAGATCAAAACGCCTGAGAATGACGGCTATACAGCCGTTCAGGTGGCATTCGGCAAGCGTCGCCCCTCACGCGTCAATAAGTCCCTGGCAGGTCATCTTGCCAAGGCAGGCGTCGAAGCGGGTAACCTGCTTAAAGAGTTCACAGTAACTTCTGAGGACATTTCAACCCTGAAGCCTGGCGACCAGATCAGCGTATCGATCTTCGCTGTGGGTCAAAAGGTCGATGTTACCGGTCAAACGATCGGTAAGGGTTTCCAGGGCAGTATCAAGCGCCACCACTTCAGTTCGCAACGTGCCTCCCACGGTAACTCACTGTCGCATAACGCGCCGGGTTCCATCGGTATGAACCAGGATCCGGGCCGGGTTTTCCCGGGTAAGCGTATGGCTGGCCATCTGGGCGACGCGCAGCGTACCCAGCAGAACCTCGAGGTCATTCGTGTTGATGTCGAACGTCAGCTGTTGTTGGTCAAGGGCGCAGTTCCGGGTTGTAAAGGCTCGGATCTGATTGTGCGTCCTGCAGTCAAGGCGGGGGCATAATGGAACTTAAGCTGATTAATGAACAAGGTCAGGAAGCTAGCCGTTTGCAAGCTTCTGATGTGCTGTTCGGTCGTGAATACAACGAGGCGCTGATTCATCAGGTCGTCGTTGCGTATCAGGCTAACGCACGCAGTGGTAATCGTGCTCAGAAGGACCGTGAGCAGGTTCACCACACGACGGCCAAACCGTTCCGCCAAAAGGGAACCGGCCGTGCGCGCGCCGGTATGTCCTCTTCGCCTTTGTGGCGTGGTGGTGGTCGGATTTTCCCGAATTCTCCGGACGAGAATTTCAGCCAGAAACTGAACAAGAAAATGTATCGTGCCGGTATGGCATCGATTCTCTCGCAGCTGGTGCGTGAAGATCGACTGGCCATCGTCGATACGCTTGTTGTGGAAGCGCCTAAGACCAAGCTTTTCGCACAGAAAATCAAGGGCATGGGGTATGACTCCGTGCTGGTCATTACTGATAATCTTGATGAAAACGTCTTCCTGGCGTCACGTAACCTGCCGAATGTGTTGGTGGTGGAAGTCAATGAGGCTGACCCGGTGTCGCTGATTCGCTTCCCGAAGGTGTTGATGACCAAGAGCGCCCTCGCCAAGTTTGAGGAGATCCTGGGATGAATCAACAACGTCTGATGCAAGTATTGCTTGCGCCGCAGATCTCCGAAAAGGCGACCTATGTGGCTGACAAGCACGAGCAGATCGTTTTCCGTGTTGCACCCGATGCGACCAAGCCGGAAGTCAAGGCGGCAGTCGAGCTGCTGTTCAAGGTAACGGTTGAGTCTGTACAGATCGCCGTCGTCAAGGGCAAAAAGAAGAAGTTCGGCCGTTTCATGGGCGCTCGCAAGAACTGGAAAAAGGCTTACGTTAGCCTGATGCCCGGTCAGGAAATCAACTTCGTCGATGGGGGGGCTGCTTAATGGCACTCGTCAAAGTCAAACCAACATCGCCCGGTCGTCGTGCGGTCGTCAAGGTAGTCAATTCGTTCTTGCACAAAGGTGCTCCTTTCGCGGGTCTCGTTGAGTCCCAGTCGAAAAAGGCCGGTCGCAATAACAATGGACATATCACCACGCGCCATCAAGGCGGCGGCCACAAGCAGCACTATCGTCTGGTCGATTTCAAGCGCAACAAGGACGGCATTCCGGCCAAAGTTGAGCGTCTTGAATACGATCCGAATCGTACCGCCAATATCGCTCTGCTGCTCTACGCAGACGGCGAGCGTCGCTACGTGATCGCGCACAAGGGTATGGCCATCGGCCAACAGGTTCTCAGCGGTTCGGAGGCTCCGATCAAGTCGGGTAATGCTCTGCCGATTCGAAATATACCTGTCGGTACGACGATCCACTGCATTGAGATGATTCCAGGCAAGGGTGCCCAAATGGCACGTTCGGCCGGGACTTCAGCTCAGTTGCTGGCGCGTGAAGGTGTGTATGCTCAGGTACGCTTGCGCTCTGGCGAAATTCGTCGGGTGCACGTTGAGTGCCGTGCCACCATTGGTGAAGTCGGTAACGAAGAGCACAGTCTGCGTTCCATCGGTAAGGCTGGCGCGATGCGCTGGCGTGGTGTTCGTCCTACGGTTCGTGGCGTGGTCATGAATCCGTGTGATCACCCGCACGGTGGTGGTGAAGGTCGTACCGCAGCTGGTATGCACCCGGTCAGCCCATGGGGTACCAAGACCAAGGGTTATCGTACTCGCAGCAACAAGCGCACGACTTCAATGATCGTGCAGCGCCGTCACAAACGCTAAGGGATAGAGAACTATGGGACGTTCCATAAAAAAGGGCCCGTTTGTTGATGCCCATTTGATCAAAAAGGTCGAGGCTGTACGCGCGACAAGCGACAAGCGTCCAATCAAGACGTGGTCGCGCCGCTCAACGGTATTGCCGGACTTTGTCGGTCTGACTATTGCTGTGCATAACGGCAAGCAGCACATCCCGGTGTATGTCACCGAAAACATGGTCGGGCACAAGCTCGGCGAGTTTTCCCTGACGCGCACCTTCAAGGGTCACACCGCCGGCAAGAAGGCGAAGAAGTAAAGGAATGGATATGGAAACTCGTGCTATTTTGCGCGGCGTTCGGTTGTCGGACCAAAAAGGTCGACTGGTGGCCGACCAGATCCGCGGTTTGCCGGTAGACAAGGCGCTCAGCATCCTGACGTTCAGCCCGAAAAAGGGTGCTGAAATCATCAAGAAGGTGCTTGAATCAGCGATTGCCAATGCCGAACATAACGACGGTGCTGATATTGACGAACTGAAGGTTAAAACCATCTTCGTCGAAAAAGGCATGGTGCTCAAGCGTTTCACCGCACGCGCCAAGGGGCGTGGCAATCGGATCATCAAGCCGACCTGCCACATTTTCCTGACCGTCGGAAACTGAGGAATAACAATGGGACAGAAGATTCATCCGACTGGTTTTCGTCTTGCCGTCACACGTGACTGGTCTTCGCGCTGGTACGCCAACAGCAAGAATTTCGCCGGTATGCTTAACGAAGATGTGAAGGTTCGTGAATTCCTCAAAGCCAAACTCAAGCATGCTTCGGTAGGTCGCGTGCTGATTGAGCGTCCGGCCAAGAATGCTCGCGTAACCGTGTTTTCGGCTCGCCCTGGTGTTGTCATCGGCAAGAAAGGTGAAGAAATTGATCACCTGCGCGTCGCATTGCAAAAGATTATGGGTGTTCCGGTGCATGTCAGCATCGAAGAAATTCGCAAGCCTGAGCTTGATGCTCAGCTGATTGCTGATTCGATCACGCAGCAGCTGGAAAAGCGCATCATGTTCCGCCGTGCCATGAAGCGGGCCATGCAGAACGCCATGCGTCTGGGTGCCCAGGGCATCAAGATCATGAGTTCAGGTCGCCTCAACGGTGCTGAAATCGCTCGTCGCGAGTGGTATCGCGAAGGCCGTGTGCCATTGCATACGCTGCGTGCTGATATTGATTACGCCACCTCGGAAGCGTTGACGACCTATGGTCTAATCGGTGTCAAGGTCTGGGTTTTTAAGGGTGAGATTCTTGATCGCAACGAGCAGGCGGCGAATTCGCCGGATGCTTCAGCGACTGATGATCAAGCGCGCAAGCCACGTCGTGTGGCCAAGCCCGCAGCGGCACCTGAAGGTGCGGACAAGCCTAAAGGCCGTACGGTGAAAGCCAAAACAGAGGGCAAGGCTGACGAAGTGAAAACTGAAGCGGCAGCTCCTGAAGCCAAGGCGCCGGCAAAACGTGTAAGAAAGGCAGGAACGACTGATGCTGCAGCCAGCTAGAAGAAAGTACCGCAAAGAGCAGAAGGGCCGTAATACCGGTCTGGCTACGCGTGGCGCCAAGGTAAGCTTTGGTGATTTTGGCCTCAAGGCAATCGGCCGTGGTCGACTGACAGCGCGTCAGATCGAAGCGGCTCGACGTGCCATGACCCGTCACATCAAGCGTGGTGGTCGGATTTGGATCCGGATTTTCCCGGACAAACCCATTTCCAAGAAGCCCGCTGAAGTCCGCATGGGTAATGGTAAGGGTAATCCTGAATATTACGTGGCTGAGATTCAGCCGGGTAAGGTTCTCTACGAAATGGACGGCGTGAATGAGGTGCTGGCTCGCGAAGCCTTTGCTTTGGCAGCAGCCAAGCTCCCGATTCCGACGGCTTTCGTTACGCGAATGGTAGGTTGATTATGAAAGCCAGTGAACTCAGAGCAAAGAGCGTCGACGAACTGAATAAGGAATTGCTGGATCTGCTGAAAGCGCAGTTTGGTCTCCGCATGCAGATTGCGACTCAGCAATTAAGCAACCATAGCCAGATCGGCAAGGTGCGTCGCGACATCGCGCGTGTTCGCACCCTTCTTCGTGAAAAGGCGGTAAAACAATGAGCGAAACGACTAGCAAGCGTACGCTGATCGGCCGTGTGGTAAGCGACAAGATGGAAAAGACAGTGACTGTCCTCATCGAACGTCGTGTCAAGCACCCGATGTACGACAAAATTATCGTGCGTTCGAGCAAGTATCACGCTCATAACGAGGGTAATGAAGCTAAATCAGGCGACCTGGTTGAAATCCAGGAATGTCGTCCGATGGCAAAGACCAAGGCTTGGGTAGTGACCAAGCTGATAGAGAAAGCAGTTGCTATTTAACTTGCTTTTTCTTCAAAAGAGGCTATAATCTCTTTTTTTTCGCACCCGGCCTATCTACAGGCCGGGTGATTCTCCCTTACGGGTTCCAAGACTGACTGCGAGTTTTTGTAAGCTGCGCGGGAAAAGTTGGAGAGATAGATGATTCAGATGCAGACGGTTCTGGACGTCGCCGATAATA
>JBAXHE010000143.1:0-5489 GCA_037139055.1 Betaproteobacteria bacterium | reverse complement strand
CCCGGGGCAGCGATTCATTGCGCGAGAGCAGCGATTCCAGACTGAGGCGATAAAACTCGACATGGTGCAACGTCTGCTGGCGCAGGGCGCCGAGCTGCCGCACCAGCACTTCTTCGCGGACGATCCAGCCGACCAGGACACACAGCGCCAGTGCCGCCAGCAAACGCCAGCCGAGCCAGCCCAGGGAACGCCTGGGATGGCTCGAGTGATCAGCAGCAAGGCTCATACGCAGAACAGCATTCGTGAATCAGGGCTGGCGATTACCCTACATAGCCCAGCCACTTCCAGTAGGTCGCGCCCATGAGGAGTACCAGGCCATAAGCAATGATCGTCAAGGGAATCCCGGTACGCACGAAATCACGTACCTCGAAGGTATCGGTCCCGTAGGCCACCATGTTTTGCGGTGCATTCACCGGCAGGATCATGCCAAAACTGACCACAAACTGCAGAATCATGGTCATCCCGACCACATGGATTCCCGGTGTAGTAACGCCCTGCAGGACGGAAATGATGATCGGAATCATCGTCGCCGCCAGTCCGGTGGCACTGGCGAATCCCAAGTGAATGATGATCAGGAAGAGTGACAGGATGGCCAGGATCATCAGCGGGGCGGCCGCCTGCAGGCCGAAGGTCGAGACGATCGACGCTGCCAGCCAGGGCGCCGCCTTGGTCGTCAGCAAAGCCGAACCCAGTCCAATGCCGACGCCGAACAGCGCCAGCGTCCCCCAGGGGATTGAGCTCTCGGTGTCCTTCCAGGTCATCACGCCGATTCTGGGCAGAAACAGCAGCGTAATCGCGGCAATGGTTGTCGTCGCCGTATCAAATGGATGAACAATTTTTTCGGTGGCCCAGAAGAAGAGCAATGCCAGCGAAACAAAAAGCAGCTTCTTCTCGTCTGGACGCATCGGCCCAAGTTCCTTCAGCGCCTTGATGACAATTTCCTTGCCACCTTCAATTTCCTGCTTTTCCGGCGGCATCATCTTCATCAGCACAAAGTACAGCACCACCGACATGATCGCCGAGAACGGAGCCGCGGCAATAAACCAGTCCAGCCAGGAGATGTTGATCCCGAGCTGTTTTTCAATAAAACTGACGGCCACCATGTTTTGCGCAGCAGCGGTCTTGATGCCGACATTCCACAGGCTGTCGGCCTGGGCGACGGCTATCATCAGCAAGCCGGCAAACTTGCTCTTCAGCGGCACGCCGAAAGCTACAATGATGCCCATGACAATCGGTACCATGCAGGAAACTCGAGCCGTCGTGCTCGGCACGACAAAACTGAGCAGAAAACCGACGAAGATCACCCCGATCAAAATGCGGTCTGTTTTGGCTCCGACCTTGGACAGCACCTGCAGGGCGATGCGCTTATCAAGGCCGGTCTTGGTCATCGCAGCAGCAAGAAAGAGCGCACCGCCGACCAGTGCCCAAGCGGTATTATTGAAGCCCCCTAGAGCAATCGACAGTCCCTTGCTGGTTCCCATAAGAATCTTGGGGTTGGCCAGATCGGGAGCAAAACCGAGAAAAAATGCCGTTAGCGCGGTGATCAGCACGGCACTGACCGGGTAGGACACGGCTTCGGTCATCCAGATGATGACGGAAAAAGCCACGATCCCAAGCATGTACTGGCCAGCAATAGGCAAACCATCAGCATGGGGAAGCAGCGTAATAGTCACCAGCGCCAGGGTCGCAAACAACAGTCCGTAGCGCGACATAAAACTCTTTGGAAGCGGGGCAACAGGAGCTTTCGCTGGCTCATTTGCAGAACCAACGGGGTGCGTACTGGTATTCATCTCAACCCTCCAGAAGGTGATGTGTTGTGTTTCTGGAACAGTACTATTGCAAGAAGTGTTCCCTCTCTTGCCGCCCTTTGGAAATCAGCTTAGGTTCTTGTATTTATTCGTGATAATGACATTCAAGGACACTCGGCATCAACCTTCGTGTGCGGGAAAGGTGAATCATCATACCAACAGGTGCGATACACCGCACACCTTTTGCCTTGAATTTGCAGATTCTTGGCTCCGCTGACATTTTATGAGATGGCCATAAAAAACGGCCGCTCAATGGCGGCCGTTTGCTTGCTATCGTTTCTGCTCTTACGCCCACCTGAGCGAATTATTCAGCGCCTCAAGGGCTTTGCTCCCCGGACACAGAAGATCATCGCTGAGCTGGTTGAGCGGCTTTTCGATCGTATTCAGGTAGCGATGCAAATCCTCGGCGCTGCTATCGACGTAGAGTAAGCCGGTCACGATCTCGCCCAGCGTTCCGCGCTCCTTGATGTAGTTCATCGCCGCTACGCGATCAGAAGGATCGTAATCGGTATCCAGCTTGCGCAGATGTAGAACCGAACCGTCATGCTGCACGATACGGCGCAGCGAACCCGGCGGATAGACGGCGCAGATCTTGTCACGCGGCAGAATCACGTCAAGACGATTGATCGACTCGTTGTGTTCACGAACGTAATCATAGCTCTTGGTCGAACCGGCATGATTGTTGAAGGTCACGCAGGGGCTGATGATGTCGATCAGCGCCGGACCACGATGACGCATAGCGCCCTTGATCAGCGGGATCAGCTGCTCCTTGTCGCCGGAGAAACTGCGCGCCACGTAGCTGGCACCGAGTTCCAGAGCAATGGCCACGAGATCGATCGGCGTTTCATTGTTGATCACTCCGCGCTTGCTCTTCGAGCCCTTGTCGGCGGTCGCCGAGAACTGGCCTTTGGTCAGGCCATAAACACCGTTGTTCTCGACCAGATAGGTCATATTGACGCCGCGGCGCATGGCGTGGGCAAACTGGCCCATGCCGATCGACGCCGAGTCGCCGTCGCCGGAGACGCCGAGATAGAGCAGACTGCGGTTGGCCAGCGCGGCGCCGGTCAGCACCGAGGGCATACGCCCGTGGGTGGTATTGAAGCCGTGCGAATTGCCGAGGAAGTAATCCGGCGTTTTCGACGAGCAACCAATGCCCGAGAGCTTGGCCACGCGGTGCGGTTCGATGTCGAGGTCAAAGCAGGCCTGGACGACGGCCGCGCTGATCGAATCGTGGCCGCAGCCGGCACAGAGGGTTGAAATGGCGCCTTCGTAGTCACGCTTGGTAAAGCCGAGGGCATTCTTCGGCGTGTCGGGACGAAACAGCTTGGGTTTGGCTAGAAAAGTCATGAGGCCACCTGCTTGCTGACCGGGACCAGCTTGCGTCCCGAAATTTCAGTAATCTTCTCGGAAATGAAACGTGCGGTGATCGGCGTGCCATCGTAGTGCAGCACCCGCAACAAACGCTTCGGATCAAGTTCGCCTTCGTTGATCAACAGCATGCGCAACTGACCACTCTCGTTTTGCTCGATGACGAAAACAAATTCGTGGTCGTTGACGAACTCGATGACCTCGTCGGCAAACGGGAAGGCTCGCACGCGCATGATGTCCACATGCACGCCCTTGGCTTCGAGTTGCACAAAGGCTTCTTCCATCGCCGGACCGGTTGATCCGTAGTAGATCGCCCCGTACTTCGTAGGTTTCTTGGCCTTCTGCACCACCGGAGCCGGAACCAAAGTCTTCGCGGTTTCGAACTTGCGGCGCAAGCGCTCCATGTTGTAGACGTAATCGGTACCCGCTTCACTGTACTTGGCGTAAGGATTACGTGTAGTTCCGCGGCTGAAGAATGCACCCTTGCTCGGGTGCGTTCCGGGAATCGTACGATACGGAATGCCGTCGCCGTCGACGTCAAGGTAACGGCCAAAGGTCTTGCCCGCATCGAGATCAGCGGCGCTCATCACCTTGCCGCGATCGTAACGCCGGCTGTCGTCCCAGTCGAAAGGCTGACACAGATGATCGTTCATACCGATATCCAGATCGGACATGACAAAGACCGGTGTCTGCAGACGCTCGGCCAGATCAAAGGCCTGTGCAGCAAAGGTAAAGCACTCGTAAGGATCTTCGGGGAAGAGCAGGACGTGTTTGGTATCGCCGTGCGAGGCATAAGCACAGGCAATCAGATCGGACTGCTGGGTGCGCGTCGGCATCCCGGTCGATGGCCCGCCACGCTGAACGTTGAAGATCACCGCTGGCACTTCGGCAAAATAGGCCAGACCAAAGAATTCCTGCATCAGCGAAATACCTGGTCCGGAGGTCGCCGTGAAGGCCCGTGCGCCGTTCCAGGCAGCACCCAGGACCATGCCGATCGAGGCCAGTTCGTCTTCCGCCTGAACCACGGCGTAGCGCGCCATGCCGTTGTGCGGATCGGTACGGAATTTGCGGCAATAGCTGCTGAACGATTCAATCACCGAAGTCGATGGCGTAATCGGATACCACGCGGCAACCGTCGCTCCACCATAGACGGCACCTAGACCGCAAGCGTCGTTACCATTGACGAAGATGCGTTTACCCACGCCGTCGGAACGCTCAACACGCAGGCCAATCGGGCATGGCAGCGTCGCTTTGGCTCGGTCGTAACCAATCTGAAGAGCGTTGATGTTGGCACCAATCAGCTTGTCCTTGCCGCGGTACTGGTCAGCAATCAGCTTTTCAAAGACGGTAAAATCCATTTCGAGCAGCGCGCTGAGTGCACCGACGTACATGATGTTTTTGAACAACTGACGTTGCCGTGGGTCGGTGTATTCCTCGTTGCACATTTCGGTCAGGGGCAGACCCAGAACTGTAATGTCGTCACGGAAACGCGAACGCGGCAGAGTTTTGGTCGAATCGTAAAAGAGATAACCGCCGGAGGCCAGTTCGGCCACATCGCGATCCCAGGTTTGCGGATTCATCGCCACCATCATGTCACAGCCGCCACGACGCCCTCGCCAGCCATCGGCAGAAACACGCATTTCATACCAGGTCGGCATGCCTTGAATGTTCGACGGGAAGATGTTGCGTGGCGCCGTCGGCACGCCCATGCTCATCACTGCACGGGCAAACAGTTCGTTGGCCGAGGCCGATCCGGAACCATTGACATTGGCAAACTTGATGACAAAATCATTGACGCTCTTGATTTCTTTTGTAGTGCTCATTATGGTCGTACCTCCGCCCCAGCTTCAGCAGTCTGCAGGAAAAATTTCTGCATATCCCAGGCGCCGGTTGGACAGCGCTCGGCACACATGCCGCAGTGAAGACAAATATTTTCATCCTTGACCATGACACGTCCAGTCTTCAGGTCGTCCGACACATAGAGTGCCTGGTCCTTGTTTTCTGCCGGGGCCTTCAGACGTTCGCGCAACTCCCCTTCTTCGCCGTTGCCGGTAAAGGTAATGCATTCGGTCGGGCAGATATCGACGCAGGCATCGCATTCGATACAGGTCTTGACCGTGAACACCGTCTCGATATCGCAGTTCAGGCAGCGCTCGGCTTCAGCAAAGGCCATGACTGGATCAAAACCGAGTTCAAATTCAACCTTGATGTCCTTCAGCGTCATCTCCAGCGCCTTGACCGGAACCTTCTTGCGCGCATCTTCGGACACCTGGTTGTCGTAACTCCACTCGTGGATACCCATCTTCTGGCTGA
>JBAXHE010000142.1:0-5597 GCA_037139055.1 Betaproteobacteria bacterium | reverse complement strand
CATCCATCCGCCCGGATCAACAACGCAGCCTACGAGACCTACCGAAATAGGCTCTAGATCCAGCGCCGCACGGAATCTTTGTAAGCGAGATATTCCGCGCCGAATTTCTCGGTCAGTACGCGCTCTTCAGGTGCGATCTGGAATCGGGTGATGGCGGCGACAAAAACCGGCAGGCCGAGCAGGGCGAGCGGATGCGCGAGATAGACCGCCCAGCCGGCTAGGTTGAGCAGTAAACCCAGGTACATCGGATTGCGGCTGACGCGGTAGATGCCGCTGCTGACCATGGTTGTCGTATTTCCGGGTTTAAGCGGGTTGATGGTGGTTCTGGCCTTGCGGAAGGCCAGGAAACCAGAAGCATCGAAAAGCAGGCCAACCATCACCAGAGCCAATCCGATCTCCCGCTTCCACGGCAAGGCCACGACCAGCGACGGGGTGGCGTCAGCGGTAAGCCACATCAATAGCGCGCTGGTCAAAGCGATCACCGGTGGCGGGAGCTTGAATTCAAGCTGCTGCATAGCGTTAGTCAACGATGAACAGACTGGCACCGGTTTCGGTCGATGAGCGATGAGGCTCGGCGTTGTCGGCCACCTGATAACTCATCCCGGGTTGGAGGATGAATGTCCGCCCATCCTCCAGTTCGGTGTGCAGTTCGCCTTCCAGGCAAAACAGGACGTGCCCTTTGACGCACCAGTGATCGGCCAGATAGCCCGGCGTGTAGTCGACCCGGCGCACGCGAATAGAACCAAACTGGCAAGTGCGCCAGATGGCGAGACCGCGTTCGCCCGGATGCTCGGTGGCTTCGATTTGCGACCAGTCGGTCGTGCCGAAAGGGATGTTAGTCATTTCCATGGTTGTACTTCCTTTACTTGAGAAAATCGTGGTTGTTGCCGACCCTCAAACTCGATCTCCTCAAAGAACATTCCGTAGGGCCTGACCCAAAGCCCGGTTTGGTTGTACAGCGGGCGATAGACAACCAAGGGTTCAAGCGTCTCGCTATGGCGGGCGACGCCGACAACGTCATACTCGCCACCTTTGTAGTGGCGGTAACGACCGATCTGGATTTCAGGGAGTGGGGGCAGGTGGGTCATAAGGTTTGAATTAACTAGGATGAGCAGCTATTTGCTCTGGTCTGAAAATGTCCCGCTACTGGCCGTTCAAAGCGGGCTTCAGCAGCATGTCTTCCTTGACAAGATGGTCAAGCAGCCAATGACGGAACAACGTAGCGATGGCGGCACATTCCTCAGGAGAAAATTCCCCATCGCCTTTCTCTTCAATTTTCTTCTGGATGTCCACAAGTTCCCGGATCAGGAGTTGGTGCTGCAGCTTGTGCTGATCATATCGACTATAACGTATCGACAGCATGATCTTTTCCTCACGCTCAAAATGCGCGTGGGTATATTCGACAAGTTGTGCCAGCGTGGTAGGAAGCACGTCGCGATGCTCAGGGGTGCGTAGTGTCAATTCAACTGTATTGATCAGGCAGATCAGATATTTGTGGTCGATGTCGATTGCTTCTTCACCGATTTCCAACTGCTTTCGCCATACTAAAGACATGGTATTTCCTCCCCTGAAGTGCTCGTTAAATGATTACTTCACGAACTTTGGCTAGTGATTGCAGAATACGTAGTCATCATTATTGACTGAAATGAGGGGCGTCGTCAGCGGCATTGTCGAAAATAGCGATATTTGTTTGTGATGCCACAGCGTAGAGATTTCCGATGCTGCGGGGGGCTAGCGTAGAAGTGATCTGGCGGCGCGGCTTTTCGCGCAGTTTCGCTCGAATGATGGGCTGGGCGTCGTGTCCGAACGCTTTTGCTGGACAACCAACAGTTTGTTATGTACGGTAAAACGTACATATTCGGAGACACATCATGGACGCAATGACCTACACCACCGTTCGCGCAAATCTCGCCAGCACTATGGATCGGGTTTGCGACGATCACGAAGCCTTGATTATCACCCGTAACGGTGACCAAGCTGTGGTGATGCTCTCGCTCGAAGATTACAACGCTCTTGAGGAAACGGCCTATCTCTTGCGCACGCCCGCAAACGCCAAGCGCCTCCTCTCGGCGACCACACAACTGAACGCCGGGAAAGGTGTCGAGCGGAAGTTGGCAAAGTGAAGCTGATTATCGCGGATGAGGCACGGGAAGATTATCTTTACTGGCAAAAACAAGATAAGCGCATGGTTGAACGAATTAACAAGCTGATTCGTGAAACCCAGCGCGAACCCTTCTCTGGCGTTGGAAAGCTGGAGGCATTGAAGCACGCACTATCCGGTTTCTGGTCACGCCGCATAACGAATGAGCATCGCATGGTGTACCGCGTTGAAGGAAATGACCTGCTGATCGCTCAATTGCGGTTTCATTACTGAGACGCCCAACGAAATCGGGAAAGCCCTTGTAGTAGAGCTACCGTCGCTGCTCGGCTTTATCGCGTAGCGTACAGTGACCGAGGTTGAGCGCCATGCTATGCCACAGACCTTTCAGTAGCGGCAAGATCGCAGTGAATTTGATGGCTCTCAGTCTCGTTTCTATGAATGCTGAAACCATTATGAACAAGTGCGTTCTTCACCATTTCTATGGGCCGTGAGTATTTTTCAGCCCTGCGTTTCTGCCAAGAAATTGGAGTAAAAACGCTTAGTGGAAGCAAACGAACTCTGATGCCATTGACGGTCAATGAAACATCAAGATGCGTTCCGTCCACGTCGTGGCCGTTGGAGCCAAAAATATCCTCAACTTCATCGCCTCGATTTGCATAGGCGAACTTGAATAGAATAATTCCGATAATTCTAGAAAGCTTGCGCAGCCAACCTAATTTAGATGCTCGTGGCTCATATCCTCTCGTCAATATCAAGCTGATCTCGCCGGGGAGATCAGCTTGTACGATTTGCAATCTTTCAAGGGCAACAGGGGAAACAAGAACTCTTGAAGACGGCCACCGAGGACAAATCTGGAGCCCTCCGTAACCGCCCTGTGTTAAGCATATCATTGACACTTTTGCCTACTTTCTGTTGTGGCATAACGTCTGAATTCACAGGCGCTGCGCGGCTTTATCGCGCAGCGTCCGGTGGGATGGTGGGTTGGGCTTCTTATTCATAGTGAGTCCACATACGCAGGACGCGAACCGTTTTCTCTTTGGTAAAGACTTCGTACACGATGCGGTGCTGAATATTAATGCGGCGAGAGTATGCGCCAGAAAGATCACCGACCAATTTTTCAAAGGGAGGTGGATTTTGAAATGGGTCGTTGGCAAGAACCGCAAGTAGTTCTTGTGCCTTTGGTTTAAGACCGCTTGCAGCAATCTTCTTTGCATCCTTCATTGCTTGCTTGGCATAAACAACTTGCCAACTCACCACTTAAGCTCCTTCGAGCTTTTTGCGAGGGGTTCGGCCATTCCAGCCTTGATGGACTCGCGCATGCCGGGTACGGCCAGCAGGTACAAGGTTTCTTGAATTGCGCTCCAATCTTCTGCGGAGAGAAGCACGGCGTTGCTGCGTTTTCCGGAAATGATGATTGGTTCGTGAGACTCTACTGTTTGATCAATGAGCCGGTACAGATTCGCTCGGGCTTCACTGGCGGTAAGGGTGTTCATTTTGTGCTCCTTCAAAGAAGCCTGAATGGTACGCTATAACGTACGTTTGTCAAGTGCCAGTGCGAACGCAGCAAGAGGCCCAACGTAGAGGTGACCGGCGCTGTGCGGCTTTATCGCGCAGCGTCCAGCGACCGAAGGGAGCGAGGTCAGCCGCCGGGTTAGCCGTTTTACAGGTTGGAGTAAGCAGCATACGCGACGCACCTGCTAACGGCTTGCCAAAACGAAAGGTCGTTTTGCTCAACCTCAAACTCTTGGAGGGCCTCGTCTGGATCACTGCCCTTACGCGCCCAATAGATGATAGCCCCGAAATCAGCCCTGTACGTCCAATTAGAGTGAGCGACTGCGTTTCGAAAGGCGCGCACAGGATTGTTGCTCAGGAATTGGGCGCACTTTTTTGCCGCCGAACCGCTTGGGCATACCTTCGAGAGAACGCGAAAGCATGCCTCCGGCAGATAGACAAAACAGATGTAGTTTTGTGACAACACTTGGGCGCGAGTGACAAATGGGTTGTTGCGAACGGTGCGAGCTTGATCCATCCAGCCTTGAAACGCTTGAAGTTCAGCCAGGCGATCTTGAAGCGGGACTGGGGAAGCTGCTCGGATTTCCGCCTTTTGCTCAGGAGAAAGAAACCGCACATCAGCCGCAATTGAAGTAGCGAGCTTTTCCGCCATTTCTGGAGTGAGCTTAACCTCGCTCGTGAGCCGAGCTGAGAAAGCCTTCATTTGCGTATCAAGATGCTGCCAGTTCATAACGGCTAACGTCCAAGCTCAGGGGCGCTGCGCTGCTTTATCGCGCAGCGTCCCTTGGAGCGCAGTGTTAGTCATCGCATGCCTATTGCACTCTCGGGGGTAAATTGACCGTGCAGGATTGCAGCGAGTCAGCGGCGGCTTCGACAAAGGCAGACAACTCCGAGATGGCCTGTGCTTCGCGGTCCGGACCAAGAGGCGCCTTAAAGTAACGAAGCCCTGCAACCTCAATACGGTCACGACCGTGGACGAAGAGACGATGAACCGAGAGAGAGGTAAGTTGACCATCGGGACGACTTGCGACAGAGCGCACAAATGGGAATGGCGATTCTTTCGGCCCCTCGGTCGAGTTACGCACCGTCACGATGAGAGAAGGACCAAGCAAACCCGTGACTTGAGTTTGCTTGAAATTGGCCGGGTAAGCGTCTACGTTCCTTTGGTTCTGAGAGGCCAAATTTCCAATCTCGACTTCAACAGAGCGGCCCGCTGGGACGGTTGAAGACACCACATAGAGCGCTGTTAGGTCTTTGTATGCGGCGCGACTAAAGTAAAGTGTGTTGTTGTTATACATTGCGTAGGCAAGTGCCTCTGCATCTGTGCTGCGCGGAAAGGTTAAGCAGAAGACATTGCCGAAACGATGCTCACCACCCCAAAATTTCGCACGAGTGAAGTCGGCTTCGTAAAACTTGGAGGACAGTTGAAAAGATTGCTGGGCAAACGTTCCTGTTGCCCCAAGAAGGAGAATCAACAGGGACGATGAAAAAGAAAAGACACTCGGAAATTTCATGCGCGGTACCTGAGATGGCTAACGAATGAAAGGGACTTCCCCGTCCCGAGGAAGCAGAGGTAAGTCTGCACGGCAACGAAGTGCCAAAATGGTGATTCTGAAGTCGGCCATTTAATAAACTCGAAAGGGGAAGTCGATGACCATTATTACGCTCGGAATTGATCTTGCCAAGAACATATTTGCTGTTCATGGCGTGGATGAGAATGGCAAAGTCGCTTTGATCAAACCCAAGGTATTGCGCGAGCAGTTGCTGCCGCTGATTGTGCAACTGCCGCCGTGCCTGATCGGCATGGAAGCCTGCTCTGGGGCACACCACTGGGCGCGGCAGTTTCGGGGATACGGCCACACCGTCAAACTCATGGCCCCCAAGTTTGTCACCCCCTATCGACTGAGCGGCAACCTAATTGACGGAAAGTTTTGCGTCATGACGCAAAACTTTCCGTCAATAGCCCTGTACAAAAAAACAGTAG
>JBAXHE010000141.1:0-5723 GCA_037139055.1 Betaproteobacteria bacterium | reverse complement strand
CGGCGCCACCACGGCTGCCGCGGCCCGCACCAGCCTGGCCGCCGCAGGCTCCGGCACCAACAGCGACATCACCAGCTTGACGAACCTGACCACGGCCCTGTCCCTGACCCAGGGCGGCACCGGCGGCTCCACCGCCACTGCTGCTCGCACCGCCCTGCTGCCCACCCAGACGGGCAACAGCGGCAAGGTCCTGACCACCAACGCCACGGATGTGTCCTGGACCACCCTCACCGGTAGCCAGTGGACCACCAGTGGCAGCGACATCAACTACACCTCAGGCAAAGTGGGCCTAGGGACTGCGGCGCCAAGGGCGACACTCGATGCCAAATCCGCCACAGGCGAGTTCCTGCTGGGCAACAACGCGGCGGGGTTCACCGTCGGCCAGAGCGCCAAGCTACTGCTATCACCAATACCCTGGTTCGACGCGCGTTGGAACCAGGTGCCCGCGATCGCCGGGGTACTTGAGGATAGCTATATCCCTTATTCTGGCCTGGCTTTCTACACCTATAACGGGGTGTCCTCCGTAGAAATGGTCCGAATCAGCTCGCTAGGCAAGGTCGGCATCGGCACCACCACCCCGACCTACAAGCTGGATGTGGTTGGTGATATCAATATCTCCACCGGCAGCAGCTTCCGCATCAACGGCGTGGCCGTGGGCACCGGCACCGTCACCAGCGTCACCGCCGCCAGCGGTGGCCCCATCACCGTGGCCACCGGCACCACCACCCCCGTCATCACCCTGGGCACGGTGCCCGTGACCAACGGCGGCACCGGCGCCACCACCCTGACCGGTTATGTGAAGGGCGCCGGCACCACAACGCTGACCGCCACGGCCAGCATTCCAGTGGCCGATATCACGGGGCTGGGCACTGCCGCCACCCTCGCTGTCGGCACCGCCGCCAACAATGTGGTGCAGCTCAATGCCAGCGCCAAGCTCCCGGCAGTGGATGGCTCCCTGCTGACGAACATCAACATCAGTTCGTCAGCAGGGAACACGAAAGCCGGCGCCAGGGCTCTCTCTGGCCTCACCACGGGCAACAACAACTCAGCGATGGGTTTGCAGGCGCTCCTTTCCAACACCACGGGCAACGATAACTCAGCGATGGGTTACAACGCGCTCTACTCCAACACCACGGGCTACCAGAACTCAGCGATGGGTATGTTTGCGCTCAATTCCAACACCACGGGCTACTTCAACTCAGCGATGGGTTATGCTGCGCTCCTTTACAACACCACGGGCAACCAAAACTCAGCGATGGGTTTTCAGGCGCTCCAAAACAACACCGCGGGCAGCAACAACATCGGCGTGGGCTACCAGGCCGGCAACAACCTCACTACCGGCAACTACAACATCGCCATCGGCCACCTGGGCGTAGTGGCGGAGACCAATATCATCCGTCTGGGCACGGCCGCCAGTGGGACGGGCGCTGCCATGACCGGCCAGAACAAGACCTTCATCGCCGGTATCTCCGGCGTGACGCCGGCGGGCAGCAATCCCCTCCCGGTGGTCATTGACGCCAGCGGTCAGCTGGGCACCGCCGCCGCCGGCAGCACCGGCACCGTCACCAGCGTCACCGCCACCAGCGGTGGCCCCATCACGGTGGCCACCGGCACCACCACCCCTGTCATCACCCTGGGCACGGTGCCCGTGACCCTCGGCGGCACCGGCGCCACCACCCTGACCGGTTATGTGAAGGGCGCCGGCACCACAACGCTGACCGCCGTGGCCACCATCCCCCTCAGCGATGGCGGCACCGGCGCCACCACCGCCACGGCGGCCCTCGCCAACCTGGGCATCACCCTCGGCACCGCCGCCAATAATGTGGTGCAGCTCAATGCCAGCGCCAAGCTCCCGGCGGTGGATGGCTCCCTGCTGACGAACCTGAATGCGGGTGTCGGCTCGGATGCCAAGTTCAACACCAAGGTCGGCACCTCGGCGCTGGCGGTCGTTTCCACGGGCCAAGGCAACACGGCCACGGGCTACCAGGCCATGAAGGGAAGCACGACATCATATGGAAGCTCCGCCTTTGGCTACCTGGCCCTCTCCGCGGCCAATGGGGGCGGCGGCAATGACGCCTTCGGCTACGCGGCCCTCCTGTCCAATACCGATGGCTACTTCAACCAAGCCTTCGGCTCCAGTGCCTTGGCCGCCAACACCACTGGCTACTGGAATGCCGCCTTCGGCGCCGGTGCCCTCCAGACGACCACCACGGGCTTCGCCAATGCCGCTGTCGGCTATGGGGCCATGGGCCTGAACATCATCGGCCACGACAACGCAGCCTTCGGCGTCCAGGCCCTCTACAATAGCAAGTCCAGCTACAACGCTGCCTTCGGCACGGGGGCCCTATACGGGAGTACGACGGCAGCGGGCAACTCCGCCTTCGGCTACCAGGCCCTCTATGGCAACACGGTCACCGTCCAGAACGCGGCCTTCGGATACCAGTCGCAGTACGGCGGTTCCGGTGCCTTCAACTCCAGCTTCGGCTACCAGGCCCTCTACGGCGTAGGGGTAGGCGCCATCAACAACAGCGCCTTTGGCAACCAAGCCATGGGGAGCACCACCACCAGTGTTACGGGCTCCAACAACACGGCCATGGGCTCGAAGGCCCTGGCTGCCGCCACCACGGGGTCCGACAATTCGGCCCTCGGCTACAACGCGCTGGCGCTCAGCACCACCGGCGCCGACAATGCGGCCTTTGGCTCCAATGTCCTGGCCGTAGCCACCTTCGCTTCCCGCAATTCGGCCTTTGGCAGCGGAACCCTGAGCAAGGCCGGTTCAACTTCCAGCAACTCTGCCTTCGGGTACTTCGCCCTGGGCGCCCCCGCCGGCAACACCTCCGGCAACTACAACAGCGCCTTCGGGGATAGCGCCCTCACGGCAAACTACGGAACCAGCAACGCTGCCTTCGGCTCCATGGCCATGTGGAACAACCTCGGGGGTGGCATGAATGTCGCCATGGGCAACAATGCCCTGGCTGCCAACACCAATGGCCAGGGCAACATCGCCCTGGGCTATTACGCCGGCGCCAACCTCACCACCGGCAGCTACAACATCGTCATCGGCAACGACTACGCCGCCGCCGCCGGCGAGGCCAACACCCTCCGCCTCGGCAAGGCCTACAACACGGGCACTAGCCCCGCTTCCGGCCAGAACCGTGCCTTCATCGCGGGCATCCGAGGTGTGAGCACCCTCACGGACACCCAGTCCGTGGTGATTGATGCCAACGGTCAGCTGGGCTCCGTGAGCACAGGCCTCGCCGCCAGCTCCCTGACGGGCGTGGTGGCTGCCGCCAACGGTGGCACGGGCCAGGCCAGCTACACCGCTGGCGACCTGCTCTACGCCTCCGGCACCACGACCCTCGACCGCCTCACGGCCGCCGCCACCGGCAACGCCCTCCTCGCCGGCGGCGCCGGAGCGGCCCCTACTTGGGGCAAGGTGGGCCTCACCACCCATGTGACTGGGCTCCTGCCCGTGGCCAGCGGTGGCACCGGCGTCGGCACCCTCGCCGATTTGGCCCTCGCCATGAGCCTCAAGTCCGCCGCCAAGCTGGATGCCGGCCTCCTGGCTGGCAATGTGGTGCAGCTGGATCCCACCAGTGGGAAGCTGCCGGCGGTGGATGGGTCCCAGCTGAGCAACATCAACGCCAGCGTCGGCTCGGATGCCTACGCAAACACCAAGGTCGGCACCGGGGCCCTGAAAGCGAACATCGGTAGCCTCAACTCAGCGGTGGGTAAGGATGCGCTTCAAGCCAACACCGGGGGCGGCAACAACTCAGCGGTGGGTGCGACTGCGCTCTTTTCCAACACCACGGGCAACGATAACTCGGCAATGGGTAAAGATGCTCTCCTTTCCAACACCACGGGCAACGCCAACTCAGCGATGGGTGCGAGTGCGCTCTTTTCCAACACCTCAGGCGCCTCGAACTCAGCCGTGGGTCAGTCTGCGCTCTTTTTCAACACCACGGGCGGCTCGAACTCAGCAATGGGCTTGCAGGCGCTCTCTTTCAATACCGTAGGCTCCTTTAACTCAGCTATGGGTTACAAATCGCTCGCTCGCAACACCACGGGCTACTCCAACGCAGCGATGGGTGCGCAGGCGCTCAATTCCAACACCACGGGCTCCAACAACTCAGCGATGGGTATGAATGCGCTCTATAACAACACCGAAGGCTCCTATAACTCAGCGATGGGTTTGCAGGCGCTCTCAGGTAACACCACCGGCAGCAACAACATCAGTGTAGGCTTCGCGGCCGGCAACCAGCTCACCACCGGCAACTACAACGTCGCCATCGGCCACCTGGGCGTGGCGGCGGAGGCCAACACCATCCGCATCGGCACTGCGGCCAGCGGCACGGGCACGAACATGACGGGCCAGGCCAAGACCTTCATTGCCGGCATTCGGGGCGTGAGCACCCTCACGGGCACGCAGACGGTCGTCATTGACGCCAATGGCCAGCTGGGCTCCGTGGCCGCCAGCAGCGGGTCTGGTTCGGGCACGGTCACCAGCGTTACGGCCAGTGCACCCCTCACGGTCACAACCGGCACCACCACCCCGGCCATCAGCCTGGGCACCGTGCCCGTCACCCTCGGCGGCACCGGCACCGCCACGGCCCCCACTGCGGGCGGAGTGATCTACGCTGCCAGCGCCAGCGCCTACGCCGCCACCGCAGCAGGCACGGCGGGCCAAGTCCTCACCTCCAACGGCGCCAGCGCACCCACCTGGGCGACGCCAGCGGCCGGGGGTGGAACCTTGACCTCTGACGCAGCCTTCAATCTCAAGGCGGGCACCTCGGCGCTCGCCTCCAACAGCACCGGTTCATGGAACACAGCCATTGGAACAGCCGCATTGGGGCTTAACACCACCGGTGGCTGGAATGCTGCGATAGGGGGATGGGCACTCCAAGGCAACACTACGGGTGGTTCTAACACTGCTGTTGGTCATACAGCGCTTTATGTAAACAGCTCTGGAAGCCATAACAGCGCTGTAGGATACGGGGCTCTCTCTTCCAACACAACAGGCATAAATACTACTGCGATGGGGTATAACGCACTCAATGCCAACACTGCTGACAACAACACCGCGGTCGGGGCCTCGGCGCTGACCAACAACAGCACCGGGTCAGGAAATTCGGCGTTGGGCTTCTCCGCGCTGACCCTCAACACCACCGGCATTAACAATAACGCCTTTGGATCAGCGGCGCTCGGCAAGAATACGATCGGCAATGATAACACGGCCGTTGGCAGCAATTCCCTATCCGCCAATACCACCGGAGTCTCTAATACAGCGGTGGGTAGCGGGGCATTATCCAGGTCGGTCCTGGGCAGCAACAGCACCGCTGTCGGCCTCAACGCATTAGCCTTTGCGACTTCTGGTACCAATACTGCCATTGGTTCCAGTGCCCTCCTGGCTGTAACCACGGGTACTGACAACATCGCAATTGGCTCTGGTGCCGGGATGTACCTGACAACCGGCTATAGCAACATTGTCATTGGCAATTCGGGTTCGGCGGGTTTAGCCAACACCCTAATTCTAGGCACACCATATATCTCCATGACCGGATTGGGGCAAAACAAGGTCTACATCGCCGGCATCACCGGCGTGACCTCCACGGGTGGCGCTGCGGTCTACATCAACAGCAGTGGCCAGCTGGGCACGCTGACTTCAGCCCAGCGCTTCAAGGAAAACATCCAGCCCATGGCGGACCTCTCCAGCCGCATCTTCA
>JBAXHE010000140.1:0-5750 GCA_037139055.1 Betaproteobacteria bacterium | reverse complement strand
CCACCACCGCCAGCTCCGGTGGCAACATCAGCGCCACGGGCGGGGCCACCATCACGGCCAACGGCGTGTGCTGGAGCACCAGCACCAATCCCAACGTGGCAGGTAGCCACACCACCGACACCGCTGTGCAGTCCGGCGCCTTTACCAGCAGCCTCACGGGCCTGACCGCAGGCACCACCTACTACGTCCGCGCCTATGCCACCAACAGTGCCGGCACCGCCTACGGCAGCCAGGTGAGCTTCACCACCGCCTTGCCTGCCTTGCCCACCCTCACAGCTACCACGACGGCTACAAACATCACGGCAACGGGGGCCACCAGCGGGAGCACGGTCTCCAGCGATGGCGGGGCCACCATCACGGCCCAGGGGGTGTGCTACGCCACCAGCACCCAGACACCTACAACTTCCAATGGCGTGGCAGCGGTCGCCACCATCGTGCAGTCCGGCGCCTTCACCGCCAGCCTGACGGGCCTGAACCCAGGTAGCCTCTACTATGTCCGGGCCTACTCCACCAACAGCGCCGGCACGGCCTACGGCTATCAGACCAGTTTCGTCACTGCGACCAGCATTCCCACGATAGATAGCACCACGGCGGCCAGTGCCATCACGGCCACCACAGCCACCACTGGCGGCGTGATCAGCAGCAGCGGCGGACTAACCATGACGGGCGAGGGCGTGTGCTATGCCACCACCACGGCACCCACCGTCGCCAATAGCAAGGCGGTAGCTAACTCCATAACTGCTGCCGGCCCCTGGACCAGCAGCCTCACGGGCTTGACCCCAAGCACCACCTATTACCTGCGGGCCTACGCCTCCAACTCCATGGGCACGGCCTACGGACCTGAGGTCAGCTTCACCACCACGGCCCCCTCGGCACCCATCCTCTCTGCCACCACCGCGGCTAGTTCCATCACGGGCAGTTCGGCCACCAGTGGGGGCACCGTCACCATCCCTAACGGGGCGCCTATCACAGCCCAGGGTGTCTGTTACGCCACCAGCACTGGCCCTACGACCTCTAACAGCGTGGCAGCAGCGGTCTCCATCGTGCAGTCTGGAACCTTTACCAGCAGCCTCACGGGCCTGACTGGCGGTACCACCTACTATGTCCGCGCGTACGCCACGAACAGTACCGGCACCGGGTACGGGCCCGAAGTCAGCTTCACCACCTCGGCCGGCGTACCCGTAGTCACCACCACGACGGCCACCAGCATCGCCGCCACCACTGCGACCTCTGGCGGCGGCATCAGCGCCACCGGTGGTGCCACCATCACCGCCAATGGTGTGTGCTGGAGTACCACTTCCGGACCCACGGTGCTCCTCAGTACCAAGACCTCGGACACTGCCGTCCAGTCTGGTGGCTTCTCCAGCAGTCTCACGGGACTTGCGCCGAGCACCACGTACTACCTCCGCGCCTACGCCACCAACAGCGTTGGCACCGCCTACGGACCTGAGGTCACCTTCACCACCACGGCCCCCACTGTCGCAACGCTCAGCACCAGGGCAGTCTATGGCATTAACTCGTATAGCGCCACCTCCGGCGGCAGCATCATCAACACCGGTGGGGCCAACCTCACTGCGAACGGCATCTGCTGGAGCACCAGCACCGGACCTACCGTGGCTCTCAGCACCAAGACCGCTGACACCGTGGTCCAGTCAGGCTCCTTCGTCAGCGCTCTCACAGGCCTGACCGCGAACACTACCTATTATGTGCGCGCCTACGCCACCAATGGCCCCGGCATCGCCTACGGTAACGAGGTGACTTTCACCACGCCCGGCGCCGTGGCGCCCATCATGAATAGCACTGGCGGCGGGACCGTTGGAGATACCTCGGTTACCTCGGGTGGGGGAGTTTTCTCTAACGGTGGGGCCACCATCACAGCCGAGGGCTTGTGCTATTCCACCAGCCCGAACCCCTCGATCTCCAGTCCTACGGCGCCAGCCGACACCCTTGTACAGGCAGGCCCCTTCACCGTCCTCATGACGGGCCTGACGCCTGGTACCCAGTACTACATCCGCTCCTACGCCACCAACAGCGCCGGCACCGGCTACGGACTTGAAGCGACCGTCGTGACCCTCCTCGCTAGGCCGACCCTCACCACCTCGGCGATCAGTGCCATCACCGCCACCACCGCCACTTGCGGTGGCACCATCAGCAGCCCTGGCGGGTATCCGGTCACCTTCAACGGCATCTGCTGGAGCACCAGCAGCGGTCCCACGGTGGCGCTGAGCACCAAGACCTCAGACTTCGCTATCCAATCTGGCGCCTTCACCAGCAGCCTCACGGGCCTGACGCCGCTGACCACCTACTACGTCCGCGGCTACGCCACCAACAGCGCCGGCACGGCCTACGGGGCGGAGGTCAGCTTAACCACCCTCGCCCAAGTGCCAACGCTCAGCACCACGGCGGCCAGTGCCATCACGGCCACCACGGCCACCAGTGGGGGCAACGTCTCCACCAATGGCGGGGGTACCATCACGGCCCAGGGCGTGTGCTATGCCACCACGACGGCACCCACCACCTCCAATAGCGTAGCGGCGGCGGCCGCCATCGTGCAGTCCGGCGCCTTCACCAGCAGCCTCACGGGCCTGGCGGGGAGCACCACCTACTATGTCCGCGCCTACGCCACCAACAGCAGCGGTACGGCCTACGGCACCCAGGTCAGCTTCACCACCTCGGCCGCCACGCAGTCCACGCTAAGCACCACATCGGCCACCGCTATTTCGGCCACCACGGCCACCAGCGGGGGCAACGTCTCCAGCAACGGCGGGGGCACCATCACGGCCCAGGGCGTGTGCTATGCCACGAACACCCAGACACCTACAACCTCCAATAGCGTAGCGCCCGCAACCGCCATCGTGCAGTCCGGCGCCTTTACCAGCAACCTCACGGGCCTGACGCCGGGCACCATCTACTGGACCCGCGCCTACGCCACCAACAGCGCTGGCACGGTCTACGGCAACTTTGTCGGCTTCTCCACCCTTGCCAGTCCGCCAACGGTGACCACGACCGCCATCAGTGCCTTGACCGGGACGACGGCGACCACCGGTGGGACCATCAGCGCCACTGGCGGAGCTGCCATCACTGCCAACGGGGTGTGCTGGGGCACAGCGGCCAACCCCAGTCTCACGGGTAGCCATACCACCGATACCACTGTCCAGTCAGGTGCCTTTTCAAGCAATCTGACGGGTCTCACCACCGGCACGACCTACCATGTGCGAGCCTACGCCACCAACAGCGCAGGAACCGCCTATGGCAGTGATGTGACCTTCACGCCTGTCAATGCGGTGACTTTGAGCTACACCGGCGCCGCGCAGACCTGGACAGTCCCTTCGGGGGTCAACCGCGTGGTCATTAACTGCTACGGTGCCGCCGGTGGTGCTGGCTCTGGCGGTTCTGTCGGCTATGGCGGCCACGCCCAGGGGACTCTGGCGGTGTCGGGGGGGCAGGTTCTGAACATCTATGTGGGCGGAGCAGGGGGCAGCCTGAATGGTTCTACCTTCTCCGGGGGCTACAACAACACTGGTGCCGGGTGGAATGGGGGCGGCGTACCGGCCGTTGGCAGCTATCCTGCAGCAGCTGGAAACATCGGCGGGGGTGGCGGGGCCAGCGATGTTCGGATCGGTGGCACAGCCCTTTCCAATCGCATCATTGTTGCGGGTGGCGCTGGGGGCGGCCCTGGAGACATGCACGCCATCGGCGTCGCCGGCGGCTATGGCACTGGCTGGACCAATCCCACCGGATCCTCGGGTGGCGGGGGTGGCACCTCCGGTGATACAGCCAGCCCCAGCAGCATTGGCGCGGCGGCCACCGGTGGCACGAGTTCCGGGGGCGGCAATGGCGGGGGTGGCGGTGGAACCATGATCGGCACCCTGGGCCAGGGCGGCTACTACATTGGCAATGTCGGGACCACCTTCGCGGCGGGCGGCGGCGGCGGCTATTGGGGTGGCAGCGCCGGCGCCTACTCTGGCGGCGGTGGTGGGTCAGGCTACCTGCACCCTACCTCCATCATCAGTGGAAGCATGCAGAACAACATTAATGGCGGCAACGGCTACGTGACCATCACCTGGTGACCATTGCCTGATCAAGCCCATTCTGTGCAAGGCTCTGTCCAGCAGCTGCGCTCTTTTCCTGCTACATGTCCCGCCCCAATGTAGGTCCCGGAGGCCCATGTCATTCCAGATGGAAGTGAGCGCAGGTCTCATCCACCTCCGGGTCCACGGCCCCCTGGGGGTGGCGGAGGTGGCGCTTCTGCGGGACGCCCTGGCGCCCCTGCTGGATGGCCGCCCCCGGGACCTGCGCCTGGAGCTGATGGACCTGCCGGTGCTGGATGACGGCACTCGCGCCGCCCTGCAGGAGCTCCAGGCCTTCACCAACCGGGAGGACCGAAGGCTGAGCATTGTGCACAGCAGTGCACCGGCGGGCGAAGTCCATTCCCAAGCCGGTGGGTGAGGGGTCAAAAAAAAGCTTTTTTGACGGGGATGGAGGGGATCGACGGGGATCACTGAACCCGATCGCTGGGGGTGGTCGTCGTAGTGGCCCAACCCTTCAACCTTGCGCGAGTCCGTCCCAATAGGCCTTGGGTGACAGAACCTGCACAGCATCCCAGATGGCTTCGGGGTAGTCGGCCAGATTGCCGGTGACCAGGACCGCGCCCGAGTGCTTGGCCAGGGCCAAAAACACCAGGTCGTCGGGATCGGGTCCCGCCAGGGGCCAAGCCGGTGGGTCGGGTAGCTGGAGGCTCTGATCCACCAGGAAGTCCAGCCACTCAGGCGGCAGGCCCTTCTTGGCCAGGCGGGGCCGGTGGACCACCTCACGGTACTCGGCAATCACCAGGGGGCAGGTCACCAGCTTGATCCGGCCTTCCAGGGCTTCCCACACAATCTGGGCTGAAGGTCCCAGGCGCTGGAGGGCGGCGGACACGACGACATTGGTGTCGAGGACGGCCAGCCTCATTGGGCCTTCACAACCCTCTTGCGCGCCTTACGGGCCTGGCTGGCCAGGGCCTGGATGGCGTCGTCGCTCAGCTGATCGAGCCCGGTGTCTTCAGCGATCCGCCAGCTCTCGCGCAGGCTGGCCTTGGCCATGGCCCGACGTAGCTCAAGATCCTCGGTGGCCACATCCCCTTGCACGGGAACCAGGAAGTAGGCCGGACCCTTCTGCCCGGAGAGCAGGATGGTCTCGCCCGCAGGCACACCCTTGAGGGCACTGGTGCCCCGGGTGCGGAAATCCCTCAACGACAAATGGTGCATGGCGTGGCCCTCAGGCCAAGTGTAGCCAAAATGGCTACGGGCGCAAGGGGACCTCTTGCTCTCCGCAGGGCAGCACCAGCCTCGCCTTGGTGCCCTGGCCTTCGGTACTCTCCAGCTCGAAGCGGCCGCCGTGGAGCTCAGCGATGGTACGCACCAGGTGCAGGCCCAGGCCCATGCCGGGGATCTGGCCCACATTGCGGCCCCGGAAGTACCGAGTGGTGAGCTGCTGGAGCTGATCGGGGGGGACGCCCTGGCCCTGGTCCTCGACCTCCAGGTGCAGCCAGCCTTCGCGGGCCTGGGCTCGCAGGTGCACGGGGCTCCCGGCGGGGGAGTACTTGAGGGCGTTGTCCAGGAGGTTCAGCAGGGCGGCGCCCAGCAGGTCCCGGTCACAGAGGGTGGTGGTGGGCAGGTCGGCCAGGTCCGCCCGCAGGTCGCGCCGGGAGGCGTCCGCCGCCCGCTTCACCACCTCGGTGAGCAGGGCCGGCAGGACCACCGGCTCGC
>JBAXHE010000139.1:0-5944 GCA_037139055.1 Betaproteobacteria bacterium | reverse complement strand
GCGGTCTGGATGGTCATGTGCAGCGAACCGGTGATGCGTGCGCCCTTGAGCGATTGTGCCGCAGCGAATTCCTCGCGGATGGCCATCAGGCCCGGCATTTCGGTTTCGGCGATGCGAATTTCCTTACGGCCCCAATCAGCGAGGCCCAGGTCAGCGATGACGTAATCAGTAAATTTCTCTGCCACAGTAGGCTCCTTTGTCACGGTAGCCGGGAGAGGGAGGCGGTGCTGAGGGTCTGATGGTCAGGCTCATCCGTCTTCCCGTACCCGGTACGGGTGGGTTGGATGAGCGCCGTTTAAGGTTCCGAGCCTGAAACTGGTGAATACCGGTTTTGCAGCGCTCCTCGGATAAGTTCAGGATTATACGCGGATAGTTGGTGTTGTGAAGAGGGCTGTCAATTACCAGGGGGAATGGGACAGGCCCGACCACAGCGTGAACAGGTCAGGGAAATTCCACTTTGCCGGGTCTTCACGGGCTTCGATGAATTCGCCGGGGGTTGAGGATAAATCAACGGTTTCTTCGAGGATGCGGGCATTGAACTGGGTCGAGAAGAATACCTTGACGCTCGGGGTGAGCAAAGAGGTTGTCGCTTGCTCTACAACGACAGCCAGTCGCCCTGAGGTCAGCCGTACGAGTGATCCGACCGGATAAATCCCGATGCTTTTGACAAAGGCGTGAAAAACCACCGGGTCAAAATGCCCGCTCGTCCATTCGGCCATTTTGCGCATCGCTTCGGCCGGGTCCCAGGCATCTTTATAGGGACGGCCTGAGGAGATGGCGTCATAGACGTCACAGACCGCGGCCATTTTGGCGAGCAGGCTGATTTCATTGCCCTTGACCTTGTTCGGATACCCCGAGCCATCCATGCGAGCGTGGTGATTCAGGCAGACATCCAAGACGGCTCCACCGACGCCGCAGTTCTGCAAGAGGCGAGTACCTTCGAATGGATGGCGCCGAATAATGTCAAATTCGTCCTCACTGAGTTTTTCGGGTTTGTGCAGGAGTTCGATCGGCAGCGCCGCCTTGCCGAGGTCATGCAGCAGCCCCGCAAGTCCGGCGGCACGGGTGTTTTCATGGTCGAGCCCCAAGCGCTGGGCCAGCGCCACCATCAGGGCGCAGACAGCGACGCAGTGCATGTAGGTGAATTCACTGCTCGATTTCAGGCGGGCCAGGCTGGTCAACGCGCAGGAGTTGCGGGTTACGGATTCAATAATCTGTTCGACCAGGCCCTGTGCACCGACGGTGTCGATGGCTTTGCCCATCCGCGCGTCCTGAAAAATGGCGATGACCCGTTGCTTGGCGTCAGCGCAGATTTCAGCGGCGCGGGCGTACTCGTCGATGGCGCAGGTGTTTTCAGCGAGCCTTGGCTCGAGGTTTGCCTGATTGAGTTCAGTTTCAATCCGGGTTTCTGCTTCCGTTACCGATACCGATGCTTGGTCAGGGGCAACATCGGTTCCCCTGCGGCAGTCGATCCAGCATTCTGAAACGCTGCTCGAACGGATGCGCTCAATATCCCTGCTATCGGTGATGACAAAACCGCTGCGCCAGAACGGATGCTCCATCCATGAACAGCAGAATTCTTCAAGATACATGCCGACCTGAAGCTGTTCGACGCCGATGCGTTTGAGCATGCTGGGCTTTTCTCGGCTAGTAACCGGTTTGCCCGGACCAGAGTTCGTTGAGGTCAGGAAAATTCCATTTGCCGGGTTCTTCCCTGTTGGCAATTTTGTCCGAGCAACCGGCTTGGGAGAGGTCGATGATTTCGAGAGCGATACGTGACTTCGAACTGGTCGAGTAAAACACCTTGACGCAGGGGGTTAGAAGTGAGTTTGCAGCCTGTTCAATGACAATGCCTAGCCGTCCGGAATCAAGTCGAACTAAAGAACCAATCGGATAAATTCCAACGCTTTTCACGAAAGCCTGGAATACCGAATGGTCAAAATGGCCTTTGGTCCATTCGGCCATTCGGCGCAGTGATTCGGCGGGGTCCCAACCCGCCTTGTAGGGCCGGTTCGATGTAATTGCGTCGTAGACATCACATACCGCTCCCATCTTGGCGAACAGGGTGATGTCCTCGTCTTTGAGTCCTTTAGGGTATCCTGAGCCATCGGTTTTTTCGTGATGGTGGAGGACAACGTCGAGGGCAATCTCATCGGCGCCGGTACTGCTCAGCAGTAATTTGTGACCTTCTTGCGGGTGCTTCTTGATGATTGCAAATTCTTCCTCACTCAGTTTTCCCGGTTTGTTGAGTACGTCCATCGGCATCAAGGCTTTACCGAGATCATGCAGCAGGCCGGCTATCCCCGCCGAGCGGGTTTGCTGCTCGTCGAGTCCGAGTTGCTTGGCCAGAGCAATCATCAGGGCGCAGACGGCAACCGAATGCATGTAGGTGTAATCATCGGCAGTTTTTAGCCGCGCCAGGCTGATCAGGGCGCCCGGATTGCGGCTGACCGAGTCCGAAATCTCTTCGACGAGTTTTTGTGCGCTGGCCGTGTTGACCGCTTGTCCCATGCGCGCCTCATTAAACATCGAGGTGACGGCGCTTTTTGACTGGGCACAGATCTTGGCCGCCCGCTTGAATTCAACCGTGGCTGATACCGGGGCTGTCTCGCGAGTTCCCTTTGCGGCAAGGTTTAATTCGGCATCGACCTCGGCTTCCGATTCGGCCTCCAGGATAACGCTTTCGCCGGGCGGGACATCGAGACCTTTGGAACTGTCGATCCAGACTTCCTTGATGCTGCTGCTGCGAATGGCTTCAAGGTCTTTGGGGTTGGAGATGACGAATGAGGTGCGCCAGAACGGGTGCTCCATCCAGGAACCACAGAATTCCTTGAGATGCATGCCAACAGTCAGCTGATTGACGTTGATTTTTTTTAGCATGGTGTTGGGTTCGATGGGTTTCATCCGGTCTAGGAGATAATCTTACTACGTTTGGTTCCAGTAAAAGAAAAAAGGGCCGGGTGGCCCTTTTTTACTTCTGGATATACGAATCGATTAAAGTCCTGCGTCAGCTTTCAGTGCTGCAGCCTTGTCCGTTTTTGGCTTCGGCCGCCGCTGCGCGGCTTAACGCCCGGCTCCCGCCGGGGTTAGCCTACGCCGAAACACCGACATCCCTTCGGGATGGGCTTACAGCCCGGCATCAGCGCGGAGCGCTGCTGCTTTGTCGGTGTTTTCCCACGTGAATTCCGGTTCGTCGCGGCCGAAGTGGCCGTAGGCGGCGGTTTTGGCGTAGATCGGGCGCAGCAGATTGAGCGTCTGGATAATGCCTTTCGGACGCAGGTCGAAATGCTTGCCGATCAGATCGACAATCTTTTCATCGGCAATCTTGCCGGTGCCGAAGGTATTGACCATCAGCGACACCGGCTTGGCGACACCAATGGCATAGGCGACCTGGACTTCGCAGCGATCGGCCAGTCCGGCAGCAACGATGTTCTTGGCGACGTAGCGCGCAGCATAGGCTGCCGAGCGGTCAACTTTGGACGGATCCTTGCCGGAGAATGCGCCGCCACCGTGGCGAGCAGTGCCGCCATAGCTGTCGACGATGATCTTGCGGCCGGTCAGGCCACAATCCCCGTGCGGGCCGCCGACGACAAAGCGACCGGTCGGGTTGACCAGGAAACGGGTCTTGTCCGACAGAAGCTCTTTCGGCAACACCGGCAGGATGATGTGTTCGATCACCGCCGCCGAAAGATCGGCGTGCGAGACGTCCGGACCGTGCTGCGTGGACACGACGACGGTGTCGATGAATACCGGTTTGCCATCGACATATTTGACCGAGAGCTGGCTCTTGGCGTCCGGGCGCAGCCACGGCAGACGGCCGTCCTTGCGGACTTCGGCCTGGCGCTGCATCAGGCGGTGTGCATAATAAATCGGCAAAGGCATCAGCGTCGGTGTTTCGTTACAGGCGTAACCAAACATCAAGCCCTGGTCCCCGGCGCCCTGGTCGAGATCGATGCCCTGGCCTTCGTTAACGCCTTGAGCGATATCCGGCGACTGGCTGTTGATGGCCGTCAGAATCGCACAGCTCTTGTAATCAAAACCGATTTCTGAATCGGTATAGCCGATGCGGCGGACCGTTTCCTGCGCGATTTCGCGATAGTTGATGTGCGCTTTGGTGGTGATTTCGCCGGAGATGACGACGAGTCCGGTAGACACCAGCGTTTCGCAGGCGACACGGGCGGTTGGGTCTTCGGCCAGAATGGCGTCGAGGATCGAGTCCGAAATCTGGTCGGCAACTTTGTCGGGATGGCCTTCGGAAACGGATTCCGAGGTAAAGAGAAACTCGTTAGACATGTACTTCTGCTCCAATAAAAACCCCGTTGCGGCGGCGTTGCCGGCTCCGGGGTCTGAGCAGACGACGATTTAGCAGTATTTTGAAAGTCTTTTTTGACTCCCCTCGCCCTGCAAGTTGTCCTGATTAACTCGGCGAATGGGATAATTGTAGTTTTTCAAACCGTGCAGGTCAATTACGTTGTTCGAAGGGTTATTCTGTGATTTCTCTTTTTCGCTTTCTTAGTACTCTTCCCTTGTCGTGGCTGCACCGGGTCGGTGCCGTGCTCGGCTGGCTGGCTTGGCTTTTCTCGCCGACCTACCGTCGGCACATGCATGAAAACATGGTGTTGGCACTCGGCCAAGAGCGCGCGCGTCGCTTGCAGGCCTCAGCGATTGGCCAGGCGGGAAGGGCAGCGCTGGAGTTGCCCAAGATCTGGCTGCGCCCGCTCGAAGAAACGGCCGCACGTGTTGTCCGGATTACCGGCTGGGAGCTGGTCGAAGCGGCGTCCCGTGAAGGCAAGGGGATTGTTTATCTGACGCCGCATCTGGGCTGCTTTGAAATCTGTGCGCAGTATCTGTCGACGCATGCCCCGATCACCGTGCTTTATCGCCCGCCCAAGCAGGCCTGGCTGCAGACGATGATCGAAGCCGGGCGGGCGCGTGCCCGGTTGCATATTGCCGCCGCAGACCTGATGGGGGTGCGGGCCTTGCTCAAGGCGCTGAAGCGCGGTGAGGCGGTCGGTATGCTGCCCGATCAGGCGCCTAAGGTGAATGAGGGCCGCTGGCTCAACTTCTTCGGCAAGCCGGCGTACACCATGACCCTGGCGGCACGACTGACGGAAACCGGTGCTGCCGCCATCATGGTCTGGGCTGAACGTCTGCCGGATGGGGCGGGTTACTATTTCCACATTCAGTCGCCGACGCAGCCGATTACCGGGTCAACCGAGGAGCGTGCAGTGCAAATCAGCTACGAGATCGAACAATTGATCCGGCAGTGCCCCGAGCAGTATCTTTGGGGTTACAACCGATATAAGCGGCCACGTGGAGTTGAAGCGCCGCCGACAGCTTGAAAGGGCTCGACCGGCCAATAATGAATGCCGCTGCCAATATCAATTCACATCGAATCCGGAGTCCTGATGCTGCAACTGCTTGCGCTCACCCTAAAGAAGACCATCACGCTTTTCGCCCTGGTCGGTCCCGTCACGATGATTCCGGTTTTTCTGGCGGCTGTTGTTGGCTTCGATCTGAAAGAGAAGCAGCGTTTTGCCCGGCTTCTTGGCTTGAGTGTTTCCATCGCTCTGCTCGTTGCGACTTTCCTGGGGGCGTCGTTTCTTGGGCTGATGGGCATTTCCATCGGAGCGATGCAGATCGGTGGGGGAATCATCGTATTGCTGCTGGCGATTGCCATGGTGTTGGGGAAAGAAACGTCCTTCAAAGGCGCCGCTTCCTCATCACCTGTTGAGGCCAAGCATGAGGCCTCGATTGTTCCGCTGGCGATTCCTCTGCTTGCCGGGCCGGCGGCGTTCAGCTATGTGATGAGTAATGGCTCTTGGCAGACGGAGTTGGATCTGGTGCATATTGTCCTGCCCATTCTTCTGGTTGGCGCCTCTTGCTGGATTACCTTCCATCTGGCCGCGACGGCGCAGCGCAAGATTCGTCAATCGCTGCTGCT
>JBAXHE010000138.1:0-6126 GCA_037139055.1 Betaproteobacteria bacterium | reverse complement strand
TGTAAGACCATTTCGGCGTTGCGCAACTGGTCTTGATTCACTTGCAGGGCGCGTGCCACCTCATTTTGCTCCCCACGAATCCGGTTCTGCTCATATTCGAAATTCCGGTAGAGGCGCTGGTAGTCATCATTCCTGCCACGTGAACCCAGGCGCTGATCGAACTCCTGTTGATTCCTGCGGAAATGCTGTTCGAGAGACTCGTAACGACGCTGAAGCCGGCCAATTTCGTCATTGAATTGATGGATATCGAACCCGATGCGGTGCCGGCGGCGGAATTCCTGATCAATCGCGGGCGGGCAAACGCCTTCATAAGGTTCGCCACGCAGACCGACCTGCGGCGCGTTACCGAGCTGGCAATAGGATCTTAACCCCTGTTCGCGCCCGCTCAGGTAAGCCTTCTGGTCAGGTTGAACGTGGGCTTCGGCACAGTCACTTCGCCGCTCGTTAAAAAAAGTCAGGTTTTTTCCGGCCAGCCCGTCGGCTTGTCCAACATCATGCCAGTTAGCTACTTGGCATTCTTTTGGGCTCATGGTCGAGCACGAGGCAAGTCCCAGACAAAGGAAGCAGACGCTAATCAAAACGCGATATGAATACATAATTTTCCCAGTAAAAAAATGCAATGCGGAAAACATTTTACTTGACCTTGATGGCACTTCTTTATTTTTGTCACTTAATGAGACTTCCGCTGCGTGATATAGGCCAAAAGTAATACGTGGCTATCAGCGTTGCGGACTGTTCCTGTCGGACTCGTTTTGGTAAGTGCCTTCGCGCGTCATGCTGGTCCAGCTTGAGTCGCCCAGGTGCTCGTCCATGGCCTTTCCAGGGGCGCACTGGTCGGAGAAATAGGCGGCAGACATTGCGCCGGAGGTGGAGCGGCGCAGGTAGTCGCCATGGTAGTAATCGAGCGCAGTCTTTCTGGCGGTTTGCTCAGGAACGCCGAGCAAACGGGCCGCACGGAAGTTGCGCTGAACGGCCTGGCATTCGGTGAGCGCTTCGTCGAGTTCGCCGCGCACGTGCATGCTTTCGTGGGTGAACAGGTTCAGGCTGGCGATTTCCTCTCGGCTGGCTCGGGACGGATGGGCAAGATAGTCCATTAATCGCTCGCACCACGGGTACTGGATACCAATTTGACCGGTATTTGGGTCTGCGTGACCGGCGGCAAGTGTGTTTGAGTCAAAAAAAGTGTCAAATATGGTGTTGCAATGGACTTTGGCAGGGCGTTTGTCGGCCAATAGTGTGGCTTTTGCCGATAAAAGGCGCTCAAATTGCCAGTAATGGAAAGGCGGCCAGGCAAATAATAGGGACAACACCGTCAAAATGGCGAGATAAGGCTTGGATAGAGGCGTCGGATCAGGATGGTCGTAACCTAACGGCGCCACCCGGCAGCGACGAAATTCCCGATAGATCAGCCAGCAGAAGAATAGCGAGAGCAGAATCCAGAGCATGGCGCAGACGTTGGCGATGGTGATTCCGAATTATAAGGCGCGGTTGATCTTTGGCTCCCCGGGATGGAATTTCGCCTGGACTGTGCTAACTTGGTTTGTCTTGTTCGAATTATTCTGACGGGAGGTATTCTCATGAAATCCGGTACTGTTTCCACCGTAAGCTTTTTCTTGCTGCTGAGCGCTTGTGCAAATACCTACACCTATACCAAGGGTGGGAGTAATGAAGCCTTGCAGGATGACCTGGTGGCCTGTAAATCTGTCATGGCGCGTCAAGCCTCGGGTGATGACGCCAAGAATGCCATGGAGGCGTGCATGGTGGAAAAAGGTTACGAGAAGGTCGTTGATAAATACCGTTTGTAGATTCTGCCGAGCCAACCGTCGATCTGATCGCAGCGAGACGACGGGAACGTAGGCCATGAAAATAATCGTTCCAAGCCCGGTGTGGCTGATAGCTTTCGCGCTGGGGGTTTCCGCCTGTGCCGGCACGCCGGTGAATTTTGCTGTCTGGGGGCCGCAGTCCAGGCCGCAGCCCGGCTACGTCGCGCCGGCGACTTCGCCGCCTCCTCAGGCAGCGGCGATGCCAGGCCAGCCGGGTCAGGGGGTGATCTGGACACAGGGTTATTGGCGCTGGGAAAACAACCGCTACCGCTGGGTCGAAGGCCACTGGGAGTTGAACCGGCCGAATGAGCGCTGGGTGGGTCAACGTTGGGAGCAGGAAGGCAACGGTCAGTGGAAGCTCGAAGGCGGTTATTGGCGACGCGAGTAGTTCCTTTGCCTTGAAAGGCTTTCCTGCAGTGTTTTATGCTCTGCTGATCTGGATGGTCTTGCCGGGCAGAAACAACTTGTAGCATTTCCTCACAGACGTTTACACCTCTTCCTCATACAGTGATCCCCGTAGAACAAAACAATTCAACCCTTATCTGAGGAGATGGTCATGTTGCGAAATACGATGATTGCCGTTGTTTTGTGCGCTGCCTTTGTTTCTCCTGTTATGGCACAGTCGGCGGATGGAAGTCAGACGACAATTACCCCGGGCGGAAGGTCATCGTCGGCCACCCAGGAAAATCGCCCGTTGCGGCAGGACACCCGGGATATACGCCAGGATCGGCAGGATATTGCGCGTGACCGCGCCGAACTGCGTCAGGATAGCCGCCAGTTGAATCAGGATCGTGGCGCGCTCAATCAGGCCGAAAGCCAGCGACGTCAGGATCTGAATACTCTGCGCACGGATCGTCAAAGCGGCAATACCGCTGCACTGGCACAGGATCGCCAAGCGCTGCAGCGCGATAACGCGAACGTTCGTCAGGATCGACAGGCCGTGAATAATGATCGTCGAGAGGTTCGCAATGACCGCCGCGACCTCCACCAGGACCGACACGAGTTGCGTAATAACAGGGCTGAGCGGCGTCAGGATCGACATGAAGCCCGGCAGGATCAGCACGCGGATCGCGCCGAGCGCCGACATGAAAATGGTGCGGCTCCGGCAAATCGGGGCGCTGGTCGGCGTCACGGTTGATTGAATCGGATCGGGAGGGGCCGCTCTCTCGATGGTTCCTCTGGTTTTTTAGAACTGGGAGAGAGTTATGAACATCCGATTCGTCTTGTGCTGCTTCCTGCTGTCCTTGCCTGTATGGTCAGGGGCGCAGGAAAGGAATGCGGCCTGTCGCATCGACGTGGAACAATTCTGCAGCCAGAGCAAGGGAAGCGGACAGCAGGCGATGCAATGTCTTCTCGATCATCAGAAAGAGGTCTCCGATGCCTGTTATGACACGCTCAAGAAGCGCGTCGAGACGCAGCGGGCGATAAAAGCCTGCAAACCCGATGCAGAAAAATTCTGCAAAGGAGTCGAGCCCGGTGGCGGCCGCATCATCAGCTGCCTGGTCGAGCATCAGAAAGAGATTTCCGACGATTGCTACGACCAGCTGGCAAAAAGGAAAGCCGGCGGATCATCGTAACCCGTGAATCCGACGATAGCGGGTGCGCTGTTTTCGTGTGAGAACAACGCACCCGTTGAAGTGCTTAAACCCGTCGATACACTTCAGCGCCAGCCTTAACGAACTCTATCGACTTGGTTTCCATGCCTTTTTCCAGCGCCGCTTTTTCGTCGATCCCCTGTGCCGCAGCGTAGTCGCGTACGTCCTGAGTGATCTTCATCGAGCAGAAGTGCGGACCGCACATCGAGCAGAAGTGGGCTACTTTGGCCGATTCCTTGGGCAGGGTTTCGTCGTGGAAGCTCTTGGCCTTGTCCGGGTCGAGACCGAGGTTGAACTGGTCGTCCCAGCGGAATTCGAAGCGGGCCTTGGATAGCGCGTTGTCACGAATCTGCGCGCCGGGGTGACCCTTGGCGAGGTCAGCGGCGTGGGCGGCAAGCTTGTAGGTGATGATGCCTTCCTTGACGTCGTTTTTGTCCGGCAAGCCGAGGTGTTCCTTGGGCGTGACGTAGCACAGCATGGCGGTGCCGAACCAGCCGATCATGGCGGCGCCGATGCCGCTGGTGATGTGGTCGTAGCCGGGGGCGATGTCTGTGGTTAGTGGGCCGAGGGTGTAGAACGGGGCTTCCTTGCAGTGTTCAAGCTGCAGGTCCATGTTCTCCTTGATCATGTGCATCGGCACGTGGCCGGGGCCTTCGATGAACACCTGGCAGTCGTGCTTCCATGCGATGTCGGTGAGTTCGCCGAGGGTCTTGAGTTCGGAGAGCTGGGCTTCGTCGTTGGCGTCATAGATCGAGCCGGGGCGCAGGCCGTCGCCGAGCGAGAAGCCGACGTCGTAGGCCTTCATGATCTCGCACATGTCTTCGAAGTGCGTGTACAGGAAGCTCTCTTTGTGGTGCGCGAGGCACCACTTGGCCATGATCGAACCGCCGCGCGAGACGATGCCGGTCAAACGACTGGCGGTCATGGGCACATAGCGCAGCAGCACACCGGCGTGGATGGTGAAGTAGTCGACGCCTTGCTCGGCCTGTTCGATCAGCGTGTCGCGGAAGATTTCCCAGGTCAGTTCCTCGGCCTTGCCGTCGACCTTTTCCAGCGCCTGATAGATCGGCACGGTGCCGATCGGTACCGGCGAGTTGCGGATGATCCACTCGCGGGTTTCGTGGATGTTTTTGCCGGTCGACAGGTCCATCACCGTGTCGCCGCCCCAGCGGATCGACCAAGTCATCTTCTCGACTTCTTCCTGGATGCTTGAACCGAGCGCTGAGTTGCCGATGTTGGCGTTGATCTTGGTCAGGAAGTTGCGGCCGATGATCATCGGCTCGGCTTCCGGGTGGTTGATGTTGGCCGGGATCACGGCGCGGCCACGAGCGACTTCGGAGCGCACGAACTCGGGAGTGATTTCATTCGGGATCGACGCGCCGAAATTCTGGCCGGGATGCTGACGACAGAGGATGTCGGCCAGCTTGTTGCCCTGCGGCCCGGACGAACGCAAGCCCGCCACGTAGGCTTCGCGGTTGTTGTTCTCGCGGATGGCGATGAATTCCATCTCGGGCGTGATGATGCCCTGGCGGGCGTAGTGGATCTGCGTCACATTCTTGCCGGCCTGAGCACGCAGAGGTTTGCGGTGCAGGCCGGGGAAACGGAGTTCATCAAGCGACTGGTCGGCGGCACGCTGGCGGCCGAACTCGGAGGACAGATCGGGCATGGCCTCGGTGTCGCCACGCTCGGCGATCCAGCCGGCGCGCAGGGCGGGCAGGCCATTACGCACATCAATTTTGGCTTGCGGATCGGAGTAAGGGCCGGAGCAGTCGTAAACGAAGATCGGCGGATTCTTCTCGCCACCCATGCCGGTTGGCGTGTCAGCTTGCGAGATTTCACGCATCGGGACCTGAATGTCCGGGCGGCTGCCCTCGACATAAATTTTGCGTGAATTTGGCAGGGGCTTGATGGCGGCCTCGTCCACGTGGGCGTCTGAGGCGATGAATTTTTCGTTGGCGTTCATGGTGTTTCCTTGCGAAGAGACCGTAGTGGCTCACGGTGGAACTGGCATCCGTGCAAGAAATGGCGAAGCGGAGGAGGAAAAACCGGTGACAGTCATTCGCTTCCCTACGACGGCATGACCCGTACAGGTTCAAAGGGACTCTCTCAGCGACACCAGGTTTGGTGCCGCACCCCTAACGTGACCTTTCAAGGTACTTTAATTGATGAATTTAGGCAATACTCGGCGATTTAGAGCCTGTCAGAACCGAGTTCGTTCCCGCTGTCGCTTCAAATTCGGCTAAAGTATTGCTCAGTCATTCCGTGAATGTGGCGATGAGTACAAAACCAATGAGTGAAAGTTCTATCATGGGCTTCAGGAGCTTCTCCGCCATCGTAGCGCTGCTGACCATGGCGCTTCCTACCATGTCGTCTGCCGCATGGCAGGTGGTCGCCACCGAGCAGGGCAAGCGCGTCGAAATTGACCGCGACAGTATCGTGATCAATGCCAATGCCGAGGCCATGGCCAAGGGCCGTATTGTGCTCGACAAGCCGATTGTCGACCCGAGAACGTCGGTGGCCTATCGAACCATCGAGGTTCTGAACCGATTTGACTGTAACGAACGCACCCACGCCACGCTGAAGCGCAGTTATTACAAGGACGACGGAGAACTCTTGCGCCAGGAAGAGGTGAAATCCCCGTTCGAAATGCCGGTGCGCTCCGGAACACCCGACGACAAATTGTTGCGTGAGGTCTGTCGCCCGAAATC
>JBAXHE010000137.1:0-6179 GCA_037139055.1 Betaproteobacteria bacterium | reverse complement strand
TTTTGCGTCATGACGCAAAACTTTCCGTCAATAGCCCTGTACAAAAAAACAGTAGTATGTGATAAGCTGAATACATTCATGAGGTTACTCGAAATTAGTGGAGCCTATAAATGCCAGAAATTACGTCATCTTCCGGGGCGGTGTGTGCGCCGCGTCTTCTTGAGCAGGTTCGAGCGCGGATACGCTTCAAGCACTACAGTATTCGCACAGAGGATGCATACCTAGATTGGATTAGACGATATATTCGCCATTTTGGCAATAAACATCCAATATCTATGGGCTCTGAGGAGGTTCAAGCCTTTCTTTCACATCTCGCAGTGGCAGGTCGAGTGGCTGCATCAACTCAAAATCAGGCAAAAAGTGCCCTTCTGTTTCTTTACAAAGAGGTGTTGGCTGTTGAGTTGCCTTGGTTGGATAAGGTGGAAGCGGCCAAGGCCCCTAAGCGCTTGCCTGTGGTGCTGACGCGGGATGAGGTCATGGCGGTGCTCTCGCGTTTGGAAGGAAGTCACGGCCTGATCGCCAGGCTGCTCTATGGGACGGGAATGCGCATCATGGAAGGCCTGCGACTGCGGGTTAAGGATGTTGAATTCGAGCGCGGTGAAATTTTGATTCGCGATGGAAAAGGGGCGAAGGATCGGGTGACCGTGCTGCCGGCGAGTGTGGCGCCAGCATTGCGTGTGCACCTGGAGCGGGTGCGTGAGTTGCACCGTCAGGATTTGGCCGCGGGTCATGGTGATGTGTATCTGCCTTATGCGCTGGATCGCAAGTATCCGGGGCCGGGCGTGAATGGATGTGGCAGTACGTTTTTCCTTCGGTAAAACTGTCTGTCGATCCGCGCTCGGGGGTGGTGCGCCGCCATCATGTGCAGGATCAATCCGTACAGAGGGCGCTGCGGCAGGCGGTGCGAGATGCAGGGATCAACAAGCCGGCGACTCCGCACACGCTGCGCCATAGTTTTGCTACCCATTTACTCGACTCGGGTTACGACATCCGTACGGTGCAGGAGCTATTGGGTCATTCGGATGTTTCTACAACGATGATTTACACGCATGTACTCAATCGCGGCGGGCGTGGGGTGGCCAGCCCGCTGGATCGGCTGGCCATGGCTTGAAGATTCGGGGGGCGAAATTCCCTACTTGCAACTGCAGTCAAAATCCCAGGTGCATGAGTTATAGGTCTTGATGCAATTACCGTTTTTGTCGTAGATGATGCATTCCGGTGTGCAGCACATGCAGCCTTGCAGACTTAGCGTTTGTCCCTTCGTCGTTTCCATTTTGATGTCTTTAACGAAGCGGGCAATGAGCTTGTCGTTTTGGTCGACAATGCCTTTTCCGTCCTTGGAGATGCGCAATTCCTTTTTTTCGACTGCGGGGGGCGGTTTAACTGTGGATTGATCAGCAGACTGCACCGATGCAATGCACAGAAATAAAAGCACGATCAGCGCGGTGATGAGAGCAAAAAACTGGCGATTTTTGTCGAGCATGGTGTTCATCCTTGGAGATGTAAATCAGTGTTTAGTTCGGGCATTTGACTTTTCTGGTTTTCGAGCAGGAGCCGTCCTTGTTGTATTCAAAGCAGTCGTAGCATTCTTCGGTGGCCGGGCTCACATGCACCGGGTCTTTGCCGGAAGTGCATTCTTCATAGCTGACGCGCTCGAATCTCTTGCACCGTCCTGCGTCATCCGTTTCGACGCAGTCGGTTCTGTATCGGGTGACGCATTCGTCGGCCAGTGCGCTTGCCGGTGCTAAGCTTGCCCATGCAGCCGCAACAAGAATTGTTGAGAGAGCGATGTTTTTCATGAACTTCATGACAGTCTCCTCGTGATCGATGTGATGTGGCGCTGCCCTGTGATTCGCGCCCCTGGCAGCGCGGGTTAATGTGAGGCGTGAATAAAGGTTTTTCATGTTCGGTCTCGGCTAAAACCCGACCAGATCATCTACCGGGAGCGTGAGCGGTTCGCCGGTAATTCGCTGCAAGGTGCTTCCGATGATGTCAATGTTGTTGTCGAAACCTCCGTGCGAGGCGCAGGAGGCTTTTTCTTGCTCCTCGCACGCTTTGCTGTGGCGGATGATGAATTTTTCTTCATCGTGGAGAGTCAGGCGCTTTTCCAGCTGACTGATTTCAACGGCGTTGCGCCAATTAGTTAGTGCTTCGGCGCTGTCAGGCGAACCATCCCAGCCGGAGTATCCGGCGTCGAAAACGTTGGCCAGGCCCAGGATGGGCATGCACAAGTCGGCTTCCAGCGCATTGGACACGAAATAGAGCAGCGATTTCTGGTAGATCATCGCTACGTTGTCATCTTGCTCACGCGAGTCACTCAGAATGTCGAGGTGCAGTTTGTCCATGATTTCGGCATGCGTGGCATAGTGCCGGTTGGCAAAGGCGACGGTGCACGCCGGGGCATAGAGATGCACCGATTTCACGTGGGCGATCAGGTCTTTCTGTGCCAGGTTGTCGAGCAAGCGGCCGAGCATGATCGATCCGGCGGAATGCCCGATCAGGTGCAGTTCGAAGGCGTCGCCCCAACTGCCGGCAAGCGAGTGCAGTGCGTCAGTCAGCAGGTCACCACCTCGGCCGCTGGCTGCCGCGAGTTCGGCGTTTTCCTTCATCTCGCTCCAGAGAGGGCGGGCGAAGGGGCGGCCGATGGTTTTCTCGATCACCGGGTCGGTGATCTTGTCAGTGATCCAGCCCCCGGCGCGGCCCGCCCTGTCGGCCGCTTCGGCTCGGGTTTTGTCGGCCAGAATGTCGCTCAGCGATTCGAGGAGACCGCTCTTCCAGATTAGAAACAGCGGGTAGCAACCATTGCCGAGGAAATATCGACCCATGGCCTGGGCGCGCTTGATCGCCGCGCTTTCACTGTTGAGGCCGCCGTGGGCATAAATGACCAGGCGTTTTTTCTCCTGCGGGCTTTGATGGAACCACTTGTCGGGCAGGATGCACGCCTGGTGTTGCAAGGTGCGGGTGACGCCGTCCTGGGTGAGATAGCGATCGACCCGGCCGTTGTTGCCGAGAACGATGCTGTGTCGGTAAGCTGTTTCTTCGTCCCACCAGTTGTTCGGCTGGGTGGCAGATGCGGCGCCCGATTTGCCCTGGCCGCTCATGGCCAGACGGCCCGAGACTACTCCGGGAACGCCCATTGCTGAGACCCAGACGTCCATGGCGTGCGCCAACCAGTCGGCATAGCTGATGACGGCAAAGCCGCCGGCACCCCAACTGTTGCCCCAGGAATTTTGCATCACGAAGCCGGTACGGTTAAATCCGATGAGCGCGAAGGCGTGCCCGCCACTGCGAGAGGGTTTGCCGTCGTAGATGATTACCGGCAGGGCGGTGTGCGATGCGGGTGGCTTGGTGCTGGTTTTAATGCCCTCCCAGCCGCGATGGGTATAGGACGAAACATAGACGGCACCGACTTCCTGAATCGCCGCCTGAATGTCGGTAATGGACTGCGGGTCGATGCGGTAATACACGCCGAGCGTGCGTTCAATCGCGTCGCTATCCCATCCGGAGAGGGGCAGGGCATTGTCTCCGGTACCATGAGGCCATTTCGATTCGAGGCAGACGCCGTTGAGATACCAGCCTTTGAGTGCGCCGCGACAGCTTGATCCGTCGTAGTCCTCGCCTTCGTATTCGTCAAAACGGCGGGCGAATTTGTAGAGCATGCGCGGGCTGACCGATTCCAGCTTCTTCGGCATGGCGGCGGCTCTCCAGCGCAGGTAGTTGATGACGCAGGCCAGGCCGAAGCCGGTGCACGCGCCTTCCTGGCCCTGGTCGAGAATCAGCCCGGCCTGGGTGTAGGCGCCGATGAATTGCTGGATATCTTTGTCGGCCGGGAAGACCTGCGGTAACGAACGCGGTGGCGGCATGTATGGCCGGTCGCGCAGGTCGGCAACGTCCGGCTTGACGTTGAGGGTGGCCCGACGCGAGGCAACAGGTGGTGTGGTCTTGCGCCTGGCTCCGGCCAACACCTTGGCGCCAAGGCCCCATGCTTGCTGGGCCTTGCGGTAGGTCTCGGAAAAGTGTTCCAAGCCATAACTGCCGCCATTGACGAGCTTGCGCGCGGTTTTCAGGTCATCCTTGTCCAGGGCTATTGAGAGCTTTTCCCGGTGGGCGTCAAGAAATGCGGCCAGCAGGCAGGCGGCAATCTCGGGTGCGCACGCGCTGTCAGGGTTTTCGGCCAGAGGGATGTCGAGTATCCGACCAAATTTTTCATAGTTGTCGCGCCCGGTCAGTTGCACGAAGCCGCGTCCGCGGTAGCGCGCGCCATCACCGGGGGTCTTGTTGCCGAGGCGGCCTTCGTAGGCGCTGAACGAGGCCTGTCCGGGCAGGGTGTTGAAGTGCGAAGGCTGTTCGGCAATCGGCACGAAGCCTTCGGTTTCAACGCGTATCGTCGCCAGCGCGGTGGCGATCATGTTGGCTTCGGTCAGGCCAAAGGCGGCCAGTGCTGTGGTGACGTAAGGCAGGTTGCTGGCGATGCTGGAGGTTCGGGTGAGCGGGAACAGGCGGTTCACTAGCGCAGTATTGACGCTGACCGTCAGCGTTGTGGGTGACATTAGGCCCAGCGCGGCGAGACTGCGCGGACCGGCAATGCCGTCGGCGACCAGTCCGACGCTGGATTGCCAGGCACGCAAGGCAGTTTCAGTGTCGGCGTTGAAGTCGTCGCTACTGTTCAGACCGGAATAGGTGCTCGCGGCGTCTTCCAGGCTTTTGCGCAAGGCTTTCTTCAGTTGGGCGACCTCCTTGCCCACATTGCCTCGCATCAGCAGCAATGTTTTGATTTTTGAAGATTGAATTTGACGCGTGCTGGGCGAGGGTGACTCATTGGCAGTGCTGGTTTTCGATGCTTTGGCCGTTTGTTTTTCCCCGTTCCCCATAATTATTTCCTTCGTTGCGAGTGTTTTCCGATCGTCTGAGTTGTCATTGCTGTTTGTTGATGCGGATCAACAGGGACAGAAAGTACGTTGCATAACCTTGGTTTGGATGGTCGATATATTCGAATATCAATAAATTATTAAATTAACAACCAATGCAAGTTGCGCTAATGGCTGCTCTGTCGTATTAACAGGTTAGCGTGTATGGGGGTAATGTCAACGAAACAACAACAAGCATTTGTATTGAAGGTTTTGTAAGCGTAGACGAATGGTTGATGCTAAGGAGGGCAAAATATTCCTGTGAGTCCTCCGTTACGGGCTATTTAAGGCATGTCTTGGTGCAAGACATCGATTGAATGGCATTGCGGGGAAGGCCATTAGTCAAGGACGTGCGAGACCAGACCGACGGCGTGCTTCGGCAGTAAACAGGGTACTTCGGAGGAATAATTTCTCCCGCGTCAGCGACCGGTATCAACTCGGATAATCGGGTTGGATGGAGGGGGCGGCGGTCATCTCGCCACGGCTGACGCGCCGTTCAAGTTTGGTCTGGCCGTGGTTGGTATTGATGGGCTGAATCGGAAGCCGGAAAGAAAGGAGCGGTGTAAGCTTTTCGTTCCTGCTTTAAAGTAGTTTCAGGCCATGCAGCAAAACGACGGCGATCGACAGGGGGGCAACATAACGTACCAGGAAAAATACGGCCTTGATCAAGCCCGTGTTCGACAACTGGCCTTCGTTGCTCAAGCGCTTTTCCAGTTCGGGTAAACCATAGACCCAACCGACAAAGAGGCAAATCAGGATACCGCCTGTGGGCAGCAGGACATTCGAACTCAGGAAGTCAAAGAGGTCGAATGGGTTCATGCCGAAAACCAGGAGATTGGACGTCAGGCTTGGCGAGAGCGCGGCCGGAAGTCCCAGCACCATGATCGATAGGATGGTGATAAGCGAGGCTTTTTTACGACTGAGGCCGAAGCGTTCCGAGAGAATGGATACCGGCACTTCCAGCAGCGACAGCATGGCGCCAATGCTGGCTATGGCGGTCAGGGTGAAAAACAGGGTCATGAAGATGGCGCCGCCTGGCATGGCCGTGAACACCGCGGGTATGGTCATGAAAACGAGTGAGGGGCCGGCGGCCGGCTCGAAGCCGAAGGCAAATACCGCCGGAAAGATGGCGATGCCGGCGAGCAGGGAGACGGAGAGGTCGGCGAGCATGACCCGCGTCGCGGTGGCCGGAATGTTCTGGTTGTCTCGGAAATAGCTGCCGTAAGTCAGCATCGTGCCCATGCCGATGGACAGCTTGAAAAATGCCAGTCC
>JBAXHE010000136.1:0-6274 GCA_037139055.1 Betaproteobacteria bacterium | reverse complement strand
AGCAGGCAGACGAGTGCGCAACCGGCGACGAAACCGAACAATCCGGCGAGCATCGCGGCGTCAAGGTCGACAAGGTGAGTGGCGGTCGGCGGGGGAATTCCGCCGAAGAGTTTGGTCCACGATTGCTTCTGCATGCCGGCTCACGACCGGCTACGGAAACGGCAGACGAGGCAAAGGAACTCGGAGACACCCCCGAGCCGACATTGGCGAATCTGCCAGTGGCGGAAGGCGAAGGTGAACGCCAATGCGCCATTCAAGGCGGCGAAGCCGATCAGGGCGAAGCCGCTTTCTCCACGCAGGAACGCCGACACCACAAACCCGAGTGCGACGACCGTCGCGAGGAGATGTATCGTCGCGGCAAAGGCGAAATTCCTGCGGTTTGCAGCAAGAGATTTTTGAGTGGCGCCAACACGCTGGACAGCTTCGGCGAACGTCTCGTTACGCCCGTGCCGCAAGCGGAACGGCGAGACCCGCCGCCACATGGATCCGATCCAACTCGCGCTGCCGTATATCGTTGGCCATCCGAGCATCGCCGACAGCGTGCCGATTATTTTCGATTTCATGATTCGCCCCTCCCTTCGTCCGGTTTATTTCTCCCATCCGTTTTGCTTTCGATCACCGCGACGAGCCCCTGAGCGACGCGCGTCAGGCGTTCGTCGATGTGCTTCATGAGACGCGTCTCCGACTCGCGGATTGCCGTGGTTGAAGCCTCGACGGAAATCTCCACGGGACTCCCATCAATGAGTGAGCGGATTTGCGCTTCGAGTTGCCGCTGAGTCTCCTCGAAACGGCGGACGCCTTCGTCGAGGGCGGCGTTGCAGCGGGTGAGCCAGATCTCGCCGAAGAGGTGTTGCACAATGGCTTCGCGCATCAGTTCTGCCCGGCTGATTCGCCGCTCACTGGAAATTCGGTCGAGCTCGTGCTCGATATGCGGGGCGAGCCTGACCGTGTGCTGTGTGTTGCCTCTCGATGCCATGCGTTACCCTCCCGATAACGAGATTCACGCTACCGGAAGGAGTGAAAGGCGCAAGTGCTGGGGGTGAAATCCCGACGAACGGCAGACGGGAGTGCGGATTTGGGGATGGCGACCGTCAATGGGCGACATCATCGGTGACTGTCGCTCCATTCCTCTGGGTTACAAGGGATTGCCTGGAATCCGCGCAAAGGCGTCGCACCCATTGGGTGCGTAAGGTGCCTAACTCTATCTCCTCATCATCATCAATCGGATTGTTAAGGATTGAAGATGAAAGATTTCTTCAATGGACGTATCTTGGCGAGCGGTCGCCAGGGTCATCGCCCCTTATTATTGTGCCGTAGTCGCCAAAGTGCCAGCCCTTTGTCGGACACTCAGCGCTCGTCAGTGCAACCGTACTCCGGTAAAATGAAATCTTATAGGGGTGATCTTCAATGACTGTTTTTACTATCGGCTACGAAGGACTTGATACTGACGCGTTTATGTCACTGCTCGCTGAGCACGGCATTGAAACGATCGTTGACGTCCGTGAGCTTCCCCTGTCTCGCAAGGCGGGATTTTCCAAGACAGCCTTGGGTAACTTGCTGAACCTTTCTGGCCGCGATTACGTTCACATGGTAGATCTCGGCTGTCCGAAGCCAATCCGCGAACGTTATCGCGAAGATGGAAACTGGAAACGCTACACCGAAGGGTTCTTGAAGTACCTGAAAACACAAGACGAGGCCATAGTTGAGCTCGCTGCGTTAGTGGCAGCGTCAGATTGTGCTCTGCTTTGCTACGAGGCTGATGCGAACTTCTGCCATCGATCCATGGTGGCGAATGCCGTCAAAGAATACAGCGGTGCGCGAGTTACGCACATCAAAGCGGTTTCTAAAACAGTGAGGCCTGTGGCGTCACTTCGGGAGGCTTTCGCATAGGCGGATAGACCAGGCTGATGATCAGCCACTGATCTTGAAATCGGTGCTGATTACCCATCAGAAACATCAGATCTTTGCCTCCGAGTTGCCCTTCTAATTTGGCTCGGAACGGCGCTTCCCAATCCGCACCGTGGTCTCGGCGACAGTTCCAAAACAGTGCTCCGGCTTCCCAGTCGACGATCTTGTGGCGATGCTCCTTTTCGCCCTCCGGCGTGTCGCACAGGTAGCGGTAGTAGAAATCAAACGGCACCTTGCGGAGTTCCTTCACCTGACGCTTGGCTTCCACTTTAGAAAATAGATCTCCCTGCATCTGTTCCCGCATCAACTTCTCTTTTTCTTCTTCCGTCCACTCCTGGTTTCGGGCCTTTGTGACATCAAGACCAAGCAACTTTTTCGGACGCAATAGTGCGATGGATAGTCCGTCATTCAGGTGGTCTGAATTGATTGCATCGAAGCTGTCGAACGATGGAATCTTGTCGAGCCATTCCCATCGTGCCAACCACTCTTTTCTTGTGCTGATCAAATCCCCGCAGTTGATGGTATCGATGTATAGCTTGTGGCTCTCCGGACGGTGATCTTTGTTGGCTTTCTCGACGCGTACTTCAATCCACTGCCACTTCTTGAATTTCTGACCTTCTTCAATCATGCGAAATGGTACTGGATACAAGCGGCGCATCACCCCATGCTCGTTAATACCAGCCACACAAGACGTTTCAACGTGCTGTGCGCTGGGCGACGGGTAAGTTTTCGCCAGAATCAAGATGCGTTCGATTTGGGATGCCATTCAGTATCCTTGCTCGGTCGTCATTGAGGCGTTTGAGCTAATTCTCTACACGCCGTGGCTTGCCGCGACTTCGTTCAACTTGAGTGCTTTGATCCGTGGCATGAACGCCTTACGGAATTTCCCAACATAGTCGACTAACCAGTCACAGTACTCTGGCCATGCCTCACGGTTTGACAAGTCCACCTTCCTGTACAGCCCGATGATCTTGTCGCGCTTCTCTGGCGTTGGGTTCCATGACAGCGTTTGGCCGAGTTCATTTTCAATAGCAGCCTTGTCATTCTCTAACTGGGTCAGCGCAGCATCAGCGATTTTGTTATTGAGGTACACGCGTACGCCAATCCGCCCAGTGTAGGTGTCCAAGATATTGGAAAGGGTGAAATTTGACCTACCGAGCGCGACATCAAACCAATACTGCGGTCGGGCAGTTTGCGCTGAGGGGATCACCTTTTTTTCCAGCAATCGTTTTTGAAACATCGTCCAGAACTCCAGTTGCATCTGCTGTGTTTCTGTCGGCACCCCGGATGCTTTTGCCGCAGTCGCTGCACGAACAACTTGATTGGGCTGGCTGATGATATTGAAGCGTATCGCGGGAGGTGAGTCATCGATTTGCAGTACTTCGAGCTGAACCGCATAGAGCGAAAGGGAGTCAATGGTGCGCTCATTTAGCCAATCTATCGTTTTGCGGTGCTCCTCCGTGAATTGCTCAGCGATCCATACTATTGCAGATGCACCAAGCGTCGCGCCGTAGGTCAGCAGTTTTCCGAGATGGTCATGATTCGTCTTGCCGAACTGGTTTTCAATTACCACGTACTCACCAGATGCGTCCTTAGCCAGAATGTCAGCCCAATATGGACCGACTGGAACCTCAATGCGATCCAACTGCAGGTCCATGCCAATGGCTTCGGACAAGGCTGCCATATGACTTTCCTCGGCGAGCCAAGGTGTGAAGTCACGTTCCTCATGGCTCCAGACTGATTTCAATTTCAGATTCTTAAGCTCGCCGAGTTTTAGAGTCATCTTCTTGTCTCCAATTTCAAATCTGGTCGCGCAGCGCCACCAACTGATTGGCGATGCCTTCTGATCGCAACTCTAATGCTGGGCTGTTCGATGCCACATAGGTAGGTGCCGAGCAAGTTCGAATGGATAAATCACGACCATTGATTGCAGTGCTGGGACGGAACCTTCAGGTAGTCGTCGACTTCTGTGATCGTCAAGATGTCCGATTTAAACTTGGCCATTGGCAAAAGCATCCCTAGTTGGCATATATTGGCAACATCTTAGACGCGTTTGTGGTGACCATCAATGAAAGGTTTCAGCAGGGGGATTGGCTGCATTGCGATGTGGGTCTGGACGCATCACGCATCCCTGCGTAGGTTAGGGTTTTCCTGGGGGTCTTGCTCTTAGGAAGCCTATGCTGATGCTCAGGGGGCTGCGCGGAAGTTTCGATTCAGGCATCATGACACTTTCAATCTTTCATTCACTGAAGCTTTCCGTCTTGAGCTCTTTCGGCAGCAACCCCGTTTCGGGGTGCAATAGAAAAACAATATACGAATACAGAGGGTGGTATGAGTACAGCAGGAACTAATGCGCTAAAGGTGGTGGCTGGACCTGAGCAAGGTGCGACCGAGCAATCTGCCAGGATTCCGCGACTGAACGAACGGCTTACTGAAGAGTTGGTTATTGCACTCGTCGGCCCAGTTGGATCTGGCTGTTCGACGACCTACGCGACGCTCAATGAGATCTTGGGCAGCGAGTACTCCTACGAAGTTCACTACTATAAACTCAGCGAATACATCGCACAGGGAGCCAAACTCGTCGAGGATGCTATCGCCGATCAGTTACTTGCAGCCGATCGCGTTGATAAGTTGCAGACAGTCGGTGATAAGCTCCGAAAGGCGTGTGGCTCCTCATACTTGGCTGCGAAGGCGGTCGAAAAAATTGCGGAGCGACGAGATCTCGAGGGTTTTGGAAAGACGGCTGATGGTGTTGCCGTGCCAAAGAAGCTTCGGCAGGTCCACATCATCGACTCGATTAAGCACCCGGAAGAACTCAAGTTATTGCGTTCGACGTATGGCGAGATATTTTGGTTGATCGGAGTATTTGCACCGCTTGGGGTTCGCGAGCAGCGGCTTACGTCACAGCAAAATTTGGACAGGACCGCGCTGAGCAAGATTATTGAGCGGGACTATCGCGAAGAAGACGACCACGGCCAAAAAGTCCGTGATGTGTTTTACCAAGCCGACTTCTTTGTTCGAAACGACCAAGAAAACAAGATCCAGTTAGAAAAGTCACTGGATCGGTTCTTGGAGATCATCTTCGGTAGTCCGGTTCATACACCGACACTTGATGAGTCCTCGATGTATGCAGCGTATTCTGAAGCCGCGAAATCGGCTTGCCTGTCGCGGCAAGTTGGCGCGGCGGTAATAAGTGAAAAAGGGGAATTGATCGGGCTTGGTCGTAATGACGTACCGCAGTACGGCGGCGGACTCTATACAGAAAATGCTGGTGTAAACGATCATCGTTGCCATGCTTGGCAGGACAGGCGCTGCCACAATGACAAAAAGAAGGATGTGCTTTACGAGCAGATCTTCGAGAAGTTAAAGAAAAGCAACCTGCTGGCTGAAGGGGTCCGTCTGGAGGACGTGGCCAAGGCAGTCAAGGCAACAGATGTAAAGAGCTTGATCGAGTATTCACGGGCGGTGCATGCCGAAATGGATGCCATCACATCGGTAGCAAGGGCTTTCAAGGCGGGGCTGTTGGGTGGAACGCTGTATTCAACGACCTTCCCTTGCCATTCCTGTGCGCGGCATATCGTGGCCAGTGGCATCTACAAGGTATTGTTTATCGAGCCATATCCGAAGAGTCTTGCCACGGAGCTGCACTCCGATGCGGTGTCGGAGAGTGAGGGCGATGCCGGGAAAAAGGTCCTGTTCCTTCAGTTTTCAGGAATAGCGCCGAAAAATATCCTTAAGCTCTTTAACGTCGGATTGACACGCAAGGGCGACGATGGGAAACTGAAGCCGTTCGACAAGAAGACTGCGTCTCCTGTCGTCAAGGTTTCATTAGACGATTATTCAACTCACGAAAAGTGGGTCATTGCGGAGCTAGCCGAGAATGAACAACAAGCGTCACAAGGTAAACAACCAGCTCTCTTTGACGCTTGAGCTCCCGCCGCAGACTGTCCAGAGCGCCTCTTCCACAGTGGCATCTGTCCAGCAGCGTTCTGCCGCCGTCATCGCATTCCCGGCACGCCAATCTCATGGGACGAGTTTTCGTGAGCGTGTTATTCAAGACCTAATGAAAACACGCGTAATGGTTGTAGATTAGCAACGAACTGACATTGAACCCGCCCAGGTCGACTACCTTTGCTATTCTGTATTAGAGGGCGTTGCTTGTACGAGGTTGTCTGTTCGATTGATAAAGGCGGAACCGTCTCGACGTGCGCCTAAAATCTGGCGTGCGTCTCAAGAAGTAAGTACATTGATTTCGCAAGGGGTCTGTAAGAACTCAAGACACCACATAGGCACCTTAGGTCTTCCTCCCCCTGCGGGTCGGACACGCCGCCTGACGGCGGCTTGCAGAAAGTCCGGAAAAGAGAAG
>JBAXHE010000135.1:0-6313 GCA_037139055.1 Betaproteobacteria bacterium | reverse complement strand
GCTTGTTCGATCTCGTAGGCAACGGCATTGATGGCCATGGCGCACATGTTCGCCGCCGCACCCTTGATGAAATGTGCCGCTGAACGGACTTGCGCGGCGTCGCCGCTGGCAATGGCATCTTTGAGTTTCTCCAGATCACCGGGCATGCTGGCGACAAACATCCTGAGAAGGGTTTCTGTCAGTTCGGCGTCACCCATCATGTTCTTCAGGAAAGCGTCGTATTTGAAGACCTCGTCAGAAGGCTTGCTGCTGGCTTGTGCGGCATGAGCTGCCACGGGCTGACTGAGCGGGTCAGCAGTGCATAGCAGCCAGCGGTCAAGGCAGGCGGTTAGTCGGTCGATGGCAATCGGCTTGGCGAGGTAATCGTCCATGCCGGATTCCAGGCATTTCTCCCGGTCGCCACTGAGCGTATGCGCGGTCATGGCGACAATCGGTGTTTTAAGGCCGAGTTCACGCAGACGTTGGGTTGCATCGTAGCCATCGAGTTTCGGCATCTGGCAATCCATCAGAATCAGATCGTAGTGGCCTTGTCCAGCCTTGTCGACGGCTTCCAGACCGTCGCACGCACAGTCAACGTGGGTGTATCCGAGTTTGGCCAGCACGCCCTTGATGACCATGGTATTGACCGGATTGTCTTCAACCACGAGCAGGCGGATCACCCGTTTTCCGGCCTCGGCGAGTGAGCGCCCGGTCAGGATGCTGCCGTTTTCAGCGGGGTTTCCTCCAAGGATGCGTAGCAGGCATTCCATCAGGATCGAACGTTTGACCGGTTTGTTCAGATAGGCGGCAAATCCCGCCTGTTCAAAGCGCTTGGCGTCTCCCCGGTAACCCGCAGAGACACAGATGATCAGCGCAGTTGCCGCATTGGCCGGATTGTCACGCACCTGGCGTCCCAGACTTTCCCCGTCGTTGCCCGGCAAACGCAGGTCGACCAGGGCGCAGCGGAATGGTGATCCCTGGGTGCGTGCGCTGTCGATCTGGGTCAGCGCACTTGCGGCATCAGCGGCCCCGTGTGCAGCGAAGCCCCACAGGCTGAGCAGTGTGGTGAGTCCTTGGCGGGTGGTTGCGTTGTCGTCTACCACGAGAATTCGCGTGCCTTGGAGTGCGTTTAGACGATGCATTTCCGTTGTCTCGGAGTCACCGAGTCGGTCGGGTTGCTGTTCCAGCGTGATGTCCAGGCTGAAGGTTGTCCCCCGGTTTTCCACACTGCTGACGCTGATCTGGCCGCCCATCAGTTCGACGAGCTGCTTGCAGATGGTCAGACCGAGTCCGGTTCCTCCATATTGTCGGGTGGTGGTTGAATCCGCCTGCTCGAACGGCGCAAAAATCTTTTCGAGATGGGTGTGGGCAATCCCGATTCCGGAGTCCTCAACCGCGATGTGCAGGACGACGTGATCCTGTGGCTCGGGGCGGCGGCTGACGTGCAGCGAAATCATTCCTTGGTGAGTAAATTTCAGGGCGTTGCCCAGCAGATTGGTCAGGATCTGGCGAATCCTCCCGGGATCGCCGCGTAACTTCAGGGGGACGTCGGTATCAATGCTCCAGGCGAACTCCAGGCCTTTCTCGGCGGCGCGCAAGCTGTTGAGATCGGCCAGGTCCTCGAGCAGGTTGAGCAGGTTGAAATCAATGCTTTCCAGCGACAGTTTTTGCGCTTCATTTTTGGAAAAATCAAGAATGTCGTTGATGATCGACAGCAGGGACTCGGAACTCGAACGGATGATATTCAGAAAATGCTGCTGCTCGTCGTTCAGCGGCGTGTCGAGCAGCAGCGTGGTCATGCCCATGACGCCATTCATCGGGGTGCGGATTTCGTGTGACATCATGGCCAGAAAATCGGCCTTGGCCTGATTGGCGGATTCGGCTTTTTCGCGGGCGGCGATCAGATCCTGCTCGATGCGAATACGCTCGGTGATGTCATTGAAACCGAAAACCCGGCCGACGATGCGCTCGTCAAGGTATTGCGGCAGCGATTTGCACTGGAAAACCCGTCCGTCGTTGAGATGCAGGAGATCTTCGGTTTCCTGGCTTTCGACAATTTCGCGCAGGCGCTGCAAGACCAGATCGGTTTCGGCGACCGAGGAGGATACCAAATCAAGTACCGCTGATTCGTCTTCGCGCAGCAGCATGTCTTCAGGAATCTGCCACATCGTGCTGAACAGGCGGTTCATGCTGGCGATCCGTCCCTGCCAGTCAATCACCAGAATGCCGTTGCCGGTCGATTCCAGCGTAGCGCGCAACTGTGATGTGGTTCGCGCCAGATCATCCTCGACGCCCAGTTCCTCGTGGATTTCACGGGCCTGCACCAGCAGCCAGCGTTTGCCGTCCTGTTCGAGCATGCGGATCGATTTGCTGGTGGTATGCATCGAGCCATCGGCACAGAGATACATGCCTTCCTGTGACTCAATGTTCGAGTATTGACCGTTACGCACGTCTTCCCAATAAAAGACGTCCTGCAAGGCGCTTTCAACATCAAGAATCGTCTTCCCGAGCAATTCCTCCTGGCTATATCCGAGGCTGCTCAGGGCCGTATGATTGGCCATGACGATACGCAGCGTTTCCGGCTCGACCAGCAGGATCATCTGTTCGGTGTGGTCAAGAACGAGGCGTTCAAGGGTGCTCATTTTTTGCCCACGTCCTTGTTCGGCGTGCTGGCGTCAAAATAGTAGCTGACCTGCTTGCGCGGACTCAGGTAGTTGTAGATTTCTCGGGGCAGCTGCGCCGGTCGGATGGCCTTGGAGATATTAACGTCGGTTTCAAATTCCATATCCAGCAGGATGGCTTCCTCTTTCGGAATTTCGGCATCGTAGAGCACGATCATCGGCTTCATCGGCTTCGAGGTATTGATCGTGGCCACCATGCCGATCACGCCATTGGATAGCTGCACAATGGTTCCTGGCGGATAGACCCCGAGACAGCGCACAAAAACCTGTAACAGTTTGGGGTCGAACTTGGCGCGCAACTTGGCAAACATCGTCGACAGGGCTTCGTGCGGGGTCAGCGCGTCGGCGATGCTCTGTGGATTACACAGCTCATCGTAATAATTGGCGATGGCTACGATGCGCGCCAGCAGATTGATCTCTTCGCCCTTGAGGTGCTGCGGATAGCCGCTGCCGTCATAAAGCTCATGGTGGCTATAGATGACCGCCAGCGTTAGCGGCGGAAATTTGAGCTTGCGGCCGAGGTCCTGGCCGTACTGGCAATGCTGTTCAAAGTAATGGCGCTCGGCCTGGTTGAGGGCTTCAGTCTTCAGCAGAATCTTCTTGGGGATTTCACGCCAGCCGATGTCGTGAAACAGTGCACCCATTCCGAGATAACGAATGCCCTCCTGCGTCAGCTTGATGTCCCTGGCCATCATCAGCGACAGCATGGTCACGTTGAGCGAATGGAAGTACATCTCTTCGCCACCGATCTTGTCGCCCATGACATGCAGGGCGAGTTCCGGTGCCGAAAGAATCGAATCGGCAATCTGTTCGACCAGCTTGTTAGCCTGTTTTACCGTGGCTTCCGGGTTTTCCAGAAGATTTTTTTCGACGCTGCGGATGGTTTTGGCGGTATCGACAAAAGCTGTTTCGATGCGCGCGGCGGCTTCGCGTTGAATCTTGATTTTTTCGATCAGGGCGCGCTTGGCGGCGAGGGCTGGATGCTCTTTAAGTACCGGTTTCGCGGCGGGCTCGGTGCTGACCTTGTTCTGCTGGCGAGGTGGCGGCCGGTTGTCGCTTCTGGCCGGGTCGTAGCGTACGCCTTCGAGACCAAGACTCTTGATGATGGCGATCTGCTCCGCGTCCTTGATCTTGAAGTTATTGAAGGCGAAAGGGTGCTCGAACCATTTGAGATCGAGATAGACATACAACCCGATCTCGAGTTGATCCATGCTGAGGTAATGGTTTTCCTGATTTAACATGATATTTCCATCGCCCGATGAATCCAAAAAAAAGCCCTGTAGCCATGGTAAGAGTTTTTCAGGGTATTGACTACTCTTCAGGAGTAGGGCGAGCAGCCCGGTTCGTATAGAATCAGTGGGTCGTCGAACGCATCTCACGACATACAGATTTTGTGCATGAAACACCGGGCGCTTGCCCTGAATAGAGGAATTGTTATGGAAATCGTGACCAATGTCGTTGCCGCCGAAGAAGATGAATTCCCGGCGATAGGTGAATCAAGCTGTCCGTTGGACGAGTGGAGCGGGATTGATGCGCCGGGTCTGGATACGGTCAAGCTGGCGGTGCTGCATGCCGTACTTACCGGCGACCTGCTGCAGACAGCGCTCGATCTCTATGAGCCGGTCTATGTGTCGGTTGAGGATACGCAAGTGTTGCGCGTCGCCGACGAGCTGAGGGATAAGCTGGCCGGGTTGGGTGAAGAGGCCATGGAATGTGTCGCCAGCGAACTCGCCGCGACCGAAGAGTTCGAGAAGTCGCAGTGGGACAGCGAAGGCGCGCATGCCCTTTTGGCCGCACTTTCAGAACTGGCGCAGCTGTCAGACTCCCAGGGTCAGGTCCTGTTTGTCTGGATTTACGTGGTGCCGGGGAGTTAGGGAAGCGCCGAATAAGTCCAAATTCGTCGTTCCCGCGCAGGCGGGGATGACGGCAAATTGACAGGCTGCTAGGCCGTTACGTTGAGCAGCGCGCCTACGGTTTGACCATTCAGGTTCACGGTAGGGGTAGGGGTAGGGGCGGTGACTGCCTTGGCACCATCATCCTTGTCGCCATCGTTTTCGCGTTCGCCAACCTTCTCTTGCGCCGCATTCAGCTGCTGCGATTGTTGTGCTTGCTGCAGTGCAGATAAGTTAAAGCTGTTACTTGATCCAACAGAACTCACGTTCATGGCATTTCCTCACACATAACCCTGCAAAACAGACTTCAGTATCAGCACTGAGCTGTGGCAAAGTCTGTTTACGACTCAGTCGCGTGGCGAATAGTTCAAATTGTGGCCTAAGCGACAAGCTGATGACTTGTAATGCATGCCGCCCGATTCAGCGGGCCTTTTTTTCAAAGCGCTGGTTGCTGAGAAAGAAGGTGGCGACGAAACCGATCAGCACGCAGGCGGTGCTGGCCAGGAAACTGTAATAGCCGGCTTCATTCGGCCAGTGGTCCTTGATCAGCCCGACCATCTGCGGGCCGACGATGCCTCCGGCAGACCACGCGGTGAGGATCGTGCCGTAAACAACTGGCATCAACTTCGAGCCAAACACGTCAAGGATGAAACTCGGCATGGCGCCGAAGCCGCCGCCATAACAGAGCAGGATGTAGCAGAACAGGGCAGCGAAAATCGCTGGGCTGCTGGTATTGGCCAGCGCGGCGAAAATCAGGATCTGGCTGCCGAGCATGATCGAGAAGGCCCGTGCACGGCCGATCCGGTCGGATATCCAGCCCCAGAAAAAGCGCCCGATGCCGTTGAACAGCGAGGTCACGGCGATCAGCGTGGCGCCGTAGGCGGCAAGCGTACCAACATCAAGCGAGCCATCGACCTTGCGCCACAGATCCTGGAACAGCGGCGACTGAAAACCGATGATGGCGATGCCGGCGACGATATTGCAGAAGAACACCAGCCACATCAGCAGGAAGCGCCGCGACAGGATGCAGTCTCTGGCCGTCAGTTGCGCCGGCGCTTCACCGTTGGCCGGAGTCTTGGCCGCGGGCGCAGTCCAGCCGGCAGGAACGTAACCTGTGGGCGGGTTGCGGATGAACCAGGCGATCGGCACGGTCAGGGTCAGGAAAATGCCCCCGAGCGCGGCAAACAGTTTGGCCAGAATGGCCTGCAGCGCTTCTGGATTCTGCAATACCTGTTGACCATCAACGGCGACGTAAATCAGCTCGACGCCGGACTTGAAATGGGCGTAGAGCAGCGGTGCAAACAGCTTGGACATGGCCAGCGCGCCGAGGCCGAAACCCATGATCACCAGGCCGGTGGACAGCCCTTTCTTGTCCGGGAACCACTTGGCGACGGTGGCCACCGGAGTGACGTAGCACAGACCCAGTCCGCAACCGCCGATCACGCCGTAGCCGATGAACAGTAGCGTCGGTGATTGCAGCGACAGGGCCAGCGCACCGAGCAGATAGCCGAGGCCGAAGAGCACGCCACCGGCCATGGCCATTCGGGAGGGGCCGATTTTCGCCAGATTCATCCCGCCCCAGGCGGCAGCGAGGCCAAGGAAGCAGATCGCCAGGCAGAACGCCCAGGCGGTCAGGCTGTTCGACCAGCCAAAGGCGTCGCCCAGCGGTTTCTGGAAGTACGACCAGGCGTAGGCGGTGCCCAGGCAGATTTGCAACAGGGTGCCCATCAGGCAGATGAACCAGCGGTTGGGGAGTTTGGC
>JBAXHE010000134.1:0-6330 GCA_037139055.1 Betaproteobacteria bacterium | reverse complement strand
CTCGGCAACCTCTTTTTGCCAGCGCGCAGTCCCCATGAGGACTTCACCATCAGCCCGATACACATTTGCCAGGGTGATGCCATCCGAGCTCAAAATTAGTTCACGCACCTGATTGGAATGTTCGGTGCCTCGTGATTTGATAATGGTCAGCGCCCGGTTTCTCTCGCCGCTACACACGGCATAGCTGATGTGAATCCATGTGTCTGCTACCGTTGAGACCTGAATGCTGCTGCCTTCACTCAAAGCATCATTGCCACTCAACAGGCTGGAACAGACCAGAGTAATCCCGATGGATTTGGTCAAGGCCAGCAATTGCTCTGGCATGCTTCGGCGTGTGGCATCCGAATCAATGTTGAGGATCGCTGACAGAGGGTCGATGACAAGGCAACGGGGATGGTGGTCATCAATGAGCTTGCGCAGTGCGCCAATGTGTTCTTCGGCACCGGTCAGGCTGCTGCGGATGGATTGCATTTGCAGCAGACCACTGGCGATATGGGGCGCAAGGTCAATGCCAACGGAACGCAGATTACGCACAATCTCATGTGCAGACTCATCAAATCCAACAAAAAGCGCGCGTTCGCCCCGCTCGCAAGCAGCAAGAATGAAACTGCCGCAAAGGGTGGTCTTGGCGGTGCCTGGTGCACCACTGAGCAGTATGGCAGCACCTCGGTAGTAGCCGCCGCCAAGCATGTTGTCAAGCCGCTCAACACCTGACGAAACACGTTCGGTTGACGCGCTTTCGTTGGTTGATGAGCTGGTTGGAAACGAGACGACTTCAACGCCACGGTTGGCCAGCGTCAATGCTACTTCTCCGGAATAAAAGCCAGACCCACGGTATTTGACGATACGCAGAGTCCGATAGGCTAGCCTGTTTTCCACCTTGTGCTGCAATGAAATCATGCAATCAACCATGTACTGCATGAAATCCTGGTAATGCAGGCCAGGCTGGTTGGAATCGTGGTTTTTGCAGGTAATGATGCCTGTAAGCCCGGAAGCAACTAGCCAGTCATTCAACCGAAACAGCTCACGTTGTTCGGCCAGCCGGTTATCCATCATTGATAGAAGCACGTCAATCGAGTCAAACACGATCCGTTTGACCCCCATCTTTTCTGCCTTAGCCTTGAGTGTTGACAACAGGCCAGTGAGATCAAACTGGCCGGCACAAACCAAGTCAGGGCGAGGCTTGGCATCCAAAAAAAAGAGCTGCTTTGTTTCAAGCTCAGGCAAATTCCAGCCAAATGTCTCTGCATTGGCAATGATTCGGGCAGAATCTTCTTCAAAAGCGACAAAAATTCCGGGCTCACCCCTAGCTGCACCATTGACCAAGGTTTGCAAGGCCAAAACAGTTTTGCCACAGCCGGGTCCACCGGCAAGCAGAGTGGCTCGACCGCGTGGCAAACCTCCGTTGGTGATTTCGTCGAGTCCACGAATACCGGTAGGTGCCTTTTCCAGGGTCTTGATTTGAGTTTTGCCTATAGACATTGCGGATTTCCTCATCAAATACGGTAGTTGATAGATGGCAAAGGTAGCCGAACAGTTGGATATTTTTCTGCATCACAACGACAGCGAATCTATGCTAAATCTTACTGTGAAAGACCCATGCAACATCACGATGCACAACGCATCGTCACATTGAATTCGCAGAGGCAATGCCCATGATCAGACCTCCCCGGCTTTTTTTTAAACCAAAACTTAAACGATTGATTTTGCTTAGTAATTTTGATTTTTGGACAGTTAGCCATTTCAGAAAATTTAATATATTGATTTATATGAAATTTTTTTCACGAAACAACAATCCCCCTACTAAATTCTGTCCAAAATTTAGCCATGTTTCATGGTCATTCCGGGGAGGTCTGATGATGCCATGAGGAATGGTTTTTAGTGGGGTCGTCAAGTGAACAAACCGAGTTCACTTATGTGATATGTGACTGAGAATTTCTGGGATGAGAACAAGCCAATGCGTTTGTGGCTTGATTTTTGACAGCTAACCCAGTGGTCGCGGGCAACACGGTAAGCCGTCCATTAGCGCAGCCAAGCTAGGTTTGGAAGGCGGCGGCGGAAAATTCATTTTGTCCATTTCACCTTTGCATCATTCGTTCATGTGGCTTGTGTTTAGCTGGATGGTATTTGGCTGTTCTTACTGATTACGGCTGTTTTGGTATTTTTGGAGCATCCTGGAGGCAGTCGGTTGCAAGGTGGCAGAAGACGTTAAAGAATTAAAAAGTTAAGAAACGCGCGCGCGCGTTACGCCTGTGGATAACGCTTGTAACATATTGCCATTATTTGATTTTTTAAAGCACACTGTGGGTGATGTAACGAAGATGGTGTGGGTGATGTCAGCAATTCTCAATTCAAATTTGGAGGTTACAGTCGCAAATCGACTACATAAGGAGCTAACGTGGCAGCAACTGTAAAGGTAGTATTGGCATCCGTCAAGCTGACTATGGACACCATCACCAAAAAAATTCGTTCCGTCTTTGAGACGTTCACTGATAACCGCCACGGAGGCAACAATCAGCGATACGATGTCAGTGATGCGGCTTTGAGCGCCTTTTCTGTGTTTTTCACTCAAAGCCCATCCTTCTTGGACGCGCAGACACGCATTGAACAAAGTGGCGGCAATAATGATACTCAATCAATTTTTGGTGCCTATAAAACGCCCAGCGACAATCAAATCCGCAATCTTCTCGACCCTGTTGCACCCCAAGAGGTTTATCCGCTGATGGCCGAGATTGGACAAACACTGTACGAGTCAGGCTACCTGGACTCCTTTCGGGTGCTAAAAAACCAGTTGCTGATTGCAGTTGATGGCACTGATGTTTTTAGCTCTGAGAAAATCAGTTGTCCCCACTGCAGTACGCAAAAACTCAAGGATGGAAACACCTTGTGTCGTCACACAGTGGTCACCCCCGTGATCGTGGCGCCCGGTCATTCGCAAGTCGTCCCTTTGCCCCCCGAGTTTGTCACCCCGCAAGACGGAAGCGAAAAACAAGATTGTGAAATCAATGCAACCAAGCGCTGGCTTGAGCAGTACGCAACGCACTATGCTCCTTGGGGTTGCACGATCTTGGGAGATGACTTGTACTGCCACCAGCCATTTTGTGAGGATGTGTTAGCTCATCACATGCAGTTTATTTTCACATGCAAACCAACATCACATACGATTCTTTATGAGTGGGTGAGCGACCAAACGCGTATCGGTCAGCGACACACCATCCAACGTTTGAGAAAAGTAGGTAAAAAGCAGTTTATTGATACCTACGCGTACATCAAATGCATTCCATTGCGTGACGGCGATGATGCGCTGATGGTCAATTGGTGTGAACTCAAAACAACCGATGCCGATGGAACAGTCATTTTCTATAACGCATGGGCGACCTCCCATTCAATCACCGACGCCAATGTAGAGGAGATTGTTCAAGCAGGACGCACACGGTGGAAGATCGAAAACGAGAACAACAACACACTCAAGAACCAAGGGTACCACCTTACACACAATTTCGGACATGGCAAACAGCACCTATCAAACGTGTTAACTACATTAAATTTGTTAGCTTTTTTGATACATACCGCATTGGAGTGGATCGATGAGCGTTTTAACGAATTACAGAAACGACTGCCGTCACGGCGCACGTTCTTTGAGAACTTGCGAACATTGTTGCTCTACCTTCATTTTGACTCTTGGGAGCATCTCATGGGGTTCATGCTTCAAGCCCTGCACAGAAAACGGTCAAACTTGCCTGCATTCAGCCCCAATTTGAATTGAGAATTGCTGGGGTGATGTAACGTGTCCATCCACAGAAAATCGTGGGTGATATAACGACCCAATCCACAGGCGTGGGTGATGTAACGATAGTGTTCCAAGCCGTGTCGGTGCAAGTTTCATCTAGGGGTTGTAAGCTCAAACCGGCAAAAATTTCAGAGTAGCTAGTTTCCTTAGCATCCCAGCAACTTTTGACCATCTTGGCGTAGCGTGCCGTCAGGGCTGAGATGTCGGTAAAGTGTCTGGCGCGTGACTCCCAACTCTTTGCATAGCTCGCTCACCACAGTTTCCTTTTGACCCATGGCCGCCATGGCTATGCGCAATTTTGCAGGTGTCATCTTGTACTGTCCACCTCCACTGCGGCCACGCGCGCGTGCTGATGCCAAGCCAACCTTGGTACGCTCTGAAATCAGCGCTCTCTCAAACTCAGCCAAAGCGGCAAAGATACCAAACACCAGTTGACCCTCAGGTGTCCTTGTATTTATGGAGGCACCATGCCCTGTTAACACTTGGAAGCCAACCCCTTTGCTCGTCAGCTCCTGCACCGTGTTGATGAGGTGGCGCAAATTGCGACCAAGACGATCAAGTTTCCACACCACCAGCGTATCGCCTGTTCGCAACGCTTCGGTTTCGTACATGTGTTCTCATGTATGTACGAAAGTATGCCAATTGCATTTCGGATACAAGTAATAATTCGTACTCCCATTTCGGATGAAGTCAGATCATGCCACGCGTTTTTGCTTACTGCCGCGTTTCCACTCTCGACCAGACCACCCAGAATCAACGCCTGGAAATCAAGGCGGCCGGATTCGCTATCGAGGCGAACCGACTTATTGAAGAAACCATTAGCGGCTCCGTAGCCGCCAAACAGCGGCCAGGCTTTACGAAGCTGATTGATCGGATGGAGTCGGGGGATGTACTTGTCGTCACCAAGCTTGATCGACTTGGGCGCAATGCGATGGATGTCCGGGCTACCGTCGAGCAACTGGCAAGCTCTGGCGTATGTGTGCATTGCCTTGCCCTTGGGGGTTTTGATCTCACCAGCCCGGCAGGAAAGATGACCATGCAGGTTATCGCCGCTGTGTCCGAATTCGAACGGGACTTGCTGATTGAGCGCACGCATTCTGGAATTATCCGGGCCATGGCTGTAGGCAAACAGTTTGGCAGGCCACCGGCGCTCACTGCGCAAGCACGATCAGCGGTCGTAGAGCGCCTTGCCGCCGGAGCCAGCATTGCTCAGATCGCACGTGAATTCAAGACGACCCGGCAAACAATTATGCGGGCACGAGACGCAAATTTGAAACTCGTACAACAAGGATGAGAGCACTGCACTTGATCGCCATCACTACAAAATTTGAAGAAATTGCGCTGAGTCATGGCTAGAAATCCTGTGGGACTTTGGTGTCGTTTGTTTAAACTCACCCCTATAGCAAAGATTCAAATTGGATCAACGGCAAAGGACGGCCAAACAGGTAGCCCTGAAAGAAAAGACAGCCATTGAGGGCAAGGAATTCACGGTGTTCTTCGGTTTCAACCCCTTCGGCGATCACTTCTATGCCAAGGCTATTACCTAAGGCGACAATAGTTCGTGCAATGGCAGCGTCATTCGGATCGGTCAGCACATCACGCACAAAAGACTGGTCGATTTTCAACTGATCAAATGGCAAGCGTTTAAGATAGGCCAGCGAGGAGTAACCTGTGCCGAAATCGTCCAGGGAAAAACTGATGCCGATTTTTTTGAGCGCCTGCATTTTGATGATGACAGCCTCCAGATTCTGGATCAACAAGCTCTCAGTCAGTTCCAGCTTGAGACGCACCGGATTGGTTCCTGTCTCGGCAAGTACCTGGATGACTTGCGCCACAAAGTCATCACTGTGAAATTGATGTGCGCTGACGTTCACAGCCAATACAAGGGAAGACATGACGGGATGATCTGCCCATTGGCGAAGTTGCAGACAGGCTGCTTTCAATACCCAGCCTCCCATCTGCAAAATAAGACCTGTCTCCTCCGCCAAATGGATAAATTCACCAGGTTGAATTACACCGCGATCAGGATGTTGCCAGCGAATGAGTGTCTCGGCACCGATGGCGGCACCCGATGCATTCACCTGGATTTGATAATAAAGAACAAACTGTTGAGACGCAATGGCTTGGCGAAGATCGGCCTCCAATGCCATGCGCAAGAGGATGGCCGTCTGCATCTCAAGATCAAAAAATCGTATGGTATTGCGACCGGCGGCCTTGGCTTTGTACATGGCCAGGTCAGCCTGCTTGATCAAATTATCCGGACTCAAGTCGCCATTGGGAAACAGGGTAACGCCGATGCTAGAAGTGCAAAAATAGTTTTGTTGGTGTGACGCAATGAGATTTGCATGGAGTTCAAGAAAATAGGGTTGCCGCAAACACTCCAGGATTTTGATGGCGACTGCTTCAGCTTGTACTACAGCCAGTGCAGACTCGTCCAGATATTCAAGGATGATGACAAACTCGTCACCCCCAAAACGGGCCACGGTGTCAGCCTCCCGTACACACAAACCCAGCCTTCTGGCAACTTCGATAAGTAACTT
>JBAXHE010000133.1:0-6361 GCA_037139055.1 Betaproteobacteria bacterium | reverse complement strand
CGTGCGACTTAAACCACTCATCCACCTCTCCAGAAGAGGGCGCATTCTAGCAGAATCGGGCAGGATCAACAAATTAGAAACAAGACTTCCGGAATCAGCCCGACAGCCGATCATTTTTGGTCTTTAAGCGCAGGACATGGCCACAACTATTCTTCGCCCTCTTTGACGCCATATTTCTCATCCATCGTATTCATGTATTTTGCATAGAATCCGATGATCACCACATAGATTAGCAACGCGCCCTGTGAACCCATATAAAAACCGAAAGGGAATCCGAAGATAACAATCTCGTTAAGCTCACGGGCAAAAAAACTGACAACGAAGGTCACCACAAACCACAACACAAGCAGAAGGACGGTCATCCGCAGATTGCGTTGCCAGTAAACTTTCTGCTTTTGATTAATCAGCATTTCAAATTCCTTGCGAAAAGCCCATCAGGTTCTGTCGGGAGAATGGGGAAATCGGATGCTCTCGATGAAGCCCTGGGTTTCTGCTTTGGGTGGGGGTGTTAGCAAACTTACAATAACGATGGTCAGAAACCCGCAGGCCACGCCCCATACCCCGGCAGAAGTCGACTGAATACCGAGCCAGGGCTCCATGCCGACGCCATGGATTCCAAGCCATGGAATCGTGTCGTACTGCACCCGTACCATGTAGTAGAGCGTAACGAGCAAGCCGACAATCATGCCACTGATGGCGCCTTGCTTATTCGCTCGTTTCCAGAAAATGCCCAGCACCAGCGCCGGAAAAAAAGCCGATCCAGCAATGGAAAAGGCCCAGGCCACCATGAACAGGATGGTCGACGGCTTTTGTGAAGCAACCATGGCCGCCAATACAGCGACAACGAGCAAAACCGACTTGGAAACAACCAGGCGCCATTGTGTTGTCGCCCTGGGGCGAAAGACCTTGTAATAGACATCATGCGACAAGGCGCCGGAGATGGTCAGCAACAATCCGTCTGCCGTCGACAGCGCTGCGGCCAGTGCACCTGCCGCGACCAGGCCGGAAATAACATAGGGCAAGCCGGCAATTTCGGGCGTCACCAGCACAATAACATCCGGACTCAATGAAATTTCGGCCAGCTGAAGTATCCCATCACGATTGATGTCCTCGATCGACACCAGACCGACCTTGCCCCAAGCCCCCACCCAACTGGGCAACTGGTCGATCGCCGAGCCCACCAGATGGGAATAGATTTCAAATTTGGCAAACGCGGCATAGGCGGGTGCGGTCAGATAGAGCGCAAGGATGAACAATAGCGACCAGAAGACAGAGGTGCGCGCTTCCCGCACACTGATCGTCGTGTAATAGCGCATCAGCACATGCGGCAAAGCCGCCGTTCCGACCATCAGACAGAATACCAGGGTAATGAAGTTGAGCCGGGCCGAGTTGCTCTCAGCCGCATCTTTGCCCGGATAAGGTTCCGAATGTCGTATCAACTCGCCGCCCTGCTCGGCGGCCTGCTTCATTTGCACCTCCCAGTAATCCTTCGCCACTTCAGGCGTCTTGGGGAGTTCGCGGCGCTGTCGTTCCAGCGCAAACACTTCACGCATTTGCGCATTACTGTTTTTCAACTGATCGATCTGCTGCGACAGATTGCGCTTTTCATCAGCCAGGGATTCGGGCAAGGCCTTGATCCGTGCAGCGAAGCCTTCAGCGCGTTCGCGATACAGGCGGCGCACGTTATTCTCCGTTGGATTGACGAGCAGATCGTTTTCGAGCACTTCGATTTTCTTCAAGACCTGGCCGTACATCACCTGCGGTACCGGCACCCCGGTCACCTTGTACGACAGCATGGCCACCGGGGCGATATACGCCACGATCAGCACCAGATACTGCGCCACCTGGGTCCAGGTCACTGCGCGCATGCCGCCGAGGAAAGAACACACCAGAATACCGGCCAGACCGACAAACACACCAATCTCGAACTGCAGGCCAACAAATCGGCTGGTGATGACACCGACGGCATAGATTTGCGCTACCACGTAGACGAAAGAAGCCAGCACGGTGGCAAACACGCCGACCAGTCGTGCCGTGTTGCCCTCATAACGCGCACCGAGAAAATCCGGAATCGTGTATTCGCCGAAGCGCCGCAGATAGGGTGCAAGCAACAGGGCAACGAGGACGTAGCCCCCGGTCCAGCCCATTACGTAAGCCAGACCCTGATAGCCTGTCAGATAGAGCGTCCCGGCCAGGCCGATAAACGACGCCGCACTCATCCAGTCGGCTCCGGTGGCCATGCCGTTGAACACGGCCGGTATTTTTCTGCCGGCCACATAATACTCGGCGACATTCGACGTTCGCGCCAGGATGCCGATCGTGGCGTAAAGGATGATGGTCAGGAAAAGAAAGGAATAACCGATCCAGCGCGGCGGCATTCCATACTGCTCAAGGACGCCCAGCGAAAAAATAAAGGCAAAAAAACCGAGTGTATAAAACCCGTAGATACGGCGGAATTGGGAAGTCGAATCAGACATTGAGGTTCATTTCCCGTTCAGCGACTTTGGCGCAGCCAGCGACGCGCTTTCTCGATCTGCAGAAAACTGTCCGGTGACTCAGCACCTTTATGAACTGCGGCAGCAATCGCCACCTGCAGGAGTTGCGCGGTGGCAAAAGCATCAGAAACCGCATTGTGACGCAGAATATTCTCTATTCCGAAAAGCTTGAGCCAATCGTCAAGAGAAATATTGGTGTCCGTCCGATACTGGAAAAAATCGGGAAGCAGCCAAGCCAGATCAATCCAGGTCCGCCCGAGCTCTATCCCGAGGTATTCGCACATCGCCTTGTCGATCATGGCCTGATCAAAAAAGGCGTGGTAGGCCACCAGCGGCGCCTTGCCAATATAGTGGAGAAACGCCAGTAGCGCCTCGACCGGCTCAACGCCCTCACTCTGTGCCGACCCGCCTATGCCATGGATCAGAATATTCTCGTGCGTACTGACCTGCTCCTGACGCAGGATCACCTGAAACGAATCGTGAAGATCCATCTTGCCGTCGACCAGCGCGACGGCCCCGATCGAGATCAGCCTATCCTTCTTCATGTTGAGCCCGCTCGATTCAACATCGACGACGACATAGCGGGTGGCGACATGCGCCGCCCGCTGATCGATTTCGGGCAGCTTGCGCCAGTTTTCCAGGCGCTCGAGTTGCAGCGGAGAAAATGAAAACTCGCGTTTCTTTTCCCGATGACCCAACAACTTTGCAAACCAGGACATGGTCGGCATTAAAGCTGGTAATCCAGCTTGAGGCGTTGTTGCATCTTGCGCGCCTGGCGGAAAGCCTCTTTCAGGATACGTCGCTCGACTTCATTGAGCGTATCCGGACGGATCAGGTTATCTAGCTCCAACCCCTGTGTCTGTTCAGAATGTTGATGGCGCAACCGCATCAGCTGAATGTAATTGAAGGCATCGATGGCCGCAGCAGCTTCGTCAGCTGAAACATTCATCACCTGCGCAGTCAGCTTGATGCGCTGAGCCGTATTGGTCACCGGAATATCGTGCGCCATGGCAAAAACCCGTGCTGCATCGATGAAAAGCCGAGCTCCGTATTTCTTGAGATCGATGGTTCCCGGATGCAGCGGGTCGTTATCGGTCACGAAATCCCGGATCTTGCCCAGCGGTGGCTGAACACTTAAGGCATTAGCCGCCAGCATGCGCAGGAAGATCGGATTGCTCCGGGTCTGCCTGAGCAAGGAAAGGCGCATGCGATCAGCCAGATTGAATTTTCCAAACAGCGGACGGAAATCAAAGAATATTGTTGAGTTGAGCAAGGCCAGGGGTTCCGGAGTGCGCACCCAGTTGGCAAATTTCTCTTCCCATTCCTCAAGCGTCAGGCACAGCTCCGGGTTGCTGGCCATGATTTTTCCCGAACACAGCGGAAAACCACACTTGTCGAGATCGGCATTGACGTCGCGGGCGAACTCCAGCAACCGCAACTGCGTTTGCTCGCGATCCATGATGTCAGTGCAGATATAGACGATGCCATTATCCTGATCGGTGCTGAAGGTCTGCTCGTCGCGGCCCTCAGAACCAAAGGAAAGCCACGCCCAGTCGATGCCAAACAGGTCATGCCGGTCGAGATTGAGCTGAATGATGCGCCGGGTCAGCGTATCGTTAAGTGCTGAGATGAACTGGGTAATCTGCTCGGCCCCGACGCCCTGAGCCAGCATGTTCAGCGAAAGCTGGCGCACATCATGGCTGGACTGCAACAACATGTCGATATTAGTCGCCGTATCGATAGTCTGGCGAATCTGGCGCAAGCCGACGCGCTGCAGAGCAAAGAGGTCGCGCTCGGAGACCACACCCTTCAGCCGCCCGCCCTCATCGACCGCCAGCACATGACGAACGCCATGCATGGCCATGGCCAGAACAGCATCATAGGCATTGGCAGCCAGTGGTAGCGTATGAGGATCGGGGGACATCACCGAACTGATCGGATTGTCGAGCGAGGTTGCCGGCAGAACAATCCGCTTGAGCACGTCCGACTGAGTAAAAATGCCGATCGGCTGCTGCTCGTCATCGACGATGATCACCGAACCAATGCTGCCTGCCGCCATCACCTCGACGACCTTACGGATCGGAGTATCGCGCGCCACCGAAAGCGGCACCCGCTTGATGATCGAGGACAGCGGTGAATTCATCGTCTGCTGCTCGGCGACACGTTGCGAAAACTGGCTTTGCAACTGCTGCCGTGACTGACTAAGCAGACTCGCGATGTATTGCGTACAAAAGAGGTTGAACGCCGAACTCTTCTGGATCAGGCTGAAAAAATCATCCGCAGGCAACTCATAGCAGAACAGGTCTTCCAGCACGGTGTAGGCATTAGTTGATGAACGCTGCGCCATCACTGAGCCGATCGGGAAGCATTCTCCGGGACCGAGCGTCATCGAAGAGTATTCCATCACGCTGATATCACCCGCCTGGCGCGCCAGAACCTTGCCGCGCTGAACGATATAAAGCGTTCTGGCGACGCCGCTGGAGGTCGAGACGAGTTCGGAACCCTTGGGGTAATAGGCCAGCTTGACGTGCTCGGCGAGAAACCTGAGCGCATCCGTTTCCATGCGGTCAAACGGCGGGTGACCCTGTAGAAACTCGAGGGTTGCCGAAACCAGCATCTGCGTCGCGCTATTGCTCATGCCTGCTCCTTGATCGATGCACTCCTCACGCCGGTTTGCTCAACAGCAACATCTCAAACAGGCAGGCCGGCACACGCTGTGCGCCGGCCCCAAAGCGGGCTATGCCGCCTGATACGTCTTGCATAATCGACTCAGACCTGTTTTCCGGCCTTCGGTCGATGTTTGCCTCCTCAACCCAACTGCATCAATTCCCTCGCAACTGCTCAAGAATAGCCGGATTCTCGAGCGTTGACACATCTTGAGCCACTTCGTCGCCCTTGGCCAGAGAACGCAGCAAGCGTCGCATGATCTTGCCGGAACGCGTCTTCGGCAGATTCTCGCCAAAACGGATATCACGCGGCTTGGCAATCGGACCGATCTCCTTGGCCACGTGGTCCTGCAGCTCCTTGATCATCTTGTTCGCCGCTTCACCGACCGGGCGAGCGCCCTTGAGCACCACGAAAGCACAGATGGCTTCACCAGTCAGATCATCTGGACGACCGACTACGGCCGCCTCGGCGACCATCGGATGCGACACCAATGCCGACTCGATTTCCATCGTTCCCATACGGTGACCGGAAACATTCAGCACGTCGTCAATCCGCCCGGTGATCGTGAAATAACCGGTATGAATATCACGCACCGAACCGTCACCGGCCAGATACAACTGACCGTTGAAATCGTCCGGGAAATAGGAGCGCTTGAAGCGCTCCGGATCATTCCAGATCGTGCGGATCATCGACGGCCACGGTTTGGTCACCACCAGCAGCCCTCCTTTGCCCCAATCGAGTTCGGTTCCGGTCTCATCGACCACCGTCGCCTGGATGCCCGGGAAAGGCAAGGTACACGAACCCGGCACCATCGGCGTCACGCCCGGCAGCGGGGTAATCATGTGACCACCGGTTTCGGTCTGCCAGAAGGTATCGACAATCGGACAGCGTCCGCCACCGACCTCGTTGTAATACCACATCCATGCCGCCGGATTGATCGGCTCGCCAACCGTACCCAGCAGGCGCAACGACGACAAATCGTAATTGGCCGGAGCCACCGACGGGGTGGTATCCGAGGCCTTGATCAATGAACGGATCGCTGTCGGCGCGGTATAGAAAATAGAGACTTTGTGATCCTGGATGATTTTCCAGAAGCGGCCGGCATCGGGATAGGTCGGGATGCCTTCGAAAACCATCTGGGTCCCACCGCAGGCCAGCGGACCGTAGGCCACATAGGTATGCCCGGTGACCCAGCCGAT
>JBAXHE010000132.1:0-6631 GCA_037139055.1 Betaproteobacteria bacterium | reverse complement strand
GCCCCCGGAACATGAAGGAGGTCAAAACAAAATCCAGCGCCAGAATAGCCAGCGCCGAATAGACAACCGTTCTTTTGATCGAACCCGAAACACCCTCAGCCGTCGGAACAGCGTCGTAGCCTTCGAAAACAGCAATCAGGGAAACAGCGACCCCAAAGACAAAACTCTTTACCACGCCATTCCAGACGTCGAAGCGAAAATCGACGGAACCTTGCATCTGTGACCAGAAGGCTCCTTCGTCAACGCCGATAAACACCACACCGATCAGGTAGCCGCCAAAAACCCCAACAGCAGAAAACAGCGCCGCCAGCAAGGGCATCGAGATCACCCCGCCCCAGAACCTCGGCGCGACAACCCGGGCAATCGGATTGACGGCCATCATGTCCATGGCGGTGAGCTGCTCCGTCGCTTTCATCAGACCAATTTCGGCCGTAATCGACGAACCGGCGCGCGAAGCAAACAATAGAGCGGCGACCACCGGACCCAATTCACGCGTCAGCGACAAGGCCACCAGGACGCCCAGCGCATCGGCCGAGCCATAGCGCTGCAGTGTTTCGTAGCCCTGCATGCCAAGCACCATGCCGATGAACAGGCCTGAGACCACAATGATCAGCAAGGACTGGAAGCCGGAAAAGTAAATTTCCCGAATGGTCAGGTTGAAACGGCGGAAGGACTGACCAGAGTACACCAGCAGCATCACGAAGAAGCGCGCCGCAAAACCCAGGCGCTGCAAGCCGTTATTCAGGCGGTGACCGACGCTGCGAATCAGTTCGATCACAGCCGAAAGCGATTTCTCAGCCACGTGCGCTCTCCCGCATCAATTCGTTCTCAAAAGGTATCGCCGGATAATGGAAATGTACCGGGCCATCGGCTTCACCAAAAACAAACTGATGCACATAAGGATCAGAAGACGCGCGGATTTCATCAGGCGTTCCCTGCGCAACAATTTGACCGTCGGAGACAAAATAAACGTAATCGACAATCAGCATTGCTTCCTGAACGTCATGGGTCACCAGCAGCGTCGTCGCCCCCAGGGCATCATTCAACTTACGAATCAGCTGACCGATCACGCCCATCGAAATCGGGTCCAGCCCGGCAAACGGCTCGTCGTACATGACCAGCATCGGATCGAGGGCAATCGCCCGCGCCAGAGCCACGCGTCGCGCCATTCCCCCGGAAAGTTCGGAAGGCATCAGTTCGTTGGCGCCACGCAGACCGACTGCATTGAGTTTCATCAACACCATGTCGCGGATCATCTCTTCCGACAGGTCGGTATGCTCGCGCATCAGATAGGCCACGTTATCGAAAACGGAAATATCTGTAAATAGCGCACCAAACTGGAACAGCATGCCCATGCGACGGCGCAAGGCGTAGAGCTCGGAATGGCTCATGTCCGGTACGGACTCGCCATCGACCAGCAAGGTCCCGCTGGTCGGCTTGAGCTGCCCGCCGATCAAACGCAGCAGTGTCGTTTTTCCGCAACCCGAGTTGCCCATGATGGCGATAAGCTTCCCGCGCGGGATCTCCATGTTGATCCCTTTCAGGATCGACCGCTCATCGTAGGAAAAATTCAGATCCTTTATCTGGACCAGGGTATCGGCTGACACAACAGTATCCCGTAGCAAAAAATTGGTGCTGATTATACCTGAACAGCTCAAGCTTCTCCTTATTAAACAGCATGACGATAAAATGGTAGGATAATGAAGCAGCATGAACTCTCTGGATAGCGCATCCTTACTCCATGTCAAACGCCCCGCCCCGCCAATCGATGCTCAAACCCTTGCTGCTTATCGTCGATGACGACCCGCTCATCTCTGACACGCTGAGCGTTTCAATGAGTTCAGCGTTTGACGTGCTGACCAGCCACTCTCGAGCCCACTGCAACCAGCTCGTCACTCGCTCGGAGCGCATGCCTGAACTGGCCTTGATTGATCTGGGGCTGCCGCCCACGCCGCATCGCCCGGACGAGGGGTTTGCGCTCATCTCGGATCTTCTGAACCGCAGCCCTGAAATCCGCATCGTTGTGCTTTCCGGCCAGAACGACGAGAGCAACGCCCGCCACGCGCGTGCACTGGGCGCCATCGACTTCGTCGCCAAGCCTTGCCACCCGTCCGAACTGCATAAAATACTGCAGCGCGCCTTGAGTTTTCGCTCGCTGGAGCAATCAAGCCTTTCCGACACTGCACCTTCACCGCTCGTCGGCAACAGCGCGCCGATCCAGAAACTACGGGTGCAGCTTCAGCAATACGCCGACTCCCCCTTCCCCGTGTTGATTGAAGGCGAATCGGGATGCGGCAAGGAAATCGTCGCCAACCGCTGCCTGCACCATGATACGGCGCGCCGTGAAAAGCCTTTTCTGGCACTGAACTGCGCGGCAATTTCCCCCAATCTGGTGGAACCCACCCTGTTTGGTTACGCCAAGGGCGCATTTACCGGTGCCACGTCGGCAAAAGCCGGCTATTTTGAAGACGCCGCCGAAGGCACCCTTTTCCTCGACGAAATTGGCGAACTGCCGCTGGAGCTTCAGGCCAAACTGTTGCGCGTGCTCGAAAACGGCGAGTACCAGCGCGTCGGAGAAACGCAGAAGCGCACCAGCCAGGCACGCATCATTGCCGCCACCAACCGTGATCTGCGCAAGGAAGTCAAAAACAGAAACTTTCGTGCCGACCTTTACCACCGCCTGTCAGTATTCTCGATCAGCGTACCGCCCTTGCGCGACATGGGCGAAGACAAACTCCTCCTGCTCGAGCATTTCTGCCAGCGCTACGCCACGCAGTCTGGACAGCCTCCTTTTACCCTATCGGCTGAAGCCCGAGCACTCTGGTCCCACTACAGCTTTCCCGGCAACGTCCGCGAATTGCGCAACATTGTTATTCGGCTGACGGCAAAACATCCCGGCCAGACTGTCGCCCTGAACGACCTGGAAGCTGAGCTCGACCTTCAGGACGAACCCGCCGCCGCACCTCCCCCGACGCCGCCCCTCAGCGTTGATATCGACGCCATGATTGCCGACGCCACCCATCGACTGCAGCAGAACGAACCTTTCCGCCTGGATCAGCTGCTTGCCGAAACCGAACGCAGCTACATCGAATCTGCGCTGCGGCTGGCGCACGGCAACGTCAGCCAGGCCGCCCGTCTGCTCGGAATCAACCGCACGACGCTCTACAATCGCATGGAATCCTTTGCCAAGGAGCAGCAGTAATGTATCTCGACCACTTTGGGCTCCGCGAATCACCATTTCGCATCACCCCGCATACCGAGTTTTTCTTTTCCGGAGCCAATCGCGGAGCCACCCTTGAAGCCCTGATCTACGCCATCACCCACGACGAGGGCATCGTCAAGGTCAGCGGTGAAGTCGGCAGCGGCAAGACCATGCTTTGTCGCATGCTGCTCGAGCGACTTCCGGAAAATGTTGATACGGTGTATCTGGCCAATCCCTCGCTGTCGCGCGACGAGATTCTTTATGCTATTGCCGAGGAATTGAGCGCGCCCCTTCCCGAGGCCAGAGCGCACCTGCTGCTGCACTCGCTGCAAGAACGCTTGATCGAAATCTATGCCGCAGACCGGCAAGTCGTGGTCATGATTGACGAAGCGCACGCCATGCCCCCGGAGACCCTGGAAGAAATCCGACTGCTCTCCAATCTTGAAACCAACCGGCACAAACTCTTGCATATCGTTCTGTTTGGCCAACCGGAACTCGATGATCGACTCAGCTCGATGAGTATGCGTCAGCTCAAGGAGCGGATTACCCACAATTTCGCCCTGGAACCCCTGCGTCGCAGCGACACCGGAAAATACCTGATGTTCCGCATGCGAGCCGCGGGTTACCGGGGCCCCGATCTATTCACCCCGGTCGCCATTCAGCTGATCAGCCGAGCCTCCGAAGGCCTGACTCGGCGCATTAACATTCTTGCCGACAAGGCACTACTCTCCGCCTTCTCGGAGAGCAAGCACCAGATTGATCGCCGACAAGTCAGGGCAGCGATCCGCGACGCCCAGTTCAACCCAATGCATGAAAGCCACTGGTTCGCGTTCAGACCAAAAATGTGGATGATTGGCGCCACCCTGCTCACCCTCATTGCTGCCATAGCCTTCGTTGCCGGAAGTTATACCTCGTCCAGGGAGGCCACAGTGGTGGCCTCGAAACCCGCGGAGACCGCATTAAATCCTCCTTCAGCGCAGTCCGCGCCAGCCCTCCCGGAAACGCCAGCACCCACAGTCTCAGCCCCACCCGTGGTCAAACCTCCCGTATCTTCTGACCTGCTGGCCGGCCTAGAGGAACGCATTGCCGCGACCGAAGAGTGGCTCAAAATCACGCCGGACACACACTACTTCATTCAGCTTTTCAGCACCGACGGCAGGAACACCCTTGCCGTAGAACAGTTTCTTGAGCGAACCAAGGGGCTCGACCCCCAGCAGATTCACGTTTATCGCTCGAAGCTAAGCGGCAGAGACAAGGTCGGCGTGATCTACGGAGACTACCCGTCGCTGGAACTGGCTAATGCCGCCCTCGCCGAACTGAACAAAACCCGGTCGGTCAACGGCCCGTACATTCGCCACATCAACAAGCTTAAGTGAGCCAGAACAAGCGTACAGATATCATTAATTCAACAATACAAATCAATCACTTGAGAAATATTTCTTACGTGATATGATAAGTTAACTTATTTTCCTCAATGAGACCGAGCATGCTGAGAAATGTTGGCGCCCCCCTGATCGCGCTCTTCCTCGCCGCCTGCGCCTCGCCGACGACCAAGGAACCGTCCAGCTCCCACCTGCGCGCGGACAGCGTCGCCAGAACACCCGGAGCGATTCCCCAGCCGGTCCAACAGACAGCCTCACTGCCCCGGCCCAGAGCCTCAGGCAAGACCGAAACCTATAGCGTGGTAGTCAACAATGTCAAAGTCCAGGACCTGCTCTTTGCCCTGGCCCGTGACGCCAAGCTGAACGTCGACATCCACCCCGGCATAACTGGCAACGTCAGCCTGAACGCCATCGACCAGACCCTACCGCAACTGCTCACTCGCATTGCAAAACAGGCGGACATGCGCTTCGAACTCGACGGGCCGAATCTGGCTGTCATGCCCGATACGCCTTATCTCAAGAATTACCGGATCGACTACGTCAACATGGCGCGCGATGTCATCGGCACGGTGTCCACCAACACCCAAATTTCGACCAGCGCGGTGACCAGCGGAGGAAGCGCGGCGGCCACAGGAGGGGCAGCCGGAGTGGGTGGAGGCGGAGGCGGCAATGTGTCGCGCATCCGCATCGAGAACACCTCGAAAAACCGTTTCTGGGAGTCGCTGGAAAAAAACCTCAAGGACCTGTTGCACGAGACCGACAAGATTTTCCCCGAGGGCACGACTGAAACGATCACGGAGCAGTCGGCATCGCAAAGCACCACCGGAACCGGCGCTCCGGCCCCCACCGTCACTGCCCCGCGTGGTGCGCGGGTCAGCCCCAATCTGGCCAGCAGCCCGAATCCAGCCGCCATTCAGAACAATGGCGCCACCGTGGTCAAACACATGACCTTCCGCGAGGCGGCCTCGGTCATATCCAGCCCGGAATCGGGAGTGATTACCGTCCGCGCGACCTCGCGCCAGCATGAAAAAGTTCAGGAATTCCTTGATCGGGTGATGAGTAGCGCCCGCCGCCAAGTATTGATTGAAGCGACCATCGTCGAGGTTGAGTTGTCCGATGGTTACCAGCAAGGCATTCAGTGGAGCCGCCTGGTTGACGGCAAAACCCCTGGCACGGGGACCAACCCCTCCGACGGCACATCGGGCTTCACGGTCGTACAACCCACCCTTGGCAAAAATATAACTAATTCTGTCACACCCTTTGTTTTTTCTTATTTCAACAAAAACAACCCCCTCAACCTACTTTCCACAGTTAACCTTCTACAGTCATTTGGCAATCTCAAAGTCTTGTCCAGCCCGAAATTGACAGTACTCAACAACCAGACTGCCACACTTAAAGTCTCGGAGGAGTTCGTCTATTTCAGCGTCAAATCGGACATTGCCGCCGGCACCCTGACCACCGGCCCGACCAAAGCCATCACCACCACCCCGCAATCGGTCTCGGTCGGATTCTTCATGAGCCTGACCGCTCAGATCAGTGACAATGACACGGTCACCCTGAACGTTCGGCCATCGATTTCTAGCATATCTGATCTCAAACAAGATCCTAACCCCGATATTCCCACCAGCATTCCGAATTACGTGCCGCAAATTCGCACACGTGAAATTGAATCGATGATGCGTATTGAAAGTGGCGATATCGCCGTACTTGGCGGCTTAATGGAAGACAGACTCGACAATAAAACAGGACGAGTTCCCGGGCTTGGGAGCATACCGTTGTTTGGTGAACTGCTTAACAATCGCTCAAATTCATCGAAAAAAACCGAGCTGGTCATCTTTATCCGTCCGACGGTTATCAAGGATGCGTCTATTAGTGGCGACTTCAGCAGCTTTGCCTCGACCTTGCCGGCCAGAGATTTTTTCAAGACAGACAAGGTCTATCAACCCTTCGCACTGCCGGGCCAGCCGCAGGAGACGCTTCGATGAGCCTGCTCATGGAGGCGCTGAAAAAGGCCGAAGAAGCCAAGCGCAAGGCGGCGGAGAACCCG
>JBAXHE010000131.1:0-6678 GCA_037139055.1 Betaproteobacteria bacterium | reverse complement strand
AGCCGAATTACGACGGCTCGTTTGACGAACCGGCTTTCCTGCCCGCCCGCCTGCCCTTCTCGCTGCTCAACGGCGCGTCGGGCATTGCCGTCGGCATGGCCACCGAAATGCCGCCGCACAACCTGCGAGAAGTCGCCAACGCGGCAATTCACAAACTGCAGAATCCGTCAGCCGGTGTCGCCGAGCTGATGGAGCACATCCCCGGCCCGGATTATCCCGGCGGCGGCCAGATCATCTCGACCCCGGCGGAAATCGCCGGCGCCTACAGCAGCGGCCGCGGCAGCCTGCGCGTACGCGCCTGCTACGAGTTCGAAGACATGGCGCGCGGCGCCTGGCAACTGGTGATCAAGAAACTGCCGCCCGGCGTTTCGAGCGCCAAGATCCTTACCGAAATCGGCGCGCTGATGAATCCGCAGCCCAAACCGGGCAAAAAAGCCATCGAGCAATCGGCGGCCCAGCTGAAAGCGCTGTTCGCCTCGCAGCTCGAACGCGCACGCGACGAATCGGGCAAGGACGACGACATCCGCCTGGTTTTCGAGCCGACCAGCTCGCGCCTTGACCGCGACGAATTCGTCGCCCTGCTGCTGGCGCACACCAGCCTTGAAACCACCGCGCCGATCAACCTCGTCGCCGTCGGTATCGACGGCCGCCCGTGCCAGAAAACGCTGGCCGACCTGATCGGCGAGTGGTGCCAGTTCCGCGTCACCACCGTGCGCCGGCGCACCGAATTCCGCCTGGCCAAGGCCAACGACCGCATCCACATCCTCGAAGGCCGGCACATCGTCTTTCTCAACATCGACGAAGTCATCCACCTGATCCGCGATTCGGACGAACCCAAGCCGGCGCTGATCGCCCGCTTCCTGCTCTCCGACCGCCAGGCCGAAGACATCCTCGAAATCCGTCTACGCCAGTTGGCCCGCCTCGAAGGCATCAAGATCGAGCAGGAACTGGAAAAGCTGCGCGGCGAAAAGGAAGAACTGCAGAAACTGCTCGACAGCGACACCCTGCTGCGCAAGCTGGTGATCCGCGAAATCAAGGCCGACGCGACCAAGCACGGCGACGATCGGCGCACGCTGATCCAGCCCGCGGCGATGTCTTCACGCTCGGAAGTCGCCGCTGTCGCCGACGAACCCGTTACGCTGATCGTCTCCGACAAGGGCTGGGCGCGCGTCCGTCAAGGCCACGGACTCGACCTGTCCGCGGTGGCCTACAAGGACGGCGACGGCCCCGGCACATCACACGAATGCCGCTCGGTCGATTCGCTGGTGATCATTTCCAGCGAAGGCCGCGCCTTCACCGTGCCGATTGCCGCGCTGCCCGACGGGCGCGGCATGGGCGCGCCACTACCCTCGTTTGTCGAGATCGGCTCCGGCAAGATCGCGCATGTACTGACCGGCAAAGCAGAAGAAGAATTGCTGGTGGCCAAGACCTCGGGCTACGGATTCATCTGTACCTACGGCGATCTGCTGTCGCGCCAGAAGGCCGGCAAAGCCTTTCTGACGCTGGAAGACGGCTCAACCATCCTGCTGCCGACCCGCGTCGCCGGCATGGACCACCTTGCTGCGCTGTCGGAAGACGGCCGCCTGCTGGTCTTCCCGCTCGAGCAGATGAAACGCCTTTCCGGCGGCAAGGGCGTGCAGATCATCGGCTTGAAAGGCAAGGAAACGCTCAAGGCTCTGGTTGCCGCGCGCGGCCCGGTGGTCAGCATCACGGGGACGTTCCGCAACAAGCCCAAGACCCTGCTCTCGGATGAGAAGCATCTTGGCCAGCGGGCGCGGCGCGGTGCGGCAGTCGGGTTGGTAAATAATCCGGTGATTGAAAGCCTGTCCGCCCCGGCCCCAGAAATCAGCAAATAAGCCGAGCATCCCGTGGCCCGCTCACCCCTTCCCGCCTCGCTTTTCGGCATGGTTCTTGGCCTCTCCGGCCTCGGCCAGGCCTGGCGCCTAGCCGAATCGTTGTGGGGCCTCCCCGCGCTGATTGGTGAGGGCGTGCTGCTCCTGGCCGGGCTGGTCTGGGCCGGGTTACTGCTCGGCTATATCGCCCAAGCCATCAAGAACCCCGTTGTCACGCGCAATGAATTCGAGCATCCGGTGCAAGGCAGCACACCGGCGCTGCTGGGGGTGTCGACGCTGCTGATCGTGCTCGCGGTTCTTCCCTATTCGCTGACATTGGCCTGGGCGCTTGCTGCACTAGGCATCGCCTGGCATCTGGCTTTTTCGCTGTGGCACACCGGCAGGATCTGGCAGCACGGCCGCGACACGCTGAACACGCTACCTACCCTTTATTTGCCGACTGTCGCGGGAAACTTCACCAGTGCCGCAGCCCTCGGCGCACTCGGCCAGGCCGAGTGGGGCTGGCTGTTCCTCGGCGCCGGAATTTTTTCATGGCTGTCACTGGAATCACTAATCATCCAGCGCCTGTGGCACCCTCAGGCGCTGCCCGCAGCACAGCGCCCACTATTAGGCATCCAGTTTGCCCCACCGCTGGTTTGCGCCATGGCCTGGCTTCTACTCGACACTGGCTCGACCGATCACTGGCTGCTGATGCTCTGGGGCTATGGTCTATTCCAGCTGTTACTGGGCATACGCCTGGGGGCCTGGCTTGGCGCACAACCCTTCTCCCCCGCTTACTGGGCCTACACCTTTGGCATAGCCTCGGCCACCGTCTGCAGCCTCAAGCTGGCACTGTCCGGCGTCAGCCCGGCACAAGTCATGGCGCTGCCGATTTTTATCGGCGCCAATCTGTTCATCGGTACGCTGTTTGTGCGCACCTCCTGGCGGGCCGTCAGCAGCCTGATCAGCCCAGAATAAGGTTTCTTTTTTCGCGCTCAGCACGATGTATCGGCCAGAACCATCGGCTTTCTGTGCGGTTGTAGAAAAGCAAAGACCTTTTCACCCCTCTGGAGCCTCCATGTCAGCGAAGTTCATCAGCCTCTGCATACTTGCCGGTTTGTCCCTGCCTGTTCTGGCCGCCGACATCACCTACCGGAATGACATTGCCCCGATCATCAAGGCGCAGTGTTTTGAATGCCACGATGGCGGTTCGCCGTCACACGTTCAATTCAAGACCGATGAAGCCCGTTACAAGAAGGACAAGACCGGCCCACGCCTCGACACCTATATGGACGTTGCCGCGCTGATCGTCTGGCCGGACACCGGCGCCTTCATGCGCCGCCTTGACGACGGAACGAACTCTCCCGAGAAGAAACCCGGCAATATGTACAAGCACCTCGGCGAGACCGATGCCGAACGCCAGGCCAATCTGGCCGTGCTCAAGGCCTGGGTCGGCGAAAATGCCTGGAACCTGAACCGCTGGCAGAAGCGCGGCGAGGTCGCGGCGATCAGCAAGGAACAGCTCGAGCAGATCAAACTGAACTATTGAATGACGCGGACGTTCCCCTCGCTTCTGGTTGCCGCCAACCAATAATGAGACAATCCCGACCTTCGCCATCCCAAGCTGACTCGACCCCATGACCTTACGCATCATCATCACCGGCGGCACCTTCGACAAGCAGTACGACGCCATCCGCGGCCAGCTGACCTTCAAAGACACGCACCTCCCGGACATCGTCGAGCAGGTACGGACCAGTCTGCCAATCAGTTTTGAACTCAACCAGATGGTCGACAGTCTGGACATGCTCGACGCAAACCGGCAGCGCGTTCTTGACGCCTGCCGCAAGGCCGAAGAAGTGCAGATCGTCATCACCCACGGCACCGACACCATGACCGATACCGCGGCGGTTCTCGGGCAGGCCTTCAACGCTGGCGAGGCGGCGCTCGCCGACAAGCGCATCGTGCTGACCGGCGCCATGGTGCCGTACTCGGTCAGCGGCAGCGACGCCCTGTTCAACCTGGGCAGCGCGATCATGGCCGCCCAGTTGCTTGAGCCTGGCGTATACATCGCCATGAACGGCCGCTGCTTCCCCTGGCATGCCGTCAAGAAAAACCGGACTCTGGGGATTTTCGAAGGCGACTCGCTGTAGCCATCAATCCGCCCCCCGTACCCCTCCCCTCTACCACAACGGCATGTTAAGCTGCTGCATACCCCTTTCCCGGAGACCGAAATGACTCATCCGCACCCTGAAGCCAACAGCACCGATCTGCTTGAATACTCCGTCGTCTATACCGACCGTGCAATCAATCACATGTCGGCCGGTTTTCAGGGGGTAATGAAGGACATCTCGCGCATTCTCAAGCAGGTCTATCAGGCCCGCTCGGCCATCGTCGTCCCCGGCAGTGGCACCTTCGGCATGGAAGCCGTCGCCCGGCAATTCGCCAGCGACAAGAAATGTCTGGTCATCCGCAATGGCTGGTTCAGCTTCCGCTGGTCGCAGATTTTCGATGCCGGGAAAATCCCCGCCGAGACCACCGTACTGAAAGCCCGTCAGATCGAAGCCGGTGCGCAGGCCGCATTCGCACCGCCGCCGATCGAAGAGGTCGTTGCCGCGATCAAGGAGAAGAAACCGGATCTGGTCTTCGCTCCGCACGTCGAAACGGCTTCCGGCATGATGCTTCCTGACGCCTACCTGCGTGCCGTGAGCGATGCCGTGCATGCCGTCGGCGGTCTCTTTGTACTCGACTGCATCGCTTCCGGAACGATCTGGGTGGACATGAAAGCCACCGGTGTCGACATCCTGATCAGTGCGCCGCAAAAGGGCTGGAGCGGTTCGCCGTGCGGTGCGCTGGTGATGCTCGGCGAAGAGGCGCGCCAGCGCATCGACGCAACGACCAGCAGCAGCTTTGCCTGCGACCTGAAGAAATGGCTGCAGATCATGGAGACCTACGAAAACGGCGGACACGCCTATCACGCCACGCTGCCGACCGACGCCCTGACGATCCTGCGCGAAGTGATGCTGGAAACCGAAGCCTACGGCTTTGAGAAGGTTCGCGCCGAACAGCAGCAACTCGGCGACCGGGTGCGCGCCCTGCTCGTCAGCAAGGGTTACCCGAGCGTCGCCGCCGCAGGTTTTCAGGCGCCCGGCGTGGTGGTCAGCTACACCACCGACGCGGAGATCCAGAATGGTAAGAAGTTCATCGCGCTGGGCCTGCAGACCGCCGCCGGAGTTCCGCTGCAATGCGATGAACCGGCTGACTTCAAGACCTTCCGCATCGGTTTGTTCGGACTCGACAAGTTGCAGAACATCGAGCGTACCGTCGAGCACCTGGACTATGCGCTAAACCAAATCGGCTGAGGTTCCGTGTCAGATTCCACGCTTGTCGCCCATGAAAATTCGTCGCATTCATTCAGTGCTCACTTCGCTGGCCCTGCTGGCCCTCACCGGCTGTGCCAGCGTCGCACCGTCGACGTCGGCGGAAGAGCTGACCGACCCACAGACCGGTTACATCATCGGCTATCTGGCCCGTAACGAAGTCCCTAACAGTCTGAAGTTCCTGCCGCTGCCCCCGGCCACCGGCAGCGCCGCTTTGGCCGCCGACGAAGCCACCTACCAGGCCACGCGCCAACTGCGCGATACGCCACGCTGGGTGATGGCCGTCAAAGACGCCGACCTGAGCTTCCCCAACGCCGCCCGAACCTTTTCCTGCGCGCTCGACATCGACATCGCGCAAGAAGCCACCCCGCACCTGTACACCCTCCTGCGCCGGGTTCGCGGCGATGCCAGCCGGGCTACCGACCCAGCCAAGCATTTCTATAAACGCCAGCGCCCGTACCTGGCTCATGGCGACACCAGCTGCACGCCACAACACCCACTCAAGGCAGAATCCTATCCTTCCGGACACACCTCAATCGGCTGGGCGTGGGCACTGATCCTCAGCGAGATTGCTCCAGAGCGAGCAGAGACGATCCTGGCGCGCGGTGTTGCTTACGCCGACAGCCGCATCGTCTGCGGAGTCCACTGGAAAAGCGACACCGATGCCGGCCGGGTGGTCGGCGCCGCAGTGGTTAGTCGCCTGCATACCAAACCGGAATTCAACGCTCAACTGGCCCTGGCGCATAAGGAAATTGAGGCCGCACGGGCCGCAGGAAAGCCCTCCTCGCTCGACTGCGTAGCCGAGGCGCAGGCCCTCTCCGGCAAGTAATCGCCAGCAGCGTAGAGCACAATCCGTTACACTCCCTGCCTAGGCAAGAACAAGCTGGCAACCGGCTTGATCGCCGCATAAAGGAAATTTAATGCAATTGATCCATGATGTTGATGTTCTCCTGCTTCTGGCTCTGGCGCTTTCATCCAAGCGCCGCCCGGCGCAACTCGTCGAAATTGTCGCGGCCACCGACCTGCTGACCCAGGGGGGCGTGCCTTCCGAGACCCGACTGGTCGAAGCCTTTGCACGTCTCGGGTCGAACGGTCTGGCCTGCGAACAGGACGGCGGTTTCCTGCTGACTCCCGAGGCGCAGAAAATAATCACCGGAACATCGAGAAAAGCCGACACCGAACAACGTATGCAGAGCATCCGCGACAAGCTCTCGGTGTACGAACCGACAGGCGATCTCACCCCCATTCGACTTACCGCGAAGACCGTATGCGCGGCGATTCTGGCGCACCGCGATTCAGCCAAGATTACCGGAAAGAACCTGCTGGTGCCGAAGCCAAAACCCGCCGACACTACCGGCCCGCGCCCGGGACAGCGCCAGCGCCGGCCACTGCCAGCGCGTCGACGCAAGGACTAAGAGCCTATTTCGGTAGGTCTCGTAGGCTGCGTTGTTGATCCGGGCGGATGGATG
>JBAXHE010000130.1:0-6737 GCA_037139055.1 Betaproteobacteria bacterium | reverse complement strand
AAATTTACCGATAAGGGTTCGGTAAATTTAAGCGCTCATTTGCTGAGTGCCGAAGGCGATCACTTGCGGATCCGTTTCTAAGTTCGCGATACCGGTATTGGCATTCCCCTTGATCGGCAAGGCCACCTGTTCGAAGCCTTCGAACAGGTCGATGGGTCAACAACCCGGCGTTATGGTGGAACCGGATTGGGTCTGGCGATTGCCCGCCGAATCTCCAAGTTGATGGACGGCGAAGTTGGCGTGAATAGTATTCCTGAGAAGGGCAGTAATTTTTGGTGCGAAGTCGGGTTGAAACGAGGACTGGATACGACAATTGGCCAAGTGCGCCGTCCGATTCTCAAGGGGCAGCGGGTACTGGTGGTCGATGACCTTCCTGAAGCCTGTGAAATGATTCAGGTAATGCTTGAGTTTTTGGGTATCGACTCCGACACGACGACCTCCGGGGAGGTGGCACTGGGGATGGTCTCAGCGGCTGACAAGGAGGATAGACCGTACCGCGCTGTTCTGCTTGATTGGCGCATGCCGGAGATGGATGGAAACGAGACGGCACTGCGTATTCGAGAACTGGGCTTGGCGCACCCGCCGATCCTTGTTCTGGTGACCGCTTATGGCAGTGATCTCACGCCAGAGGTCGAAAAATCCGGTCAGTTTGCGGAAGTTCTTAGCAAGCCGGTTTCGCGTTCCGACCTGAATGACGTAATGGCAAGAATTCTTCAAGAAAGCCAGGTTTCTGTTGTTGCAGCGCGGGAAACGATCGAATTGCTTCCTGAGCAACGTGGCGCCCATGTGCTGTTGGTTGAGGATAATCCTATCAATCAGGAAGTGGCAAAGGAGTTGCTAGAGGTGGTCGGCATGATCGTCGATGTCGCTGGTGATGGACGCCAGGCTGTTGAAAAGGTTCGGGCGAACGCCTACGACTTGGTGCTGATGGATATGCAGATGCCAGTCATGGGTGGGGTAGAGGCGACGCGCCAAATACGAAAACTGTCTTTCTGGAATGACATGCCGATTTTGGCGATGACCGCGAACGCCTTCGACGAAGACCGCAAACTTTGCTTCGATGCGGGCATGAACGATTACATTGCAAAGCCGGTCGATCCAGACAAGTTGTACAAGGCCTTGGCTAAATGGCTGTCAACTCATCATACCCACGTGCTCAGTGTGGTGAAACCGACTTCACTCTCTGTTCATGCAACAGAGTTAAACGAAGATTTTCTCGTTGATTTTTCTGCGCTGGAAACCATGTTTCGAGGTAAGCCGGTGTTTCTTGACCGCTTGTACCATTTGGCTCTGGAAAATAATTTGGATATCCCCGGCAAGCTACGGGCGGCCGCTGCCGCTGGAAATTTTGATGAAATGTCAAAACTGGCCCATACCCTCAAAGGGATGACTGGCAACTTGAAAGCCAATGCCATGATGGAAAAAGCGGCGAAGTTGCAGTTAGACGCCCAAGCAAAATTATCGGATGCCGGCGAACAAGCTACACAACTTGCCAATGCTCTGGAGCATATGATGGGCGAGATCCGGCACCGCTTGGGAACCCGCTAGCGACTCAACTGCGATGGCTTTGCAGCCTTAGGGAAATGCCGATTAACCCGTTATCCTCGCGAAGGCGGGGATCCAGTTTGTTGTTGTGTCTGGATTTCCGCCTTTCTAGGTTCAGAATGCAAATAGCCGGTTTAAAAGGTTTGCGGCATATACTGACTGACGATCTGCAACGTTATTTTCAGAAGTAAAATTCGTCCATCTTCCGCTTGGAAAAAACAGGTATGACGAGCACTGCTATTCAGGACGACGAGTTGATTGCCCAATCGATGGTTGACGATGCGCCGCATTACGTCGACTCGGTCGCGGCCATGACCGCAAGTCATGAGTTGCATGCCATCAAGGATATCGTTTCGTCCTCAGGGATGAAATTAGTGGCCAGCGGCATGAAAATCGATCCGCACTTGCGCGAGAAATTGTCTGGCCACCGGCTTTCCGGCACCACCCTGGAACAGAGTCTGGTGATCGTGGGAGGCGTAAGCTCCGAATCTTTGTCTCTCGACATCAGCCGTTTGCTTGACGAGGATTCCTGGTTCAAACAGTTGGCGGAAAAATCCGGCGATTCAAGGGCGATGCGCCATGGCACGTCGCGTTTGAATCTGCCTCACGAAATTCTTTTTCGTCTGACGGTGGCACGTGAGCAACGTCCCGAACTTTATCGTCATACCCTGGGTGTAACGATCATTTCTCATTACCTCGCCTTGCGCTTAAGCCTGAAACCAGCGGCGCTTGATAGCGTACTGATTGCTGCGCTGTGCCACGATCTTGGCGAGTTGTATACCGACCCGGCGATTCTTGACCCCGGACACCGGGTGAGCGATGAGGAAAGGCGATTCATTTACGTTCATCCGATTACCGGATGGTTGATCGTCCGCGAATTGAAGGTGCTTGATCCTGAAGTGGCCAAAGCAGTTCTGCAGCACCAGGAACGTCTGGACGGCAGCGGTTATCCAGCAGGGGTCAAAGGCGACGCCATTGGTATGGCCGGACGAATTCTTGCTGCCGCAGACATTTCCGCTTCGATCATGTCGCGCTTCAGTGACCATCGCCGGTTGTCGACATTGCTGCGTTTAAACGGCGCCAAGTATGACCGCAAGGTGGTTGATTTAATCCACGAGGCGTTTATCTCCGAGGCTCAAAGTACCGCGAAATATGAAGGTGTGGTTTCGCGGCAGCGCCTAGCCGCTTTTGCCCAGTTGCTCGATGGATGGTCGCAACTACGTGCCGATGAGGTGATGGCGAAAACGGCACCGGTGGTGTTTCTGAACGAACGCATGTACTGCCTGCGGACCGTAGTGTTGGCCTGTGGGTTCGACCCGGATAGTCTTGAAGAGTCGCTGCAATTGGCCGAAGAAGATGCGGCTATCGCGACAGAATTGGCGGCCGTGATCGACGAGTTGAAGTTTCAACTGGCTGACCTCGAGCACGAAATTGAACGGCATGAGGCTGATTGGTCACGCACCCTTGATCCGGCTACCAGCAATGCGTTGAACGACTGGCGCAGACAATTGCATGACTGTAACGCAGGCTAAAAAGTTATTCCTTTAGTAGGCGGTAGGTGTCGATTCAGCACTGGCGGGCCAGGTGTTCTCGAATAGCACCTGGTCGAGTTGCAGGCGTTTCCCCCAGCCGGCATCCTCAAACATCGGGCGCGGATAAAACGCCGGGACACGGCCGATGCATAAAATTCCCAACGGGCGTGCACCTTCCGGCAGGCCCAGCATTTTGGCCAAGGTTTCTGGATTAAAAAATGAAACCCAGCCCAGTCCGATACCTTCAGCGCGAGCCGCCAGCCACATGTTCTGGATGGCGCAGCCGACTGAGGCAATGTCCATTTCCGGTAGTACGCGGCGTCCGATGATGTGTTTGTCCCGCTCGGGCATCAAGGTGACCACCAGCAGTTCGCTGCAGTCCAGAATGCCTTCGATTTTTACCCCCAGGAATTCTTCGTTACGCGAAGGGAGTGCTTTGGCGGTTGCCAGCCGTTCTTCCTCAACCATTGCGTGCATTTTTTCACGCAACGTCTGATCAGTGATGCGGATAAAACGCCAGGGCTGCATGAAGCCGACCGAGGGCGCCAGATGTGCCGCCAGCACCAGTCGTTCAAGTAGCCCCTCGGGTAAGGGAGCGGCGGCTGCAGCAGGCACAAAATGGCGCATGTCACGACGCTCACGCAGGGTGCGCCAGAGTGCGGCAATTTCGGCGTCACTGTAGCTGAAGTCCTGGCAGGGCATGAGCGGAGGCTCCTAGTTCAAAAACAAGCGGGCAACGGCTTCCGGATTAGACGGAAAATAAAGGTGCATGTAGCTGGAGGTCAGGCGCTGGTGACGGTAAATGGCTTCGCCTTCACGCCCGTCCGGACGCGTAGACGTAGTTAGCGGAACCAGCCTGGTTTCGGTTTTTGAGTAGTGGAAGGCGTGTCCGCGCACCGTACCTTCGGGCAACTCGACTTCCTGCATACCGAGGCCGGCCAGACGTTTTTGCATGGCTACGCATCCCGGTAACAGGCCGGCCATTTGAAACTCGTTTCCTTCAACATCGCGTAGGGTTTCAAACAGCGCCATCATGCCGCCGCATTCGGCAAGCACCGGTTTGCCGGCCTCGACCGCAGCCGTCAGTTGATTCCATAACGAGCTGTTGGCCGCCAGGGTCGTGCCGTGCAGTTCCGGGTAACCACCGGGCAGCCAGACGGCATCACAGTCGGGAAGAGTGCTATCGCTGAGCGGTGAAAAGTACTCCAGCTTGGCGCCCAGCATCTCCAGACATTCGATATTGGCCGGGTAGATAAAACAGAATGCCGCGTCGCGGGCGATGGCAATCGTTTTGCCGTCGAGCAAGCGTGGCAATTCGGGTCGTTGCGCCTCGGTAAACTCCACGGTGGCTGGTAGTTTTGCTGCCGCAGTGGTCGACAGCAGGTCGGCCATGCGGTCGATGCGTTGCGACAGATCTTCAATTTCAGCCGCCGGTAACAAGCCGAGATGGCGTTCTGGCATTTCGGCATCGATGTCGCGGGGCAAGTGACCATACCAGGCAATGTCCGGCGGCAGACTTTTTTCCAGCAACTCTGCGTGATAGGCGCTGCCGACCCGGTTGCCGAAAGTGGCGTTGAGCGGGGTGCCGGGGCGGTAATGCTTGAGACCGTAAGCGATAGCGCCAAAGCTGTTGGCCATTGATGAGCCGTCAATTACCACCAGAATCGGGATGCCGAGTTTGCTGGCGAGTTCGGCGGCAGAAGGCGAGCCATCGAACAAGCCCATGACACCTTCGATCAGGATCAGGTCTGCGGTGCGTGCAGCCTCGGCCAGACGCCAAGTAATATCTGCCTCTCCACACATCCACAAGTCGACGTTCTGGCACGGTTCACCGCTGGCAATGGCGTGAATCTGAGGGTCGAGAAAGTCCGGCCCGCATTTGAAAACGCGTACCTTGCGCCCAAGACGGGTATGCAATCGGGCTATTGCCGCGACCACGGTGGTTTTGCCCTGACCGGAGGCCGGGGCGGCGATCAGAAAAGCGGGGCAGGAAAGCATATTTACCACTCCAGTCCGGGCATGGCTTTGACCCCCGCCTTGAAAGCATGTTTGACCATGGTCATGTCGGTGACAGTATCGGCGGCGTTGACCAGCCCTTCCGGGGCAGCACGGCCGGTAATGATCACGTGTTGCATCTTCGGGCGGGCCGCCAGACCTTCCAGCACGGTGGGTAATTCCAGCCAGCCGTATTTGAAGGCGTAAGTCATTTCATCAAGCACCACAAGCCCGATTTCCGGATCGCTGAGGTAACGGCAAGCCAGCGTCCAGGCCGCTTGAGCGGTAGCGATATCGCGATCCAGATTCTGGATTTCCCAGGTGAAGCCTTCCCCAGTGACATGCCAGAACAGGTTTCCCGGCATCGATTGCATGGCGCGCTGGAAGAACGCTTCTTCGCCGGTATCGGAGCGCCCTTTGACGAACTGGATGACCGCTACTTTCATACCGTGGCCCAGCGCCCGGGCAACGACACCAAAGGCCGCAGAAGATTTGCCTTTGCCGTTGCCAGTGTTAATGACCAGCACGCCGCGCTCTTCCTGAGCCTTGGAAATGCTCTCATCAACAACTGCTTTTTTCCGCACCATGCGCTTGGCGTGGCGATCTGCTTTGTCTTGTTCGGTCATGAGTTGGTAGTCCTAAAAACGTTTTAACCACGAAGGGCACAAAGAACACGAAGAAGAACAATAAACTTGAAGATAGAATGCTTTAAACGGTAGGTGCTTGTAACTTAATGAGCACTTTCATTGCTTCTCTTCGTGTTCTTTGTGCCCTTCGTGGTTAGATTACTTCGGCACAAAACTAACCCGACCGTCGTGCTCAATGGCTTCCAGCGGGTATTGATAGAGTTCGGAAAGTCGTTCGGCGGTGAGCATTTCCTCGACCGGGCCGCTTTCGGTGTAGCCACCGCCATGAATCAGCAAGGCCCGGTTGCAGTAGCGCCAGGCCAGAGCCGGTTCATGGAGCACCATGGCCAATGCTGCATTGCACTGTATTGCGGCGTTGGCAAACAGTTCGAGCATGGCGATCTGATGTTTCAGGTCAAGGTGAGCAATAGGCTCATCAAGCAGAAAAACACGCGGCGCCTGAGCCAGCAGGGTGGCAATTGCCAAGCGTTGGCGTTCGCCGCCGGAGAGTGTCTGGATGTCGCGTTTTTCAAATGCTGACAAATCGACGGCGGCCAGTGCCTGGCGAACGATGTAAAGGTCTTTTTCTGATTCCCAGTCCCAGCGATCTAGGTGTGGGTGACGCCCGACCAGCGCGGTTTCCAGAACCGTCGAGGCGAAGGCGTCGCCTCTGGCCTGCGGCAACCAGCCGCGAATCAGTGCGCTTTGACGCGCGCCGAGATCGGCGTAAGTCGCGCCGTTGATTAATACTTCACCGGCTTGCGGGGTGCGCAAACCGGCCAGAACCGACAGTAAAGTTGATTTTCCTGCGCCATTGCGACCAAGTATGGCCAGGCGTTCTCCGGCTTGCAGTGTCAGATCGAGATCACGGCAGAAAACCTTGTCGCCAATACTGACGGTCAGCTTGCGGGTTTCAAGAAGCGGTGTGACAGCAGTCATTTCAGCGCTTCCTCTTTGGATCGCGGGTCAGCAGATAAAGGAACACCGGGACGCCGATCAACGCCGTGAGTACCCCAACAGGCAGTTGCTGCGGTGCAAC
>JBAXHE010000129.1:0-6742 GCA_037139055.1 Betaproteobacteria bacterium | reverse complement strand
CAGGAAGCGGTGCTCAACGTCGCCCGCTATGACCTCGATGGTCTGCGCGAAGCGCTGCTAAGCGGCGACGTGGCGCGCCTGACGCGCACGCTGGATGGCCTTCAGCATGAGGGCGAACCTCCACCGCTGGTCCTCTGGGCAATGACCGAAGAGGTCCGTGCACTGGCGCAGGTCAAGGCGGGCCTTCGGGAAAGAAAAAACCTCGATGCGCTGCTCAAGGACGCGCGCATCTGGGGCGCGCGTCAGCAATTCTTTAAACGTGCGGTGCAACGGGTCAATGATGCGTCAGCCGATGCGGCACTGCTGCACGCGGCGCAGATCGACCGGATGATCAAGGGGATTGGATCAGGAGATATCTGGAACGAGTTTTTACGTCTCGGCCTGGGGCTGTGTTCCGCCTGAAGGAACTCTTTTCAGTTCTTCTTTTCGCCGTCTTCCGGCTCATCGGGAGCCAGATGTTCCCAGAGACAATCCGGGAAAAATTCGAACTCATCGGTCATGCCCTGACGGCATTCGTTCTGGACCAGACATTTCCCATGGCAACACTCATCCACCACGACGATGCGGAGTTCAGAATCAACCTTGCGCTCACCGTCCCAGTAGCTACAGGTGGCACAAATCTTGACTTCGGCGGGAACAATCAGTTTTTTGCCCATATTCGATGATGTAATAGATTCGGTGATCATGTGAGTTAAATTTTTACCAATGGTTCAATGAAGTTTTAGGGCGGATCGCTATAATCGTGACTGGCACCCAAACACGCAGGTAAAACATGAACATCGAGCAGTACATGCAGACCGTCGGCAAGAAAGCTCGTGCCGCTTCGCGCGCCATCGCCCGCGCCAACAGTCAAGCCAAGAACGACGCCTTGTGCTCCATCGCTGCCTCAATCCGGCGCAATTCTACCGCACTTTTGGCCGCAAACAAGATCGACCTTCAGTTAGCCCAGACGGCCGGACTTGAACCGGCCCTGCTGGATCGCCTGACGCTGTCCGAGAAAAGCATTGCCAACATGGCCGAAGGCCTGGAACAGATTGCCGCACTGCCCGATCCGGTCGGCGAAATCAGCGACCTGAAATTTCGCCCGAGCGGCATTCAGGTCGGCAAGATGCGCGTTCCGCTCGGCGTCATCGGCATCATTTATGAAGCCCGCCCGAATGTGACCGCCGACGCCGCTGCGCTATGCCTGAAGTCGGGCAATGCCGCCATTCTGCGCGGCGGCTCCGAAGCGATCAACAGCAATCGCGCCATTGCCGCCCTGGTGCACGAAGGACTCGCCGCAGCCGGCTTGCCTGCCGACGTCGTGCAAGTCATCGACACCACCGACCGCGCGGCCGTCGGGCACTTGATCACCATGCGCGAATTCGTCGACGTCATCGTTCCGCGCGGAGGCAAGGGGCTGATCTCGCGCCTACTGGCTGAGTCACGGGTGCCGATGATCCAGCATCTTGACGGCAACTGTCACGTCTACCTGGACGATGACGCCGATCCCGAAAAAGCGTTAAGGATTGTTGAAAACTCGAAGACGCAACGCTACGGCACCTGCAATACCGCCGAGTCGCTGCTGGTGGCGCGCTCAGTGGCCACGCAACTGCTGCCGCCGATTGCCGCCATGTTGACGGCCAAGGCTGTCGAGATTCGTGGCTGCAGCGAAACCTGTGCCTTGGTCAAGGAGGCCAAAAAAGCCACCGATGAAGACTACGCCAGCGAATTTCTGGCGCCGATTATTTCGGTCAAGGTGGTCTCTGGCGTCGACGAGGCGATGGACCATATCAACCGGTACAGCTCGCATCACACCGAAAGCATCGTCAGCGAAAATTACTCGACCGCACTACGCTTCCTGCGCGAGGTCGATTCGGCGTCGGTCATGGTCAACGCCTCGACGCGTTTTGCCGACGGCTTTGAATACGGCCTGGGAGCGGAAATCGGCATTTCAACCGACAAGATCCACGCCCGCGGCCCAGTCGGCCTTGAAGGCCTGACCAGCCAGAAATGGATCGTTCTGGGCACCGGTCAAATCCGCGACTAAGGCCCATGGACAGCACGCCCCTCCCCAGCTATCAGGCCGTCGTTACCGCCCCAGGCTTCTGCATTGGTGTTCGTTGTGACGAGGATGAGATTCTTGGTCTCGACTACCTTGAACCACGCCCCGAACTTCCACCTGAAACCGCTTTGGCTGCTGAGGCCGTTCGCCAGCTAATCGCTTATCTGGCCGATGCCAGCTTTGATTTCAGCCTTCCCTTGCGCCCGTCTGGAACCCCCTTCCAGCGCCGCGTCTGGGAGCAGATCACGAGCATCCCCAAGCATCAGACGCGAACCTATGGTGAAGTGGCCAAAGCCCTGCACAATGCGCCGCGCGCTGTCGGCCAGGCCTGCGGCGCCAATCCGTTCCCGCTGATCGTCCCCTGCCATCGGGTCATCGCCACCGGCGGTGGCCTCGGCGGCTTTGCCCGGCAGCGAGGCGGATTTCTGCTCGACGTCAAGCGCTGGTTGCTGGCGCATGAAAGCCGCTGAAGCCGATCCTGAGGATCGCGCAGAAATTGACACCTTCTGCGACACCCTGTGGCTCGAGGATGGGCTCGCCAAAGGATCGCTGACCAGCTATCGCAGCGACTTGCTGCATCTTTCCGCGTGGCTCAAAGAACAGCAATCAGTTCCCCTGTGCGAAGTGAATGAGCTCCTGCTGATGCGCTTTGTCGCGCTGCTCTCGCAAAAGCTGCGCGCATCTTCTCAGGCTCGCTACATCTCGACTTTCCGGCGTTTCTACCGCTATTTGCTGACCCGAGGACGGATCAAGGCCGACCCGACGCTGAAGATTTCCCTGCCGACCAAACCCTCACGTCTGCCCAAGGTGCTCTCGGAAAAACAGGTCGACGCCCTGCTCGCCGCCCCGTTGACCGAAACGGTTCTCGGCCAGCGCGATCGGGCCATGCTGGAAACCCTCTACGCCACCGGACTGCGCGTCTCGGAACTGGTCGGACTCAAACTCCACGAGGTCAATTTTGACATGGGCGTGGTGCGGATTTTTGGCAAGGGCAGCAAGGAACGTCTGGTGCCGCTCGGCGAAGAGGCCGTTGACTGGATGCGCCTGTACATGACCGAAGCCCGACCTGCGCTGCTCGGCAAACGCTCGAGCGACGATCTCTTTGTCACTGCGAGAGGTTCGGCGATGACCCGACAAGCCTTCTGGCAGTTGATCAAGCGCTACGCCCTGCGCTCCGGCATCGACGCCGCCCGGCTTTCGCCGCACGTCCTGCGCCACGCCTTCGCCACCCATCTGCTCAACCACGGTGCTGATTTGCGCGTTGTTCAGATGCTGCTCGGTCATTCGGACATTTCAACCACGCAGATCTACACGCACATTGCCCGCGAACGACTAAAGACCTTGCACGCCGCCCACCATCCACGAGGTTGAGTGCTTTCGTTTTCAAGCTCCGGCTCTGCTATGCTGAGAGTGACGACATAATCGAGGTGATGAGACCATGCGATCAGAAAACGCTCCCGAGACTCCGGCGACAAAATTCCTGCGCCAGCACGGCATCGCCCATTCCAATCATCTGTACGACTATGAAGAGCACGGTGGAACGAGTGTTTCGTCACGCGAGCTGAATGTTGACGAACACGCAGTGGTCAAAACGCTGATCATGGAAGATGAAACAGCCAGGCCGCTGATCGTCCTGATGCACGGCAACTGCAAGGTCTCGACCAAGGAACTGGCGCGCCAGATCGGCTGCAAGAAGGTCGAGACGTGCAAACCGGAGGTGGCCAACCGGCATACCGGATTTCTGGTCGGAGGGACGAGCCCCTTTGGCACCAAAAAGAAAATGCCGATTTATCTCGAAAAAAGCATTCTCGATCTGCCGCTGATCTATATCAACGGTGGACGGCGCGGATTTCTCGTCGGCGTACATCCGCACGACCTGTTACGCGCGCTAGCACCGACCATTGTCGAGGTCACACAGAAAAGCTAAAGCACTACTGTGATAAAGCGTCAGACGCCTGCGCCGCGCTCGCCCCGTTCGATAATGACGCCAACACGCCGCACACCGGGCATCATGCCCAGCTTGGCAATCGATACGCGAACCCAGCGGGCGCCAAATTCCTTAAGCAACAGCTCGGCCACGTCTTCAGCCAGTTTTTCCAGTAGATTGAAATGCTGAGCCAGCAGCTCGACGCGCAGGCGATCGACCACCTCGGCATAGTTGATGGTATCCACGATGTCGTCACTCGCTCCGGCACCGGCAAACGAGGTGCCAATTTGCAAGGACATTTCGACCATCTGGGGCATCGCCTTTTCTCGAGGATAAATGCCAATGAGGGTCGGAATTCGAAGATCGTCAATGAAAATGATGTCCATGCGGCAAATGATAGTGTCAGTGTAAAATTGCGGTGCAGGTAAAATCCTGCCGTGTTAAAGCCCCCGCATTCTAACCCAGAGCCTCTCTGAACATTCGAAACGACCTTTCATGCACCCAGCCCTGACCACTCTGCTTGCGATTGTCGCCGCTTACCTTCTCGGCTCCATCCCTTTCGCTATCCTGTCCAGCAAACTGTTCGGCCTTGCTGATCCACGCAGTTACGGATCGGGGAACCCCGGCGCCACCAATGTATTGCGCAGCGGCAACAAGGCTGCGGCGATTTTCACCTTGCTCGGCGACGCGGCCAAAGGTGCGCTGGCGGTTTTGCTGGCGCAGGAATTCGCACCCCAGTATGGCTGGGGAAACGCCGCCATCGGGCTGATCGCGCTGGCTGTCTTTTTTGGCCATCTGTACCCGGTGTTCCTGAAATTCAAGGGCGGCAAAGGCGTCGCCACCGCCGCTGGCGTCCTGCTGGCGCTCAGCCCTCTGCTCGGCGTGGCGACGCTGGGCACCTGGCTGCTGGTGGCATTTACGCTTCGCTACTCTTCACTGGCCGCTTTGATTGCCGCCGCTTCCGCGCCGCTCTACGCTTTTTTCTTCTGGGGCGGCAGCACCCTGGTCCTGCCGGTAGCGGTCATCGCCATGGCCCTGATCGTCAAGCACTGGCAAAACCTGCAACGCCTGATGGCGGGCACGGAGCCCAAAATCGGCGCCAAGAAAAAAGCGTGAAAAATAGCTAACCACGAAGGACACGAAGAGCACGAAGAGAAGCAATGCAATAAAACGATTTATGTATTTCTTCGTGCTCTTCGTGGTTAATTGTTGTTTTCTGACACTATCTCAGTCAGCGGCCAGCGCGGGCGAACGGCGAAGGCGCCGGCCGGCTTGATCGACAGACCGGCCTTGAAACGCAAGGCGCCGGCCAGGGCGATCATGGCGCCGTTGTCGGTACAAAATTCAAATTCAGGGTAAAAAACCGATATCCCCTTCCTTGCTGCCTGCTCATCGAGCTGCCGGCGCAGTTCGCGATTGGCGCCGACGCCACCGGCGACGACCAATTGCTTCAGTCCGCTGTCTTTGACAGCGCGCATCGACTTCTTGACCAGCACCTCGACCATCGCCTCCTGAAAGCCCCGCGCAATATCAGCGCGCTGCTGCTCGTCGGGCGTGCCGATTTCACGCACTTTGGTCAATACGGCAGTTTTCAGGCCGCTGAAACTGAAGCTCAGATCGCCCGAGTGCAGCATTGGCCGCGGCAGCTTGACCACGTCGGGCCGGCCACGCTCGGCCAGATCGGACAGCGCTGAACCCCCAGGATAAGGCAGACCAAGAAGTTTGGCGGTTTTATCGAAGGCCTCACCGGCCGCATCATCCAGCGTTTCACCGAGCAGTTGGTACTTGCCTACCTCCTCGACGCGCATGAGCTGACTATGCCCGCCGGACACCAGCAAGGCAATGAAGGGAAAGCACGGCGGATTGCTCGAGAGCAGCGGCGAGAGCAGATGCCCCTCAAGGTGATGAACCGGCACCACCGGAATCCCCAGCGACGCCGCCAGGCCTTCGGCAAAAGCCGCACCGACCAGCAAGGCTCCCGCCAGACCCGGCCCCTGCGTATAGGCAACGGCATCGACGTCGTCCAGCGCGCACCCACTGTCAGCAAGAACTTTGCGCAGGAGAGGAACGGTTCGACGGATATGGTCACGCGAAGCGAGTTCGGGAACCACACCGCCATACGCCTGATGCATCACAATCTGCGAATGCAGAGCGTGACATAACAACGCCCCAGCGCCTCCGGTACGGTATAGTGCAACGCCTGTTTCGTCACAGGAAGACTCAATTCCAAGAATCAGCATGGGCGGCATTTTACCCCAGCTGCTTAGGCCTCGATTAAAAGAGATCACAAAGAGCTTGGAATATTGGCCAAGTTTTGTTTATAATGATCGGCTCAGCTGTAATCTGACGATTTTTGAAATTAGGATAGAGTTAATGCCCGCCATTCGCCTGAAGGAAAATGAGCCGTTTGAAGTAGCGATTCGTCGCTTCAAGCGCACCGTTGAAAAAACCGGTCTGCTGACGGAGCTGCGTGCGCGCGAGTTCTACGAGAAGCCAACTGCCGAACGCAAGCGCAAGCTCGCTGCTGCAGTCAAGCGCCATCACAAGCGCATGCGCAGCCAGACTCTGCCGCCAAAGCTGTTTTAAACCGGATCGCAGATCGCTGAATAGCCGCCTGTCTGAAGATAGGCGGCTTTTCGCATTTCTGGAGTTTGGATTCTTTTCGGCGCGCATTGCGCCGGGCAATGCAACTGCTATATTCCTGTTTGCATTGAAATCGAGACACGAAGACGAGCCGAAGACAGTGCTGTAGCACGGCAAGTCGAAGTCGA
>JBAXHE010000128.1:0-6784 GCA_037139055.1 Betaproteobacteria bacterium | reverse complement strand
TGCGCGGGAGGAACCGATTTTGGAAGGTTACTGGCAGCAGAATTGACTGTCGCCACACTCCTGCCGGCGGACGCGAAATAGGCTCCAGCCATCATCCAGCCGTCCGAAGAGGCGGACATGGCAATCTGCCGACGTTGCCCGCTTTCGTTTCGGTAAGCGAGGTGCGCCGCTTCGGATATCGTTTTCTTGTATTCATCAACCGCCGACGTGATGGCCAAGTCCGTCGCCGCCTTGTCAACCCGATTTGCCACATCCTCCGTCTGTGCCGCGAGCATCGCCATGCGCAGAATGAGTATATTCAACGCCTGCTGGTGCGCCGTGCCGATTCGCGATTCGCCGGTCGAATAGTCGGGAATGACAAACCCGCCGCATTCAGTCGGCGACTCCAGGGTTCCATAGGCATACTGTCCGGGGAGAATCTCGGTGAGCTTCATCTCCTTTTCGATACCCGTTTCGCCCGTCGTATCCGTGGCAGCGTAACGTTCGTAGCCGATTTTGCAGACGTTGCTCATGTAGATGCCGAGCGCGAGATTCCGCATGCCGGAGATGTCGGGGATAACGTAATCATCCCCGTCGTCGGGCGAGGCGTTCGCGACGTATTGGCTCCAGATGTTCGCCCCGGCGCTGATGCCCATTTGCGCGACGTGATTGACTACCATCTGCGCGCCGCAAAGTCCGTTGCCATGCGGCATGATGGCGGCGAGTCCGATGGCGACACGGATGGGCACCCAGAGCGACGAGAAGCGTCGTCCGAGCATCTCCCCGTCGTGCGCGGTCTGCGCGATACTGGAAAGGATGCCGTAACAGGCGACGAGACTGCCGAGAAACAGAATGGCGGCGTTCAGACCACCGAACAGCGTGGCGATTTGCCTGGAAGCGTTGTCGCCCGCGAACGGAGCGACCATTTTCGTGACCGACTGGTCGCTGGAAGGGAGGTCGAATGGGGTGGCAGCAACGGCGACGCCTGAAACGCTGATCATCAGTGCCAGCAGCCACCCCACCAGCAGAAGTCTTTGCAATACCCGCATCCTGCCCCCTCGTCACGACGAATCGAATGATTCCCTTCGCATCCACGGTTGCCGCGAACGCCGGGCGAATCAATGCCGTCCGTCGGAAATAACGGTTTTTTTGGAGAGGACTTGGCGACGTGAGGGGGCAAGCGGCTGGTGTGTTCCTATCTCTTGAAACGGTTCAACATTGTCGTGATGACCTTTGTTTCTTTCGCAGAATGCTTGACGCCACTTTCAGCCCGGAGAGCCTTCACGATTCCAGCCGTTATCTGATTGGCGGAGGCAATGACAGAAGGCGAGGTCGGAACGTCGCTCCACGATGAAAGGAACGTGCGCAGATGGCTCCCGATGTTCCACTCGAAAAAAATCCCGTTGATGAAAGGAAGGATTCCCAGGAACAGATATCGAGCTTCGGACTGGCATTCGCGCCGGCTTTCTGCCAGTCGACGGAGAGCGATGATGCCGATGACGTCATCCAGTTTGGGCGCCATGGCGTGAAAATAATCCGACAATTGCTTGAGTTCGTCCTTTTGCTTTTCGTTGAGCAAGGGCGATTTGAGTAATGCTTCGATGTTCAGCGGCTTCTCAATCTGAATTCCAGAGGCTTCAAGTTCATTCAGAAACGCATCACGGTCGGAAGAGGGTTCCGACATGCAGTGCGGTTCTTTTCCGGCATCGAAGAGATCGAAGTCAACTTCGTTGGGTCCCACCATCTTCTTCCATGCGAGATCCGTCTTGTCCTGAAACGACGATGATTTGTGTTGAGAAATTATCGAGTCCAGTTCCGCCTTCGGGACGCTCGCGACATCGCGTTGATTGAATCCCGTGAATAGCCAATCGTCGAAGACTTCCTGGCAAAGCTCCTCGTCGCATTCGTCGGAGAGCAGTCCCCACAACGTTCTTGTATCGGGTCCGATCTGAAAGATCGCTTTGGTTGCGGGATATTTCTCTTCTAAAAGATCCAGGGTGTTATCACTGGGCAGGCGTCTACCTCGCGAATAGAGGGAGAACTCAAGCGCAATTTTTCCGGATGGATCGAAGCCTTGACCTTCGAGTTCCTTCGCGGTGCGTCCTGAAACACGCATGACCTCAGCACACCACGCGATAGCCTGCATTTCCTCGATGGGCAGATGATTTTTCGGGGACGGCATTATTAAATCCTCGCAAATTTTGTGCCAATGAAAGGGCGCGCTTTCAAATTTAGACGCCCCCAGAGAAGTCGTTTCAATCAATAAGCTTCTTGTCGAGATCAATAAACAGGAGACGACATGAACCACAAACACCACGCAACCGTTCAAAGCTGCACGTATAAACTAATCGACCTTTTTGCAGGCATCGGAGGCATCCGAGCTGCGTTCGAGAACACCGGCAACTTCAAAACTGTATTGTCGTCGGAAATCGACAGGCATGCCAGAGAGACCTATAAGGCAAATTTCGGAGACGAACCGGCGGGAGACATCCGAAAGATTATCGCAAAAATGTTCACCGAAGCTGCCGCCGACGTCGTCGTCGGTGGAACGCCCTGCCAGGCATTTTCGCAGATCGGGAGAAGGCTGGGCTTCGACGATGTGCGGGGAACCCTGTTCTACGAGTTCCTCCGTGTTGTCCGTGCAGTGGCGCCGAAAGCGTTCCTTATGGAAAACGTCGAGGCACTGCCGTCACATGACGGCGGACGGACGTTCGAGACAATGCTCGACCTGTTCGACCGCACTGGCTACAACGTCCAATGGAAAGTTCTGGATGCCCGCGAGTTCGGGCTTCCCCAAAAGCGCCGCCGTGTCTTCGTCGTCGGTATCCGCAAGGACATCTTTACCACCTTCGAGTTTCCGAAAGGCAACAGCAAGACCGCCCGGTTCGGTGACATCCTTGAACCGAAAGTCGCCCCGAAATACCTGCTTTCCGCCAAATACCGCCGGGGTCTCGAAGCACGGACCGCTCGCAATGCCTTCAAGGGGAACGGCTTCGGCATGGCAATTCCCGACCTCGACGGTGCCGCGAACACCATCACCGTCGGCGGCTCCGGACGGGAACGCAATCTCGTCCGCGTCGGCGAAAACGGTCTCCGTCGCCTGACGCCCCGCGAGTTCGCCCGCCTGCAAGGCTTTCCGGACTCTTTCGTGATTCCGGTTAGCGACACCCAAGCTTACAAGCAGTTCGGCAATTCGGTGCCGGTTCCCGTCGTCCAGGCAATCGCGACAAACCTCGCCATGGCTTTGGCTAACGCCTCCTCCCTGCTGATGGCTGCCTGAGCGAAAGGAGGAAGACAAATGAACATTTCGCACATCCTCCAAGGCAGAAACAAGTACACCACCGTTGATGCCTTCTGCGGCATGGGTGCCATGCGCCACGGGTTCGAAAGCACGGGACGTTTCGAGACGGTCTATTCGGTCGAAATCGACCCCGATGCTCGAAACACATATCGGAACAATTTCGGAATGGAACCCGAGGGGGCTGATATCAGGAATGTCATCGGCGCGGACGTTCCAAAGCCCGTCGTGCTTTTTGGCGGCTTCCCTTGTCCGGCTTTCAGCATCTCGGGCAATCGCCTTGGCTTTGGCGATCCGAGCGGGCAACTGTTCTTCGACCTGATGAGAATCGCCGAGGCAACCCATCCGAAGGCCATCGTGCTCGAAAACGTCAAGAACCTCGTCTCGCACGATGGCGGGCGGACGTTGAAAATCATGATCAACCGTCTGAAACGCCTCGGCTACAAAGTCGTGTATCGCGTGCTCAACGCGTGCCATTTCGGTGTTCCCCAGGCGCGCGAGCGAATTTTCATCGTCGCCATCCGGAAGGATATCCCCGCCGTCTTCGAATTCCCCGAACCGCATTGGGACCAAGGATGCGTCGCTGACATTCTTCTGCCCGATTCGGAGACCTCTCATCTGGTTATCCGGCGCGATGACATCGTCCTTCGTCCAGAGCACACCTTCCCGAAGAGTCCCGTCGACCGCACGGTTTGCGTTGGGTCGCTTGGCAAAGGTGGGCAGGGCTACCGCATCTATCACCCCCTTGGTCAGGGCATCACGCTGTCCGCCGAAGGCGGCGGGGTCGGGGCAAGGACGGGGCTGTATTTCGTCAATGGCAAGGTTCGGCGGCTCGCACCACGCGAATGCGCCCGCCTGCAGGGATTGCAGGACACCTTTGTCCTTCCGGAAAACCCCGTGGCGGCTTACCGGCAACTCGGCAACGCGGTCGCGGCTCCGCTCGTGGCGGAAATCGCCCAAAACCTCGCCTCCGCTCTCGACTGGGCTTTGATGATGCCGAAGGCGGCTTGAACAGTTTCAACAATTTTTTTTACAACAAGGAGAAGGAACATGGGAACAATGATGGATTACCGCGTCGCCCTCAGCGGCGACAAGAAAATGATGCTTCAGGTTGCAGCCAACTTGGCGAAGGCTTCCGGGTTCTGCTTCGACATCGAGGAATTCGAACGGAGCGGATGTTACGAGCAGAGTGAAAGCGATTGCGAATTCGATGTCCGGTGGTGTGGTTCAGGAGATACGGCTGTACTTGAAGTGCACCTCTACGTGAAAAGTCGGACGCCGACCGAAGATGCGTTCAATGAAGTCCTGCTTGCTGTATCCGCTGCAGGCATGTCGGTCAAATACCTTGAATGGACCGACGACCAAGGCTGGTGGACGAAATGTGTCGGCTACGAAAACGGGGAAAGGGAAGAATACCTCGCTGATGGCGACCTGTTCATCCCGGACTGGAACCTCGCCCGCGATGCCGGACTCACTTTGGCGGGAGACCCGCTTGCCCTTGATCGTCTACTCGACGCTTTTGTGTCTCCGGAATTCGATGATGAGTCTTACGACCCCGCCCGAGTTGGATTGGCGGAAATCATCAGAGAAGCCGGAGTGCTTCCTCGTCCTGAACACGCCAAAACCTGGATGAAGTGGGCGAAGGAATGTCGCAGCAGGGCTGATGACGAGGATGACGAACTCTCCGACATGCTTCAAGACCGCGAAGACCTCATCGACTGGATGCAGTCGATGGCGCGACGTGTGGCGCTTTCGGCGAAGCAGAACCCCGCCGGAAAATCCGCCCGAGTCTCAGCGGCGCTCTAACCCCAAAGGAATGCGGACCGCATCGTGAGTTCCCCGTAAGGATGGCTCCCAACGATGCGGTTTGCTGAATATGACCAACATGCTGAAAGGAAAATAAACATGGAAATGATTGTTAGCACGGATATCACCACTCTTGTCGCACGACGCAACGCCATTGCGAAGGAAATCGAAGCCGCTCGCGACGCGGTTGCAAGAGCCGAGCAGCTCTATAAGGAGAGCCCGGTTGGATATTACGATTATGTCGGAAGTGAAAAACGCCAGACAAAGTTCTGTAGGCTCGCCGGGTATGACTCCGGGATTGACGCCGGGGTTTTTAATCGGCAAATCAAGGGATTTGACTGCGAGGCATGGGATTACCTGATGGCGAACAGTGGAATCGCTTCTCTGATGAGTACCAAGGCGAAGGACAAATGGGAAAAGCAGCGCAAGGAACTGGATATTCCGGAATTCACGATGGAAAACATTCAGACGACGTTCGGCGAGCTTCATGCGAGGCGAACAATCATGTTCGAGGAAGGTGTCATTGAAGCGTTCAGGGCATGTTCGTGGGATCACAAGACCAACAATCCCGTCAAGTTCGGCAAGAAGATCATCGTCGCCGGATGTCGCTATGGCTTCGACACCAGCCATTACAGACATGTGGATGATCTCAGGCGGGTGCTTCACGTTTGCGATGGAAAGCCGCAACCCGATTGCCGTAACGGAGTTTTAGCGACGATGGCTTACAGAAATAAGCTGCGACACTTTGAGGACGACTACGTCAAGGTGGAAGGCTTCAAAAACGGAAACTTGCATTGCAGTTTCAAGTGTCCGGACCTTGTCGAGGAGCTCAACCTGATTCTCTCCCGGCATTTTCCCGGAGCTTTGCCGGCGCCGAAATAGTTCCATCGGTCACCGCGAATGGACGATGGTGCGCATTGCGTCGTTATGTCCGTTCCCTGTAACCCAAGCAATTTCAACAGCAAACTGAAATCTCACAAACAACTAGGAGAAATATCATGAAAACCACCCAAACCCTGCCGAGCTTCACCATTGACGTCCAGGAAGTATGCTACGAGGAAGGCGTCGTAGAGGTCGTCGCTGACTATGCCGAGGACGCCGAAGAAATTATTGACGAACTCTTTGAAACAGATGAAATCTTTAGCAGCGACTTCGACGATGTGCGCGTCAAGCCCCTCCTGCCTGCCGATGTTCATCGTTCCAATATCTTTCACTACGGAAATGCGGACAAGCCGCAGAACAGCACAAAATCGTTTTTTGAAAGCGGCTTGCCTTTCGAGGATTTTGCCGAATACCCAACGCTTCACTATCCCGCACCTTCGAACGGAGTCGCCGTCTGGTTCGCCCGCTGTTCGCGTGATTACAGCACCTATGCTGTCCGAGCTGCGAACTTCTCGGCGGCTGTAAACGTGTTGTTGGGGCGGGACCGTGATTCGAAAGATGACGAGTTCGTTACGACCATCATGGCATCTGATGACGGCTACGACATGCAGGATTTTATTGAAGTGTTGGCGTCAAAGAAAACGGTCGTCGACGCGTCTGGTTTTGAGCATAGATTTTCCGAAGGAGAGCCCGCATGAACGACAATATCATGGAGGCTTACGGCAGCACAGAGGACTTCGTTCTCGAGGTCATGAAACGGTGTCACGTGCCTCTCGATCATCATTGCGAAACCACGGACGATTTTATCTACCGATTCAA
>JBAXHE010000127.1:0-6795 GCA_037139055.1 Betaproteobacteria bacterium | reverse complement strand
GGAATACCTTCAATCGAGTTTGCTCCTCACATCAGAACGGATTCTTCGAGTACACCGCAGCAGAATGCAACCTGCCAGATACTCCGATGTCCAGAAGGTCGATGTAGAAGATGGCCTTGTGTCATCAGAAATCAAAATTACCCTCAAAGATTCAGTGGTCATTCAAATTGATTACCTCGATAAGGAATGTGCCTCATTCCTGGCGCGTACAATCAATGAGCTACGCTCCTCAGAAGTAAAACCATCATCGGCCTAACCCTCCGCTCAACCCGGACCCAACCGTGACAACCTTCTCCCATCACACCTGCTCCAGGCCCACGGTTGGGCCGGTTAGCTTCCTCCGTTAGGCGCTACTAATGCCCACCTGGATCGCCATTGAGGTCTACCGATGTGAGGTTGCGGGGAAACCATCGCCATCTCTCGATTTTGTCGCTAGACGGGTGACGGGCGAAACCATTGAGGCCGTTGAAGCAAGTCTATTCGCCGAACCGAATGTGGTTTATGAGAACGAGCACAACGAAAAGGTGGAATGGATTCTTTCTTCTGTTCCATCAATTCAAGAAGAGGGCTCCAACCCAAACGATGACGAGTTGGCTGGATTTATCGCAGAATTACCTGAGATTGAAAAATGGTCCCAACCAAGCGCCTAACCCCTCGCTCAACTCGGACCCAACCTGCACGGCCTGGTTTCCTCTCTTGTCATTCGTCTTTCATAACTTCGTTTAGCTTTTCGGCTGCAGGTTGGGCCGCATAGCTTCATTCGTTAGGTGGCTTCCTGATGATTCCGATCTCCCAACTGGAAGACATGTTTGCCGACATGCGTTCCAACCCGGCCTTGAATGCCGATGGGGTGTTGCTTTGGGGCTACTTTTTCACCGACCGTGATGAAGAGAAACTGAATCAGGCAGCCTATGCACTCGAAGACCTTGGTTACAGATTCGTTGAGATCTACCCATGCGATGGCGAGGATAGCTATTGGCTACATGTGGAGCGCATGGAAGCACATACACCTGTAACCCTGTTTGATCGGAATGTGCTTCTCGAAGCATTTGCCCAAAAATTCGGATTACTCACCTACGATGGCATGGATGTCGGGCCAGTCCCAGCCACCTAACCCGCCGCTCAACCGGGACCCAACCGTGACCACCTTCCCCCATCACCCATGCCTCCGGTCCACGGTTGGGCCGGTTAGCATCGTTCGTTAGGCCTCATGCGCGACATTGATCAGATCACTCGCCAAGTCCAGGCCATCTGCCCGATAGTTACCATCGGGCAGTTACCAGTGGCACATCCAGTTGCCGATGACGATGGAATATGGTTCTTCTCTCAACCAGACAGCCCATTCGAGGTTCAGATAGAGTCTCCGAACGGTATGTGCCCATTCTTGATCGAAACCCTCGAAAACAATTCTCGGCTTAAGGCTGAATCGGTTTCTGAGGTCATTGATACCCTAAAGCAATTACTCCACCTCTCTTCGTCTTCGGCCTAACCCTCGGCTCAACTCAGACCCCGCCTGCCATGTCCTCCGCTCTCTCTCATCATTTCGCTATCTCGGCTCCGCTCATCGTCTCGGCGCAGGCGGGGCCGGTTAGCCTTATTCGTTAGGCGCTACTAATGCCCACCTGGATCGCCATTGAGGTCTACCGATGTGAGGTTGCGGGGAAACCATCGCCATCTCTCGATTTTGTCGCTAGACGGGTGACGGGCGAAACCATTGAGGCCGTTGAAGCAAGTCTATTCGCCGAACCGAATGTGGTTTATGAGAACGAGCACAACGAAAAGGTGGAATGGATTCTTTCTTCTGTTCCATCAATTCAAGAAGAGGGCTCCAACCCAAACGATGACGAGTTGGCTGGATTTATCGCAGAATTACCTGAGATTGAAAAATGGTCCCAACCAAGCGCCTAACCCCTCGCTCAACTCGGACCCAACCTGCACGGCCTGGTTTCCTCTCTTGTGTTCCGTCCTTCTCAACTTCGTTCAGCAGTCGGTCGCAGGTTGGGCCGGTTAGCTTCATCCGTTAGGCCCTCGATCAAATGTCCGATTCTGTCGCCGTACCTCTCACCCTTCTCCTAGTGTTCGCCCTCGTTGGCGGATTGTGGGTTCTGCCCATCACCCTCGGAATCAGGACGGCAAGGGCAAAGAATCGGTCACCTCACTGGATGTGGTTTGCCTTCCACCCCGTTGGTGGATGGATCGTATTTGCCATCCTCAGGTCTCTTCCTGCCCTGAAGGTCTGCCCCCAGTGCTCCGAGAAGGTGAAAGCACATGCCAAGATTTGCCCCTACTGCATGACAGCGTACGGGCCTAACCCGCCGTTCAACCCGGACCCAGGCGCAAGCGCCTGGTCCCGTTAACTTCTTCCGTTAGGGCGCTCGCTCATGGAGTCTCAATGTCGTGGATAGCGAAACTTGGAATCATCCTGGTGGCCGCTTCCAACGGCCTTACACAGGCGGTCCCCGCTATCCACGAAAGCCAAGTTGGATCTCCATGCCAGAATCGGGTTCATTCTCTTGGGTCGTTGAATTTTGATGAACTAAACCTCTGCGTTGATTCAAAGACATTTCGTTTACACAAGGGTGTCTACGATCACTTCGCGCCTGGGCAGGGTGGCCTTAGGTATGAGCTCTTTGGTAAGTGGCTCATCCAGGCAGATGGAAGTCATTCCGAGTTCGCGCTCATCTATTTCATAGAAACAGCCATCGGTGCAAGCAGTTCTCAAACAGGCTTCATCCAGCTACTTGCTCTCGAAAGGGGTCAGCTGCTTCTCAAGCAGGAATTTAGGTTCATTCCCAAAGGCGAGAATGCTGGGTGCGCCTACGAAGCTAAGGCCGGCACCCTGAGAATCACCGCCAAGTCCGATGATTCGTCTCCGGCGTTCGCTCCAAAGAGCGTCGATCGGGCGGTATACACTTGGACTGGCATTCACTTCAAACTATCCGAATGGCACGCCATTCCAAGCACAAGGCCCCCAAGCTAAGGGGATTCGCGCCCTAACCCTGCGCTCAACTCGGACCCCGCCCGCGCTTGCTGTTTCCATCTCTCTTCATTCGTCTTTCTCGGCTTCGTTCATCTCTCGTATGCGGGCGTGGCCGGTTAGCTCCATCCGTTAGGCGCTCCATCAGATGGCTATCTCCCGCGTTTCGTCCTACCTTCATTGCCTTGCTCTTGGGGTCGGGGCCTCGTTGCTCATCAATTGTGGCGGGGCTGAATTGCGTGGTAAGTCAGTTCCTTCCCCAGATGGGAAAACCTATCTCGTAGTCGATGACAACAACGGTGGCTCTTGCGGTCCAATTCAGGTCGATGGTCGTGCGTGGCCGTTCCCCTTACACACACCAGGTCCCATCGAACCAGGTGTCCACAAGATCCAATGTGGCACCAGTGGTGGGGCCGAGTTTGAAATCAAGGCAGCGCACACTTTCCACTTCAATTACTGGGGGCCATGATGCGCCTAACCCTCCGCTCAACTCGGACTCCGCCTGCATAGTCTGCCGCTCTCTCTCAGCTTCCCGCTTTCTCGGCTTCGTTCATCGCCTCGGTGCAGGCGGTGCCGGTTAGCCTGATTCGTTAGGCGCAAGGACTTCCATGATCACCACACGCATCCTTCAAGTCGCCCTTTTCTTGGCTTCAATTCAGCCGCTGGCTTGGTGTGATCCCCCGGCCCCCGATAGGCTCGTCGTTTCTGAATTACCCGAGGTCTTTGAACTCTCAGTTCCAGTGAGTCGACTTGTTATGCGGATTCCCAAAGGTAATTTGAAGCCAGGGGTCAAACCAGAAGGTGGTGCCACTGCAAGTCGGCGATATTTCTTGTTTGAAGATAAATCAAAACAATTATATATTTCCGGCTGGTTTGAACCAGATTCGGGGTTCAAAGGAATTAATGAATTTTGGCAGTCCCAAATGAAAGCTTGGACCGCTAAGAAAACGCCAGCCCCAGATAAATTTTCATTCAAAAAATATGATAAATGGAATTCTGTTGCTTATTTTATGGCATCTACCTCTGGCAACAATCCTCACATTCGCGCGAATTGGGTCCAGGCCGGAACATGGGTTGATCTACATATTTCGTTGACCTCCGGGGGTGCCGCAGCCGAGGCCATGGCAGATCTCGAATCTGTGCTATCGAATATCGTAGTTCTTGAGAAAGCCCCGTGATTGCGCCTAACCAAGCGTTCAACTCGGACCCAGCCGCTACCATCACCCATGCTCTTTCTTGCTGAATTCTCCCCGTCTCTGTTCGGCTCCCGCTCTGCGGCTGGGCCGGTTAACTTCCATCGTTAGGCCGCCAATAACCCACCCAGGCAATGACCATGAATTCTCTGCAACCCAAGAATGGCCAGAGTCGTCGAGCACTCAAGGCTCTGGCATGGCCTCTATGCATTGGCGGGCTGTCTGGCGTTGCTCTGGTCCTCGTCCAGGAGCGATTCCACATTTCTCAGAATTCGATGCAGGTCTTCATTGGTATCGCTGGCACCGTTGTCTTGGTCGTCTCTATCCCATTCATCATTCGCTTCTATATCGGCTTTGGTAAAGACTTAGGCGACGGCAATCATGAGTAGTCGGCCTAACCCTCCGCTCAACCGGACCCAACCGTGATCACCTTCTCCCATCACCCATGCACTTGGCCCACGGTTGGGCCGGTTAGCTTCCTCCGTTAGGCGCTATATGAACCCGAAGGTCTCCCCATCCGATGAGGAACTCCTCCAGAGGGTGGATGAGGTTCTTCACTACATCTGGGATCCGATTGGGGTCTCAGGTGTTCCCGAGGCCAGGGACGAATACCGAACATACTCGCCTCAGGTTTTCAGTCTCTTGAAGAACTCGGCCTCAGTTGAGAAAGTCGCTCAGTACCTCAATTCCGTGGCCACCGATCGGATGGGCCTCCAGGCCAATCCGACCAACGATAGGGAAACTGCTGAAGTGCTCGTTAACTGGGTGGAGTTCCTTCGTGAACGGCGCGCCTAACCCTCTGCTCAACCGGGACCCAACCGTGACTACCTGCCATCCAACCCCATTCATCCAGCCCACGGTTGGGCCGGTTAGCTTCCTCCGTTAGGCCTTTCGGACCAACTTTCTCATGAGATTTCCCACGCAGTTACCCCGGGGGCTTTCCAATCACCCCACAGAGCAAACCAGGTACTGGTCCATTACAGGACTGTGCCGGAGAAATAAGTGGACCATCCTCCGCGTTCTCACTGGTATTGCAGTACTGGCACTTTTCATTGCGGCTGATGCCAAATACGAGTTGTTCGGCATTCTAATGATCGCTTTCCTGGTTTGGTTTGGCATGACAAGCTTGATCGGGTCAATTCGTGGCATGAAAATCGGCAAGATTTATATAATTTCCAGATACCAATACAGTTTTCAGCTTGTCAAAAAGACCCGCGCTACTCGGCTCGGCTTTTATGCGACCTGCATCTGGTGCATTATTTGTGCACTCGGGTTCCTTGTAGCCGGATGCTGGTTCCTATGGGCCTGGTGGCCGCAAATCCAACCCTTGTATTTGAAGCTAGCTCGGGTGTTCTTCTAACCAATCAGCGGCCTAACCCTCCGCTCAACTCGGACCCCGCCTGCCTTGCCTTCCGTTCTCTCTCAGCATCCAGCGTCCTCGGCTTCGCTCAGCGCCCTCGCGCAGGCGGGTCCGGTTAGCCTCTTTCGTTAGGCCACCCAAGGACTCGATCGGATGCGCGTCATCAAACACGCCCTTGTCTTTCTCCTGGCCTATGGGTTGAGTTTCTGTCTCCTCTATCTGTTTCGAAGGTCGATCAAACGAGGTTTCTCCGTGCATTTCGGAACACGGTACTATCGTGGAACTGACCCCATACCATTTTGGATTTGGACCTCTTACCTGGGTGTGCTCGGCCTGGGGTTGATCGTCTTCATCTCATTCCTGCTTTTCCTCGACTTAACCGGGCAGGTGCCCTAACCCTCCGCTCATCCGGGACCCAACCGTGATCAATAGCCCTTCATCCTGCTTCTCCTGTCCCACGGTCGGGCCGGTTAGCTTCCTCCGTTAGGCCGCCATGCAACCGCTCATCAAAACCCTGAAGGCCATTGGAATCGCGGCTGGCGTTTTCGCACTCTTCATTGCCCTTGATTCCATCGCTTACCGTTATGCTCTTTTCTACTGGCTGTGCATTTCTGTCGTGGTGCTACCAGCACTCTTCCTTCTGAACTGGAAATTCAGACTGTCGGCAATAGCTTCTGCCGTAGTTGCCCTCGCCCTGGCAGTCAGCCCAGTGGATATCGCCTTCCGGTCTGGGAAGTTCGGAGTTCAGGTTCTTCCCACCAGTCGCGGGTTCGCTACCTTGCCAGGGACTATCGGTTACGGCTGCACTGTCCGCAATCATCCACTCAAGGCACTCGTGATTTACCTTTAAGGGGCTATGTGGTCGGCCTAACCCTTAGCTCAACTCGGACCCAACAGTGACCATCCTCCGACATCACCCCTGCTCCAGGCCCACGGTTGGGCCGGTTAGCTTCCTCCGTTAGGCGTCCCAAATGGCCTTCACACCAGCAAAGAGGATGATCCTAGTGGTCCATGGCACCCTCGCCGGGTTCCTCTTTCTATGTATGGTCACAGCCCTTCATTGGCCAATAATTGGTCGTCCTTCCTGGTGGCAATGTCATTGGGCATCCCTGATCGGTGAGGCCATTGGGAAAGTGCCATACGCATTCGGCCTTTGGATCACTAAGTGGATTCCAGGTCTCTTTGTAGAACCCTTCGCTTGGTTCTTGGCAGGTGTCAACCGTCAAAACTATTGACCCCCCTCAGCGACAAAACTCCTGACCCCC
>JBAXHE010000126.1:0-6809 GCA_037139055.1 Betaproteobacteria bacterium | reverse complement strand
TTACCTGTTTAAACAAATCAAGCAGTGCTTTCATCTTTCACTCCGTTCGGGGTGATAACCCAAATTCTCCAAGCCGTAGCAAAGGCTACGGCTACTGTCTCTCAACCGCGCTGCGAAATTATCAGTAGCGCTCAAGATCAATATCAATCGCCAGCGAGCGGATTTCCTTGACCAGCACGTTGAAGGACTCCGGCATACCGGCGTCGATCTTGTGATCGCCCTTGACGATATTTTCGTAGACCTTGGTCCGGCCATTCACGTCATCCGACTTGACGGTCAGCATTTCCTGCAACACGTAAGCGGCGCCGTAAGCTTCGAGCGCCCACACTTCCATTTCACCGAAACGCTGTCCGCCGAACTGCGCCTTACCGCCCAGCGGCTGCTGAGTTACCAGCGAGTACGGACCGGTTGAACGGGCGTGCATCTTGTCATCGACCAGGTGATGCAGCTTGAGCACGTGCATGTAGCCGACGGTCACCTGACGCTCGAACTGCTCGCCGGTACGGCCGTCAAACAAGGTCATCTGGCCTGATTCCGGCATTCCGGCCAGTCTCAGCATATCCTTGATTTCCGATTCCTTGGCGCCGTCGAACACCGGCGTGGCAAACGGCACACCCGCTTCCAGGTTGCCAGCCATTTCAAGGATTTCCTTGTCGTTCAACTGATCGAGATCTTCCGGTTTGCCGTTGCTGTTGTAGACCTGCTCGAGGAAGCCACGGACTTCCTTGGCGCTGGCCTGGCGACGCATCATCTCGGCAATCTTGAAGCCCAGCCCCTTGGCCGCGAGGCCGAGGTGAACTTCAAGTACCTGACCGACGTTCATCCGTGAAGGAACACCGAGCGGGTTAAGCACGATATCGACCGGACGGCCATCGGCCATATACGGCATATCTTCGACCGGAACGATGCGCGAAACCACACCCTTGTTACCGTGACGGCCGGCCATCTTGTCGCCGGACTGCAGGCGGCGTTTGACGGCCACGTAGACCTTGACCATTTTCTGCACACCCGGCGGCAATTCGTCGCCCTGCGTCAGCTTCTTGCGTTTCTCTTCGAAGGCGATATCGAAGTCCTTGCGCGTCTGCTCCAGACCTTCACGCAGCGACTCCAACTGCTGCGCAACTTCGTCGTCAGCCATGCGAATGTCGAACCAGTGGTGCGCGTCGATCCCGTCAAGATATTCCTGGGTAATCGCGGTGCCTTTGGCCAGACGCTTCGGACCGCCGTTGGCGATCTTGCCGGTGATCAATCGACCGACCCGGGCGAAGGCGTCGCGCTCAACAATACGCAACTGATCGGCGAGATCGAGCTTGTAGCCACGCAAGTGATCGTCGATGATCGACTGGGCGCGCTTATCGCGCTCGATACCCTCACGGGTGAACACCTGAACATCGATGACCGTACCGGCGATGCCGGACTGAACACGCAGCGAGGTGTCTTTTACGTCAGACGCTTTCTCACCGAAAATGGCGCGCAACAGTTTCTCTTCCGGAGTCAGCTGGGTTTCGCCCTTTGGCGTCACTTTACCGACCAGCACGTCACCGGCTTCAACTTCAGCACCGATATAAACGATACCCGACTCATCAAGGCGGGAGAGTTGCGACTCGCCGAGCGAAGCGATATCACGGGTAATTTCTTCCGGACCAAGCTTGGTATCGCGGGCAACAACCGTCAGTTCTTCGATGTGAATCGAGGTAAAGCGGTCTTCTGCAACCACGCGTTCAGAGATCAGGATCGAATCTTCGAAGTTGTAGCCGTTCCACGGCATGAAGGCGATCAGCATGTTCTGGCCGAGAGCCAGTTCACCCTTATCGGTGGATGCACCGTCAGCGACCACATCGCCCTGGGCAATGACGTCACCGACACGTACCAGCGGACGCTGATTGATATTCGTATTCTGGTTGGAGCGGGTATATTTCACCAGATTGTAGATGTCGACACCGACTTCGCCCGGTACGGTCTCATCGTCATTGACGCGGACCACGATACGCGAGGCATCGACGTAATCAACCTGACCACCACGCAGGGCTTGAACTGCCGTCCCCGAGTCAACCGCGACGGTACGCTCGATACCCGTACCAACGACTGGTTTTTCCGGACGCAGACACGGTACCGCTTGACGCTGCATGTTGGCGCCCATCAATGCGCGGTTCGCATCGTCGTGCTCAAGGAAGGGAATCAGTGAGGCGGCAACGGAAACAATCTGGCCTGGGGCAACGTCCATGTATTGAACGCGAGCCGGCTCGGCGAGAATGGTTTCGCCCTTTTCACGACAGGTCACCAGATCGTCGGTCAGTAGGTTGTTTTCACCGAGCGAGGCATTTGCCTGAGCAACGATGTAAGCGCCTTCTTCAATCGCCGACAGATACTCGATCTGGTCGGTGACCAGGCTATCAACCACCTTGCGGTACGGCGTCTCGAGGAAACCGTATTCGTTGGTGCGGGCAAACAGCGCCAACGAATTGATCAGGCCGATGTTCGGACCTTCCGGTGTTTCGATCGGGCAAACCCGACCGTAGTGCGTAGGATGCACGTCGCGGACTTCAAAGCCGGCACGCTCGCGCGTCAGACCACCCGGGCCAAGGGCCGAAACACGGCGCTTGTGGGTAATCTCGGACAGCGGATTTGTCTGGTCCATAAACTGCGAGAGTTGGCTTGAGCCGAAGAACTCGCGGACCGCTGCGCTGATCGGCTTGGCGTTGATCAGATCGTGTGGCATCAGGTTGTCGGATTCAGCCTGCGACAAACGCTCTTTGACCGCACGTTCGACGCGCACCAGACCGGCGCGGAACTGATTCTCTGCCAATTCGCCAACTGAACGGACACGACGATTTCCGAGGTGATCAATGTCGTCAATATCACCACGACCATTGCGCAGCTCGACGAGAATTTTGATTACTTCGACGATATCGCGTGGCGAAAGGGTCAGCTGCTCACGGATTTCATTGGTGACGCCAAGGCCCTTGAGCTGAGCCGACAGCGCCGTAGCTTCTTCCTGAGTCAGGTTTTCGGCGACGGCACGCATGCCGTAGGACAACTCGGAAAGCAGCAGTTCAACAGCAGCAGCCGATCCACCGGCAGTGTTGATGATGGCATTAACAATGGCTTCGCGCTTGGCCGGGACATGCTTGACCATCACTTTGTATTCAACAACGTCCTTGCGTGCAACACGGCGGTTGAACTTCATGCGGCCGACAGCCGACAGGTCGTAACGATCGTCGGAATAGAACAGTCCGTTGAACAGAATTTCCACGGACTCTTCGGTAGGCGGCTCGCCTGGACGCATCATGCGGTAGATGGCGACACGTGCGGCCTGCTTCGAGATGGTTTCATCGGTACGCAACGTATGCGAGATGAAGCCACCGCGATCGAGGTCATTGATGTACAAGGTCTGCAGGGAATCAATGCCCGCTTCGATCAGCTTGGCCAGCAACGCCTCGGTGATTTCTTCATTGGCATTGGCAAGAATCTCGCCGGTATCCTTGTCGATGATATTCTGGGCTACCACACGGCTGACCAGAAAGTCCTCGGGTACGGCAATCTGCTTGATTCCGGCTGCATCGAGTTCGCGAATGTGCTTGCCGGTAATGCGCTTGTCTTTGGCGACAATGACTTTGCCGGACTTGTCGTTGAAGTCAAAACGCGCCACTTCACCGCGCAGACGCTCGGGCACCAGATGGAATTCGATGCCCTTCTTGCTGATCTGGAAGGTGTCGAATTCGAAGAATTCGCGCAGGATTTGTTCTGGCGTCAGGCCGATAGCCTTGAGCAGTGTGGTCACCGCCATCTTGCGGCGACGGTCGACGCGGAAGAAGAGGATGTCTTTCGGATCGAATTCGAAATCGAGCCAGGAGCCGCGGTAAGGAATCACGCGGGCCGAGAACAGCAGCTTTCCGGAGCTATGTGTCTTGCCGCGGTCGTGCTCGAAGAAGACGCCCGGCGAACGGTGCAGCTGCGAGACGATAACCCGCTCGGTACCGTTGATGACGAAGGAACCAGTGGTGGTCATAAGCGGAATTTCGCCCATGTACACTTCCTGCTCTTTCACTTCCTTGATCGTATCAGGCGCTTCGCGATCGAGAATGATCAGGCGAACCTTGGCGCGCAGGGCCGAAGCAAAGGTCAGGCCGCGCTGCTGGCATTCCTTGACGTCAAACGCCGGCTCGGCCAGCGCAAAGCTGACAAATTCCAGGCGGGCATTGCCACTGTGGCTGACGATCGGGAAGATCGAAGAGAAGGCCGCTTGTAGCCCCTGATTCTTGCGCTGCCCAGGCGGAATTGCTGCCTGCAGGAATTCAGTGAAAGACTCAAGCTGCGTCGCCAGCAAAAAAGGAACGTCAAGCACATTGGCGCGCTTGGCGAAACTCTTGCGGATACGTTTTTTCTCGGTGTAGGAATAGGTCATGGTCGCTCCGAGCTCAGAAAGCAAAATCCTCTAGCGCATCCCGACAAGAGCTATAAGACTCAAGCCGGGTCGCAACGGACAAACGAAAAAACAATTGGCGCGGATGAGATGGGGACATCATCAGTTCTTTAATCACGGCCATTCGTGCTTGCGTTTGCACACTGCAAAACTGCACATCTAATCGGTAGAAACGACGTCAAAAATTGTCGTTTCCGGAAAAGCACAAAAGGGCTGGCTGCTAATAAGCGGCCAGCCCAACTTGCTGGGTCGAGATTACTTGACCTCGACCTTGGCGCCTGCGTCCTCGAGTTGCTTTTTGAGGGCTTCAGCATCAGCCTTGGCAATTGCTTCCTTAACGGCCTTAGGTGCGCCATCAACGAGATCCTTAGCTTCTTTAAGACCCAGGCCGGTCGCAGCGCGAACAACCTTAATCACTTCAACCTTCTTTTCGCCACATGCCAGCAGCATGACGGTGAATTCGGTCTGCTCTTCAACAACAGCAGCTGCAGCGGCAGGACCAGCAACAGACATCGCTGCTGCGGAAACGCCGAACTTCTCTTCGAACGCCTTGACCAGGTCGTTCAAATCCATAACCGTCATGTTACCTACGGCTTCGAGGATGTCATCTTTGGTAATAGCCATAATCATTTAACTCCTAAATCTGGAACGTATAAAAGCTGTCAGTGAATGCGGTTAGGCAGCGACTTCTTCGCGCTGTTTGGCCAGTGCACCAAGCGCGACGGCAAATCCGGAAACCGGAGCCTTCATCACGCCAAGCAACTTGGCCAGCAATTCTTCACGGCTCGGAATCGCTGCGAGAGCTTGCACACCCGCCTTGTCGAGTACCTTACCAGCGTAAGAACCCGCCTTCAGAACCAGCTTGTCATTGGTTTTTGCAAAGTCACTCAGAACTTTGGCAGCAGAAACAGGATCGTCGGAAATACCGTAAATCAACGGCCCTGTCATTTGCCCAGCCAGCTCGGAAAACGCGCTGCCAGCAACTGCACGACGCACCAAGGTATTTTTCAGCACGCGCAGATACACACCAGACTTGCGAGCCTGAGCGCGCAGCTTGGTGAGGTGAGCCACCTCAAGTCCGCTGTACTCAGCCACAACCATAGTCTGGGCGGTAGCTACTTTAGCCGACACCTCAGCCACGACGGCTTTTTTGTCATCAAGATTGAGACCCATGGGTCCTTTCTCCTATCAAGTCAACACACAACATACCCGGCTGGGCACGTTGCACCCACGGCGACCTGAACCAAGAGCACCAGCAGTTCACTAAAAGCAACTGCCGGGAAATCCGTGTTCGGGGTTCACCGTCTACGCAGGCCGCTTGCACACTTAAGCTTTCGGGCTTACACCCTCAGCACCTGCGGTCTTTGACGATCTGCCGGCAACTTTTCCTGCCGACAGCCCAAAGTTCCTTCCAGGGTCAGACATCAACCCTGCATTATCTTTACAGCGTGCTTGAATCGACGCGCACGCCCGGACCCATCGTACTGGATACGGCAATTTTCTTGAGATACTGACCCTTCGAATTGGCGGGCTTGGCCTTGGTCAATGCATCGACCAGCGCCTTCAGATTCAGTTCCAGCTTATCGGCATCGAACGATGCGCGACCGATGGTGCTGTGCACAATACCGCCCTTATCGGTACGGTATTGAACCTGACCGGCTTTAGCGTTCTTCACGCCGGTGGCCACGTCCATGGTCACGGTACCGACCTTCGGATTCGGCATCAGGCCGCGCGGACCAAGAATCTGGCCGAGCTGACCGACAACGCGCATGGCATCTGGAGTAGCAATGACGATGTCGAAATTGATGTTGCCGGCCTTGATCTCGGCGGCCAGATCGTCGAAGCCAACGATATCTGCACCTGCGGCCTTGGCTGCTTCGGCTTTTTCACCCTGGGCAAACACAGCAACACGAACGGTCTTGCCAGTACCTGCGGGCAGCACGACAGAGCCGCGAACCAACTGGTCGGATTTACGTGCATCGATGCCAAGGCATACCGCAACGTCAATCGACTCATCAAATTTGGAGGTAGCCAGTTCCTTGGCCAGCTTCAGTGCTTCGCCTACGGCGTAGCTCTTGTTGCTGTCAACTTTGCCCTGCATGGCCTTTTGGCGCTTAGTCAGAGTTGCCATGTTAGAGGCCCTCCACGGTGATGCCCATCGAGCGGGCGCTGCCGGCGATCGTACGCACGGCCGCATCCATATCGGCGGCGGTCAGATCGGGCATTTTTTGAGTTGCAATAGCTTCGCACTGGGCACGGGTCAGCTTGCCTACCTTGTCGGTATGCGGCTTCGGGCTACCCTTTTGAATTCCAGCGGCTTTCTTGATCAGGATAGTCGCCGGAGGCGTCTTCATGATGAAGGTGAAGCTCTTGTCCGCAAAAGCGG
>JBAXHE010000125.1:0-6899 GCA_037139055.1 Betaproteobacteria bacterium | reverse complement strand
GTCGGGCGAGATTCGAACTCGCGACCAACGGATTAAAAGTCCGCTGCTCTACCGGCTGAGCTACCGACCCAGAAAAACAAGAACCGCGGATTATAGAGATCGGTCGCCGTGCTGTCAACGCGAGATGGCTTTAATTCGCGTTATTTCTTGCTGGTGTAAGGTGTTGGATCAGTTATGCCAGCGGTCATAAAACCTTCCCGACGTAAACGGCAGGAGTCACAAATACCACAGGCGAGTCCCTGTTCATCCGCCTGGTAGCAGGAAATAGTTTGCCCATAATTTACCCCCAATGAACTGCCGGTGAGGATGATTTCAGCTTTTGACAGGTCAATCAGGGGGGCATGGATAGTCAACTTGTTTCCTTCGACTCCGGCCTTGGTGGCTAGGTTGGCCATAATTTCGAAGGCTTTGATGTATTCGGGGCGGCAATCCGGGTAGCCGGAGTAATCGACGGCATTGACGCCGACGAAGATGTCGCGACTGCCGAGGACTTCGGCCCAGGCCAGCGCTAGAGAGAGCATGATGGTGTTGCGCGCCGGCACATAAGTGGAAGGAATGCCCTGCTGGATGCCGTCGACAGGAACGCCAATGGCATTGTCAGTCAAGGCCGAGCCGCCAAATTCATTCAGCGAGAGGTGCAGGATGCGGTGCTCGCGGGCACCTTGAGCCTTGGCTACGCGTGCGGCGGCCTCCAGCTCAATACGATGACGCTGGCCGTAGTCAAGCGATAGGCAATAGCAGTCAAAGCCGGCATCATGGGCCATGGCCAGAGAGGTGGCAGAATCGAGTCCGCCGGAAAGGAGGACGACGGCGCGGGGGCGGCTGGAGAGTTCGATGGGGTTCATGTGGCGGGTTTCGAAAGAATGTGACGCTATTTTACCGGTGTTGGGCGGTCTGTCCGACCGCGCGTGCGCTAAAACCACTTCCTTTAGGCTGTTTTCATTTCTGGAGAAAATGATGCGCCGTTCCACTTGCCTTGTTGCGCTCAGCCATGCTGATGCTGCTCGGTGCGCCCATTTCTGCCGCCGAGAAAGTCAAGGTCGATTTCATGACCGGCATCGTCAGCCGAACTGGATGCCGATCATGCGATCTGGCATTGCTATCTGGGCGTCTGAAGGACTTTGAAAAGTTTAACCACGGCGGACACGGCGAGCACGGCGAAATGCCTTAGTTTGGGTCTTTTCTTCGGACCCACCCAACGAGTGCTAGGTATCCAGCATCCGCCTCTGTTTATCGCCGTGTTCGCCGTGGTGGGGTTGTATTTCCCAGCCTTATTCCGCAATCAGTGCCGAGAGCTCACGCTCTAGCAAGCTCGGGTCGCCCAGATTGAGTTCAACCAGGCGGCGCAGGTGGGTTACGCTGTCCAGGTCAATGCTCTGGCAGAGCAGTCCGGCATAGCGGCCTTCAATGTGCGCCACTCGCGTTTCCATGCTGATCTGGTCATTCATCTCGTCAAGCTTGATGCGCAGGGTGCACGTAGCGCCCTCCTGAGCCGAAACGTCGGCAGGAAGACGAACCAGACCACCTTTGAGTGAGAGATCAAGAACGACGATTTCCAGAGTTTGGTCCGGGAAAGCCAGTTCTGCTGGGGCGTGGAAGGCGATGCGGGAGTAGTGACGACGTTCATCATTCATGACGGCTTCCTCAAAAAAACTACTTGCTCCGCATATTACCCCAAAGCTGCTTGTGAAGCTGCAGTTGCAGTCGAACCGGCAGGTGGTCAGCGAGTATCCATTCGGCCAGCAGGGTTGGCTCGAGCGCACCCTGTACTGGAGAGAATAGTAGTGGGCAACGTGCGTTGAGCTGCCGTTCAAAGATGGTGTCACGCGCCCATTCGTAATCGGTGCGATCCTTGAGGACGAATTTCAGTTCGTCATGTGTGGTGATTTGGTCGAGGTTGGGCCAGTGGTTTTTGGCGAACTCTCCTGATCCCGGTGCCTTGAGATCGACGATGCGCGAGACACGAGAATCGACCTCGGCAATATCAAGTGCCCCCGAGGTTTCCAGCGAAACATCATGACCGGCATCGCACAAAGCCTTCAGCAGGGGAAGGCAGTTCTTCTGGGCCAGAGGTTCGCCGCCGGTGACGCAGACGGTCGCCGGGGCGTATTCGGCAATGCGCTGCAATATCTCGGGGAGCGACATGCGGGTGCCGCCCGAAAAGGCGTGTTCGGTGTCGCACCAGACGCAACGCAAGGGACATCCGACGAGGCGGATAAACACCGTCGGTAAACCAGCACGCGTCGATTCGCCCTGCAGGGAATAGAAAATCTCACTGATTTGCAGTGAGATTATTTTCTGTGAAGTACTCACCCGACTATTTCTTCAGGCGTTGCTTGGCTGTCGCAGCTGCCGAGCTTCCCGGGTATTTGGCCAGCACGGTTTCCAGAGTGGCTTTGGCGCCCTTGGCGTCACCGAGTTCCTGCTGGCAAGTAGCGATATTGATCAGCGAGTCGGGTGCCTTGGCGTGTTGCGGCCATTTGCTGACCACAAGCTTGTGCGCATCGACGGATTTTTTGCACTCACGCAGAGCGTAGTAGGCATTGCCGAGCCAGTATTGGGCATTCGGTGCCATCGTGCTGTCGGGGTACTTCTTGCCAAAAGACTCAAAAGCGCCTGCAGCGTCTTTGATCTTGTTACCCTTGAAGAAGTTGAGCGCCGCTTCATAGTCGCGTGATTCAGCCACCGGATCGGCAGACTTTTTCGCCGCTTCGGGAGCGTGCTTAGCTTCATCACCCGGGTGCGTATCGTCGGTTGATGCCACTTGCGGCTCAAATTTGCGCAAGCGACCATCGAGGTCAATGTAAAAGTCCTGCTGTCGTTTCTTTGTTGCCTCGAGTTCGTAGCCGAGCGTTTCAACCTGGCCGCGCAACTTGGCATTTTCTTCGCGCAAAGCCTGAATCTGGTTGATCAACTCGAATTGTGCCTTGGACAAGGTATCGACGCGTTCGTTGGTCTGAATCGACAAATCCTTGATCTGACGACGAGCCTCGTCATCGTCGAACACGCCGGCATGCGCGTACGGCCCGCCCAGGGTGGCGAGCAGCACGGCAAGCGTTGACAGCGCCGAAGCGCAATGCACACGGCGCGCTGACATGTTAGAACTCGCCGGTATAAAGCATGTCGCCACGGCGGTTTTCTGCCCAGGCGGCTTCGTCATGGCCTTCGTTCTTCGGCTTTTCTTCGCCGAGGCTGACCGATTCAACCTGCTCTTCGCGGGCGCCGAGGAGAGTCAGCATGCTTTTGACCGCGTCGGAACGCTTCTGGCCGAGAGCGAGATTGTATTCACGGCTACCACGGTCATCGGTGTTGCCTTGAATCAACATCTTGAACTGGCGGTTGTTGGCGAGGAACTTGGCATGGGCGGTGACCAGATCCTTGTATTCAGCCTTGACTTCGTACTTGTCATAGTCGAAGTAGATGCTGCGCTTGGACAGGATGCTCCGCGGGTCGGTCAGCTCAGGCGGGAGTCTGCGGCTGTCGACGCCACCAGCATTCACGGTGGCTACGCCGTCACGGGTCTCAACCGGAGCACCGGCCTGTTCGGGTCCGTTAGGCGTCGAGCTGCAACCGGCAATCAACAAGGCGAGTAGTGCGGGGATGAGAAGCTTGTTCATGGTTATTCTCCTGCTACAAAAAAATAAAAAAATCGCTTACTTGGTAAACGGGCCCCACGCCGGCTCGCGAACATCACCGGCCGTAATGGATAAACGCTGCTTGATGCGACCGTCAATCGAGACGGCTGACAGCACACCGCGACCACCAATTTCGGTGGCAATTAGGATCATCCGGCCATTGGGGGCAAAGGTCGGTGATTCATCCTTGTGCGAATCAGTGAGAATTTGCACTTGCTTGCTGTTCAGATCCATGACGGCAAGACGGAAACCGCTTTCGCGTCGGCTGATGAAAGCCATCGATTTGCCGTCGGGAGAGATTCGGGGTGATACGTTGTAGCTACCTTCGAAGGTAACGCGTTGGACATCGAAGCCGTTGACGCCAGCGCGATAAATCTGCGGGCTGCCGCCGCGGTCCGAAGTGAAATAGATCGACTGTCCATCGGGAGAGAAGAACGGCTCGGTGTTGATGCCATTGGCAGTGGTCAGGCGCTGGACGCCTGAACCATCGGCATTGACCATGAAAATCTGCGAGCCACCGTCCTTGGAGAGGACAACGGCCAGTTTGCGGCCATCCGGAGACCAGGCGGGCGCCGAATTCGAACCCTTGAAGTTGGCCACCACGATACGTTGACCGCTGGCCAGTGAGTGCACATAAACCACCGGCTTCTTGTTTTCAAACGAGACGTAGGCCAGTCGGCCGCCGTCGGGTGACCATGCCGGAGAGATAATCGGCTCTTTCGATTTCAGCGCGGCCTGTTCGTTCTGCCCGTCGGCGTCGGCAACATGCAGCTCATAGCGACTGGAGCTACTTTTTACCACGAAGGCGATGCGCGTCGAGAACACCCCCGGCTCACCAATCAGTTTTTCATATATGACATCGGCGATGCGGTGCCCGGCAGCGCGCAGCATCGGAGCCGAGGTGACAAAAGCCGCTCCGGCCAGATTGGTCTGCTTGTTGACGTCATAGAGGCGGAAGCGCGCTTCCTGGCGGCCATCGCCGCTCGGGGCAAGGCTGCCGGCGGTCAAGGCATCGGCGCCGCGACTCTTCCAGTCGCCATAGGCCGGGCTGGTCGATTCGGTCATCGCTGCGCCGCCAGTATCGATCAGCTTGAACAGGCCGCTGCGCTCCAGGTCATTGCGGATGACCGAGGTCAGTGCGCGCGCCGAGCCCGGCTCACCGCCAAAATCGGCGATCGCCAGAGGGATACGATTGGCGCCGGCGCCGGTGATCTCGATGGTCAGCTCGGCATGTGCAGGCGTCTGAAATAAAGCCAGGGCGCTGCAAGCGATCAGGCTCAGGTTGCGCAGGGTGAGCAAGGGTCGACGCATAGGGTGCTGGCATCCATGAAAGAATGCGCGATTATATCCTCTTGACGGGCGAAGGGTCTGTAACGAAACGTAATTTGAGGAATATGGTGAGACTTGACTATTCAGCGAGAGGCTGGACCTTGAGCTCGAAGCTTCGTTGAAAATAATCTGACTGATCAGGTTTTGGTAATGGTGATGCCTTAAGAATGGCGCGTTCGATAGCTTCATCAAGCAGTTTGTTGCCGCTGGATTTTCGTAGCTTGGCATCTATGATTTCACCAGAGGGTAATTGAGTAATGCCAAAAATCGCCTCAGGATTGCCCTGGATATTCGGGGGGACAACGATGTTATTACGAATTTTGGTTCGAACTTTGTCGGCCCAGCCCGCCAGGCCGCGATTGCGCGCGGCCGACGCCTGCTCGGCCTTGAGCTGAGAAAGCTGGTTGGCTTCGGCGGCGGCGCGTGACCTTTGGTCGTTAACCGCCTTTTGCTGGTCGAGCTGCTTCTGTTCGCGAGCCAGTTCCTTCTTCCAGTCGGGTTCTTCGCGTTTCGGTTCCGGCGGCTTTGGCTCTTCCTTCTTCGGCTTCTTCTCGTCCTTGATGGCGATGTCCGGCTTGAGCGGCGGTGGCGGCTCAACCTTGGGGATGGGCTTGGGTTCCGGCTTGGGCTCAGGTTTTGGCTCGGGCTTGGGCGGCTCGGGTTTGATCACCGGCGTCGGAAGCGGGGCGGTGCGCCAGACTTCAACCTCGACCGAACTCGGGGCCAGGCTTTTCCATTGCACACCGAAGAACAGCGCGCCGATGAGCAGCAGGTGGACTGCGGCCGAGAGCATCAGCGCAGCCTTGTTCGACTGTTCGGTTTCCGGGGGGGGCGCAGCGAAATTCACGGCCAGGGCTTTCGTAAGATCCGGGCTTATTTGCCGGTGGGCTGGACGAGCAGGCCGATACGCTTGACCTGCTGGCGCTGCAGTTCGTCCATGACGCTGAGCACGGCTTCGTACTTCACGTTCTTGTCGCCGACGATGAGCACCGGCTGATCCGGGTTCTTGCTCTGCGCATCAAGAATCGCCTGCGACAGTTCGCCCTTGGTCAGGTTGCGTTCGGTTTTCCCGGCTGCGGTCAGCGATAGCGACTGGTCGGCGCGGATATTGACCTGCAGCGCTTCGGCCGGGGGCTGCGCGGCCTTGCCGACGGAAGGGACGTCGATGCTGGCGGTGGTCATCATCGGTGCGGTGACCATGAAAATGACCAGCAGCACGAGCATGACGTCGATATACGGGACGACGTTGATTTCGTTTTTCAGACGACGTTGACGCATGATGCCTCCCGGTTACCGCACCTGGCGTTGCAGGATGTTGGAAAATTCTTCCATGAACGACTCAAAACGCGTCGACAGGCGGTCGATCTCGTGGGCGAAGCGGTTATAGGCGACCACCGCCGGAATCGCCGCAAACAGGCCGATGGCCGTTGCCACCAGCGCTTCGGCAATGCCCGGAGCGACTGCTGACAGCGTCGCCTGACCGACGTTGGAGAGGCCGCGGAAGGAGTGCATGATGCCCCACACCGTGCCGAAGAGGCCCACGTAAGGGCTGACCGAACCGACCGAGGCGAGGAATGCCAAATGCGCATCGATGGTATCGACTTCGCGCTGGTAGGTGGCGCGCATGGCGCGGCGCGAACCGTCAATCACGTCTTTGGCATCGAGGTTTTTCTGGCTGCGCAGCTTGGTGAATTCGCGGAAGCCGGATTCGAAAATGCGCTCCATGCTGCCCGTGCCGTGCCGGTTGTTGACTGCGCTCTGGTACAGGCTGTTGAGGTCGCCGCCGCTCCAGAAGTCGCGTTCGAACTGTTCGGTCTGCGAACGTGCCTGGCGCACGGTGAACCATTTGTTGAAGATGTAGTACCACGACATGAAAGAGACCGCGGCGAGCAGCAGCATGACGGCCTGAACGACCGCGCTGGCGTTGAGGATCAG
>JBAXHE010000124.1:0-6960 GCA_037139055.1 Betaproteobacteria bacterium | reverse complement strand
CCAAGGGGGTCAATATTCGTGTCGTTGGGTGGGTCAACTTTCGTGTCGCTTGACAAGCCCTTCGCACTTCGAGTTACTACCTCGATGCAGATACACCACAGCGCGTGTCTCTGGTCTGCCACTTGGTGGCTACGGTTGTTGAGCGAGTAGAGTATTGACTGTCCATCATTGGCCCATCCAAAGACCTCAGCCTTGGCAGGCCCCGTATGGTTCCCGCCCTCACCCGTTCCCAGGTGGGGGGTGACGGCGGGACCCAGACGGATCATGCGATCCGGTGGCCGATGTCAGAATGTTCCAGCAAAGGCTGGGGGATCTGGCTTCCCACCGGAGCAGAGGGTTGTTGAAACTGCAGGCAGAGATTTGCCTGATGGCAGGCGCAACGGAGGATGTCCGTTGGCCCTCAAGGCAAGGCCGAACGCAAGTTCGAGAGCCGCGCGGGGAGAGTGGCCAGCCCAGTCCACCGGTGAGGGTTCGGGTTCGGAAGAGATTCTTTGCCGCTGGAATCACGCAGAGGCAATGCATCCTGGCGGCCGCTTTCGAGGTTTCCCTCCTGACCTAGATGTCGAAGCGGCTCTCGATGTCGCACTCAATGCGCCCTGAGGGTCGATGGAAGCTGGTGAAGCGAGCGTTGAAGGCCTTGCCAGTGGCATGGTCAAAGGCCGCTGCAGCCTGTGGGCCACCATCCGTTTTCATCTCGGCCTCCAACAAAATGATGTGCCTGCCCGGTTGAAAATACTCCTCAAGTAGATTCAGGCTCGCTTGCACTGGGTGGGAATTAGATGGTTCGGGGGATCCTAAATCGATGTAACGCAGCACCTGACCCTGTTCCGTTCGGAACTTGCGAAAATAATTCTTATGGGCCATGAGGACCAGCACGCCCTCCGGATCAATACCACACCAAAGAGTGCCCCTCCCGCCAAGTGTTGGAATCCCTATTTTCCCGAAGGCCTGGCCGTAATTCAACTTGGGCATATCTGGCCTCTCTGTTAATGCTCAGCGGACACGGAAGGCCGTCCACACCACCAAGCCTGAAGCGAGGAATGACAAGATAAATCCAATTATCACTAGTGTCTTGATCATCGATAGCTGCCTATCGAGTTGTCCTTTAAAATCAGCGAACTCTTTGGCTCGGTTCCCCTGATCGGTTTGAACAGAACTGCGTAGTCTGGTCACATTCTCGGTAATTGTCTTATTAGCTTCAGCGGACCCGGTCTGCACGGTATGCAATTCTTCTTGCAATATTCCCATGCTAGAGAAGATGGATTCAGAGTCGCCACGAAGCCCCTTTATAGATTCTGTGAATCCACTCTCAATCGCGATCAATCGTGTTTTCATTTCCTTTACCGCTTCGAGTGCCTTCTCTACTTGCTGGGATGAAGCCATACTGCGATTGTCGACCCCATTAATAGCAGTTGTGAACTTACTCAATTCACCAGTCAATTTTTCTATCCCGACTTCCCTCGTTGCTTCCGAGAATCGCTTAACGCTTTGTATCGAGTCCGTCAGCGCTACCAGTGTGTTTTGCATGGTTTTGTTCGTGTCTGCTACCGAAGACGACGCAGTCCCCAGATTTGCACTCAATTCACCAAGAAGTCGTTCAGCTTCAGCGAACCTCGAAACGGCGAGAGAAGCCGCATCTACCTTTTTAAGGGCTTCTTCTAATCGACTAGTCAGTAATCCATCAGTCATCTCGGACTCCTCATGCCTTCAAAAGCTATAATGTAAGAGTTTGCTATTCCAATCGCTTTGGTGAAATCGGCTTCGAGCTTCATTCCTCTGTCGCCACCCATAGATGAAATCCAATTCCCCACGGCAACCCCACCGGGGGAAATTTTGTCCATTCTCACCCTGATTGGATTAAGGTCAAAGTCCTTACCGGTGTTTTCAAAAACAATCGAAGTACAGGAAGCTTCCAGGTCGCCAAGAACCAGAGTCAACGTTGGGACTAATTCGTCGCGTTTGGTAGCCAAACCAAGGAATAATCGTCCCAGTGCTTCGAATAAATCATCGCTATGAATGCTATATTGCGTTAAGGCATTCAGACAACCGGCAAGAAGATTTTCTCGAATCACGGTGTCATCTGCATCGCTACAAAGTGCTTCACTGAATCCTCGGAGGAGGAGAAGTCCTGGGTGGCTTGGATAGGATTCAAGGAATCTGATTGATTCTCCTCGAAATTCACCAGCTTCAAGGGTGTTGCTTATTTTCTCAGCGTAAGCACACCAATCTTCCAGGCTTACTACCTCCTGGAGAACTAAGGCTTGAAGGGCCTCCGCCCCAATACCCTCTTGGAGGTAGTCCAATAGGCGTCGCCTGAAGGTATCGTCACTGTCGCCGTGTCTAGCAGCATCCATTGCTTCTTGGATTGCGCGGCGACGCGCACGTTCCACGACGTCATAACTGAATTCTGTTAATACTCGGACAAAGGTCTCCAGGGTCTCTTCTAGGGTTCCCACATTGCTCGAATCGAGGAATTCAGACATAGCTTGTTGCCGACCTGGCTGGGATCTCCGAACGTACGTGAGAATGCGTTCCTTGGCCACTTCTGGGATGAATGGCCGTGCATCGACTTCATATTTTCCTGAACCAAAGTCTACGGTGTAATCCTCGACTAGGCCAACTTGCAGCAAACGGAAGATGGCTCTCTCTCTGAGTTTTTTCTCCGTGTCGTCTGTCCCAAAGACCAAGGTCACTCGGCCAGACTTGGAGGCGCCACCGATCTCCTTGATTACTTGGGCTATTCGCTTCTGCTCTTCCTCGGCTCCGGGATAACTGTTGTGGTGAAACCATAATTCATTAGCCGCGTCACTCCGGTATCCGCGTGGCTGCTCTCCCATGATCCGCTTGCTTTCCTCGATGGAAATTCGAGGGTCCACCATTCGTTGCGTGCTTGCTTCATCACCTTCACCATAGATGACGATGCAATGTGCCTTGGAACCCTTAGCTCGACCTGCCCGACCAGCTTCTTGGTAATACGCCTCTAGTGAGCCTGGCATCCCCATGTGAATGACATAACGGATGTTCTTTTTATCGATCCCCATTCCAAAAGCTTTGGTGGACACAAGAATTGGGGTTCGGTTTTGAATATAGTTCTTCGCATTTTCTTTTTTTTCCTTGCCCCATATCTTGGAGGACTGGCCGCCAAAGGGTGACTTCCCGCTGTAAATGCCTACTTCGGTGTTTGCTACGCCCTTAATGACTTCTCGGAGAATCCCGACCCCGAGATCGCCGGAGACATATTTCGTGAACACCAACCCACTGTAGGTCTCCTTCCCTCTTGATTGGAAGAACCGTCCATGCTGAACCCGGAAAATATCCGGTAGGCGGTTCAGTGCACCTCTGAGTGCAGCCATGCGCTCATCTGGTCGCACTCTTCTAATCTCAAATGTGAGTTCCTTGCGGTTGAATGACGTCGGGCGAATCACAGCGTCTGAGTCAGAAGGATCGATTTCCAAGTCCGCAAGCATATCTCGCAGAACGGCTCTAGAGGCCGTCCCAGTGAGGGCCAAAATTGGCGGAGAAATATCCTCATCTGCCTTGCAGTGGCTCCGGAGGTTTCGTCCGAGATTAAGATAGGCGGTGCGGAAATCATGCCCCCACTCTGAAACACAATGCGCCTCATCGATTACAGCTAAATTCACCGAGGAGTGCTCTCGCAGAGCGAGAAGAGTCCTCCGAAAGTCTGGAATCTGCAGCCTCTCTGGGGACATGAGCAGAAACAAGTACTCACCAGATTCCACCCTGTTCAGGACAGCTTGGCGTTTCCCACCAAGTGAAAGAGATTCCATTGTAATTCCCATCACTCGTTCAATTCCGTATCCAGACAGACCTCGGACTTGATCATCGACTAGTGATACGAGTGGATCGATTACGATTGTTATCCCTGGTTGGATCAGTCCGGCAAGTTGGTAGACGATACTCTTCCCAGCGCCGGTTGGAAGAAGAACAACCGTGTCCTTGCCCATTACGGTCCGCCTGATAGCCTCGCGCTGACCTTCCCGAAATTGCCGCTTCCGGAACACCGTTTGCAGGAGATGGACCAAAGCAACGTCCACCCGATCTGCGTCCATCTTCGTAATCGAGGGGCGCATTCCAATAAACTGACACCTCATCTTGAGGGGAACGGGAAGAAAGGCCGACCTGATCAATATGTCTGCCTGAAAGGCCTCACCCTTCGAAGTGTCATGGTATGGACCAAATTCAGTCTCAAGGGCAATCCTTAATGGCTCATCCCCCAAATCAGCACTGGTATCTCCAACAACTTGTTCTCCATCTCTGAACCTCACTTTGACAATTGATGGCGCTGTCGTGATCCCATAAATTGCATCTAGTGACCGAAGTGTTTCTATTAGATCGAATATTGCTGCAGCAAATTCTTGCGCGGCGTCGAATTGTAGATTCCACGGACCACCGGCTTGGAGCCAGCCATTCTCCAGGGCACGCACCAACGCGTACTGCAAGCGTGCTGAAGAGCTACAAAACCGCACTGATCTTGCGATGCCAATGCCCCGGGGATTTTCTTCTTGGCTGTTGTGCATGGTCATTCGGGACTGCATCTGGCTCAGGGCTTCGGCTAGTTTTGGCCCACCCCCGGATTCTATTTCATCGTTGGGAATGCGCACTGTGTCATAGCCACAGGCAGCCAATTGATTCTCCCGTTCTGTGTCGATAGCGTGATTGTCGTCGTGCTCCCCACCATCGATCTCGATCACCAGAGGACGAGACCCTGGATAGAAGAATAGAAAGTCTGCTCGACGTCCTTCAGAAACTTCCTTCGCACCGCGCCCTCGCGCCATAGACGAGAAGGATGCCTGCGGATATATATAATTCCCAGCGGCAGGGAAATTGTTAGGAATTATTTCTTTCAGAAACTTCTCTTCAAGTAGTGAATCCAGGCCAATTTTGAAGGCCGTTTTCATTCTTAAATCAGCCGACGGAATCCAGTCATCCGTGAGAGCAATCGCCTCGATCATCGAGGCATCGGAGATCTCTTCTGAAGCATCTCGCTTTAGTCGCCAGCCAATTTCATCACTATCGTCATTTAATTCTATCAAGTCCTCAAGCCCGCAGGAGATGACACACTGGTCTTCGACGCACATGGTATTTAAGGCGAGGTAGCCACGCTGGAGCAGCTTCTTGGCCACGTTCGCAACAATTCGCACATCATTGCTGACCGATGATCGATCCTTCGATTTTCGGAGAAGCAATGCACATCCAGCGGCAGTGCGCATGATGTCACTTGAGATCTCCCCGAGGGAACTCATTAGGAAGCCAGGGGCCGCTCCTAGTTCAAGGAACTCTGTCTCCCAATGGGTTCGTTCGATGTACTCGGCCCAATCCACTGGTACTGACTGAAGCCCAGCTACACCTTCCGTGTCTACCTCTGGGCTCCCGTCCTCGTTCAAATTGCGTGTTCCCCTGCAACCATCGCGGTACTTGGTGCAACCAAAAAACTTGGACCCCTCGTTTCCACCCTTTCTTGCGGTTCGCACCACCATCAGTGCTCCACATTCGGGGCATAGCACAGCCTCTATGGGGGGGGGCGGTTCGGTGGCCGGGCCCCGCGTACTGGTATGAGGTTGCCCCACCGCAGTCTCAACCGGAACAACGCTTGGTGCCGGAAGAGGGGCTGGCACCCCCTTTTTCCGTGTCCACCGATAATTCGCATCATGCTGTACGATTGCCAGCATGTCCTGGCAGTAGAGCCTTTTGTTAACATCACTGGAGCCTACTTTTATGAGTCGACCAATCTCCTTTGCCAGCACTTCTGGCTGTTGATCGATGATCTCTAGGATTCGACGGCCAAGTTCGTCCATTAGTCACTCATCAGTTCTTGGATCGCAAAGCCAGTACTTCCCAGACGAATATATTGGCCCGTTGGGATGTGGCCGTTCATGAAAGGGCGGCTGTGGAATGGCAATGAACTCTTGGAGCTTGTTGTCATCAGAGAAGCGTGCGAAGCCATTTCTTCGAAGAGCCACCCCCGCTTTGGCAATTGAAGAGAAGGAGATCTCATCAAAGACTCCGGATGTGTCGCCAAAGAAATACACTTTGCAGCCGGTTGGGGTTTCATCAATCAGTGCCCAGTTCTGTTGGAGAAATTCAACGATCTTGTACCAGTAGTCTCTGCTGCGAATCTCGACAGTCTTGTTGTCAAATGACATGAAAACCTCTGCCAAATCAACCAAATAACCCATGTGTGGTGCCGCGACCTGAAATCCCAGAGTTGCTCAGCCGATCCCTTCCAATTAAATAATTTAGTCTCGCAGAGCTCTCAGCGACCAGAAACTACCAATCTAGTTGCGTGCGGAACGCAGTGCTACGCGGAAATAGGCCTCCTCCAGGATTTTTTTAGATGACACGATCCCGAAAGAATACACGGATATCGTCGATGTAGGTATTTTCTTATAAGGAGTGTTCTGACCGCTACAAATCAATCGCCCAAGGCGTCCCTAAACTCAGTCAACAGAGCTAGCCTGTGTGGACTATTTGCGGCCCTCACAAAGAAGAAGGTCACTAGCGTTCCCTGCTCTTGGTCCCTCCCAAGCAGGAATTTGCTAGCCACAATGCAGCCATTAGGGCCTGCCGCCACTCTTGCGCCCAGCCATCCTTGGAGGTGTGCATGGCAGCCTATCGATGCCTGACCACTGTTAAACAATGTACAGAAGGTTCGGCCTAGCTTCGTCGAACATGATCGCCGTCCGGAGGAACGGAGGTGCTAACACTGTCTCCCCTGCCCGACCAGCATCGATACCTTGTGGGACAAGGGTTCCCAGGGCCAAAACAGTTGCACCTCTATTGCACCTGCACTACCATTTGCGTCCCTACAACCCCTCGTGCGCGAGTCGGCTGACATCTTTGGCAGAAAAGATAAAAGCCTGAAACCGTGAGGCTTCAGGCTTTTATTCTGGCTCCGGAGGAGGGATTTGAACCCCCGACCTAGTGATTAACAGTCACCCG
>JBAXHE010000123.1:0-7058 GCA_037139055.1 Betaproteobacteria bacterium | reverse complement strand
AGCAGGAAGATGACCATCAGCGTGATGATGCGTTCGGTGGTTTGCTCGGCCGCCTGTTTCAGTTGGCTGTAGCGTGTCTTGAGATCCGGCTGCTGAGCGGCCCAGTCCTTGAACTTGTCGATCAGACCTGGAGCTTCAGCCGTTGCCGGAGAGGAAGGATTGATCTTGTCGAGCTGTCCTGAAATCAATTCGATTCCCTGCTGGCTGGCTTGATAGTCGTCGTGCATGAACTGTTCGAACAGCGTGTCGCTGCCGATGACCACCAGCGGCAGAGCAAAGCGCGCCATCAGCAGCAGGACCAGGAGTCGTGAAAGCCAGGAGGGTGAGCTGCTCTGGCGTAGATAGAATGCCGCCCAGGCAAGTGCAGATAGCGTCAGCAGGAGCGATATACCCCAATGGGCGCCGATGGTGATCAACACCTTCTCGACACCAAAGGCGACGCTGGCCGTCAGCATCAGATTGGAGAACTGTTCGACGAGGTCGTTTACCGGGTCGAGCACCTGCCCCGGTGAAAAAATCATGCCGACGCCCGCCGGTTGAAACGCTATTTCAGTGCCTTGTGCCACCGAAATGACGGCATTCAGTGCCCTTGCCGTGGCAAAACTGATCAGCGCTCGTTTTAGCCCCGCATCGACGGTTTGATTGGCCGGGGGTTCAAGAGGCGAGAGCCACGAGCAGGCGACCAGCGCGGCCACCAGCAGTGCCAGAATGAAACGTTTTACGTGCGGCCAATCAATTGTTTTCATCGGGTATCCCGAATGCCAAATGGGAAAGCTTCAATTCCATGTCGTGGGAGCTAAAGCTCATGCGGTTTCATCAAGCGAGCCTTGTAGACTGCCGCTTGACGGGCGTTACAGCAAGGGCTTTTTCCGTTGCTTGCGGATATTGAAGGGATCAGGCGAACTGAAGTTCATTCAGCATCATGGCAATGCCGTCCAGATGCAGGGCAGGGGCGATGCGGTCGGCTATTGCTTTGAGTTGCGGATGGCCGTTATCCATGGCAATACCCACCCCCGCGCCTTGAATCATTTCCAGGTCATTGAGGCCGTCGCCAAAAGCGATCGACTGATCGATCCGAAACCCGGCGTGTGCAATCACCTTCTGGCAGCCGGTCCATTTGTTGATGGCTCTGGGCATGACATCGACGCCCATCGGGTGCCAGCGCGCCAGAGCGAAGTCCGGGAAGCGTTCAAGGATTTCCGGCATCAGCTGCGCATCATGGCTTTCCTCAAAGAACAGCCAGCCCTGGAACGTGTCACGGTGCAGGTAGAAGCGGTCGTGGGTCTGGAACGGCATGCCGACGAAGGTCAGCGGCGCCACAATGCGCGGGTCGGTGTTGCTGATGAAGCCCGAATCGTCATCGTTGACGCCAAAGGCATGGCCGAGTCCTTCGATCCATTCGAACAGCTCAACCAGCGGCGCGCGGGCCAGCGGAATGGAAACGATTTCCTGCTCGCCTTGGTGCGCACGGGCTCCATTCTGGGTAATTACATAGTCGGGCTGGAGCTGGTCGACGTAGGCTTTGGCGTGGGCATAGCTGCGCCCGGTGGCCAGGGCGATGGTGTGCCCGGACTGCTTGAGTCCGGCGATGGCGGACAGCGCGGAAGCCGGAATGCTGAACGTTTTGTGATCGATCAGCGTGTTGTCGATGTCAAAAAAATAGATTTTTTTCATGAGGTTTCGACTGCCCGGCTGGCGCCCATTACATTTTCTGCCCGTGCTCGCGGGAGTCGTGGAAACCGACCTTGGTCCATTTTTCGCGTGTCACGTCGAGGTTGTAGCGCGTGCTGGCCAGATACACCAGGTTGCCGTCGACGTCCCTGGCCATGCGGTGCTGCTGTTCGCGTTCGAAATTCTTTCGTGTCAGATCGTCGGGGAAGGTCAGCCAGCGGGCGGTGTGGATGTCGGCCGATTCGAAAATCGCATCGACCTTGTATTCGGTTTGCAGACGCTGGGCGACGACTTCGAACTGCAGTGTGCCGACCGCACCGAGCAGCATCGCGCCGCTGGCGAGGTTTTCGAAGACCTGAATCGCGCCTTCTTCGCCGAGTTCCTGCAAGCCCTTCTGCAATTGCTTGCTCTTCAGCGGGTCGCGCAGGCGGGCGACGCGGAACAGTTCCGGAGAAAAGTAGGGGATGCCCTTGAAGGCCAGCGTTTCGCCTTCGGTCAGCGTATCGCCGATGTGCAGCTGGCCGTGGTTGTGAATGCCGATGATGTCGCCGGCAACGGCGTCCTCCATCAGCACGCGCTCGTTGGCCATGAAGGTCAGCGCGTTGGCCAGCTTCATTTCGCGGTCCATGCGCACGTGCTTGACCTTCATTCCTGAGGTATAGCGACCCGAGCAGACGCGGAAAAAAGCAATGCGATCGCGGTGCTTGGGGTCCATATTGGCCTGGATCTTGAACACGAAACCGGTGAACGCCGGTTCGGCCGGCTGCACCATGCGCTCGCCAGCGTTGCGTTCCTGCGGCGGCGGTGCCCAGTCGATCAGCGCCTGGAGGATTTCCTGGACGCCGAAGTTGTTGATCCCTGAGCCGAAGAAAACCGGCGATTGCAGGCCAGCGAGGAAATCGACGAGGTTGAACGGGTTGCTGGCGCTCTGAATCAAGTCGACGTCCTCGCGCAGCTTGCCCACTTCGAGCGGGAACTGTTCATCGAGCACCGGGTTGTTGATGCCGTTGAGCTTTTCCGATTCGACGCGGCGTTCTTCGCCGGGGGCAAAGCGCAGCAGGCTGTCTTCACGCAGGTGATAGACGCCGCGGAAGGTCTTGCCCATGCCGATTGGCCAGGTGATCGGCGCGCATTCGATGTTCAGCACCGACTCGATTTCTTCGAGCAGCTCGAAGGGCTCGCGCACTTCGCGGTCGAATTTGTTGACGAAGGTGATGATCGGCGTGTTGCGCATGCGGCAGACGTTGATCAGCTTGATCGTCTGCGCCTCGACGCCCTTGGCCGCATCGATGACCATCACCGCGGCATCGACGGCGGTCAGAACGCGGTAGGTGTCTTCGGAAAAGTCTTCGTGACCCGGCGTGTCGAGCAGGTTGACGGTGTGGTTCTGGTACTCGAACTGCATCACCGAACTGGTCACCGAAATGCCGCGCTGCTTCTCGACTTCCATCCAGTCCGAGGTGGCGTGACGGGCGCTCTTGCGCCCCTTGACCGTACCGGCGAGCTGGATTGCGCCGCCGAACAGCAGCAGCTTTTCGGTCAGCGTGGTCTTGCCCGCGTCCGGGTGCGAGATGATCGCGAAGGTGCGCCGTTTGGCGACATCGCGCAGGATTTCGGGGGGGAAAGGGCTGGTGCTCATCAGGAAAACTCTCGGCTGCAAAAAACTCAAGGGGCGAAGTATACCCAAGATGACTGAATCAGATGAATCTAAACGGATACTTACTGATCCTGTCCGCTAAAAAACAGCTTCAGTTCGGAGCGAACATTTATTCGGGACGGATCGATAACGGCCCTTTTTCCATTAAATGATGTCTGTTGCGAAAGGGCCAATCAAAGCCATCGGCCAGAACGGTCATAGGACTACCGCTACCACTTGGCGCGCCAGGCGGTGCTTAATGCTGGAATTCGCTCTTCACCCGTTCCAGGAATAATTCAACCGTCTTGGGTAAGGTGCGTCCTTCAAAGGAGTGAATCTCCAGGTTTCGTCCTTCAAATCCCCGGTCGCTGATCGGAATGCTCACGAAATCTCCTTTCTGGATTGCGTCGAGCATCAGGATGGCATCAGCCAAAAAGATATCTCCAGAATAGTATGCATAGTCGCGCAGGCTGACAAGTTGGTTGCTGGTAAACACCGGTTCGATACTGATCTGATTCAGGCTGCAAGCAATGTCGAAAACCACGCGTAGCGTATTGTCTGGAGTCAATACCGATAGGGGGTAAGACTGAAGTTGTTTTAATGAAACGCTTTGCTGTCTGGCCAGGGGGTGACTAGGGCGCATTACGGCTGTAAGCGGCGCGGGAAGGCTGTATTCAACCCGAATGTTTTTTTCCAGAGCGCGGCTGAAGGTCAAACCAATATCTACTTCTCTTTCCTGTATGCATTTTGAAACGCCCTGAGGCGTGTCGACGTGCAAACTGAATTTAACGCCCGGATGCTCCTTGCGGAAATCGGCAATGAGCCTTGGCAGGAAATCAAACGTGAATCCGGTTGTGCAGGCGATACGGACATGACCAGCGCTCGAGCTATTCAGTGACTGAATGTCAGTGACTATCCGTTCGCTTTCCGTCGCAATGCTCCGAGCGTAGGCCGCAAGCAACTCACCGGCTGGACTCGGGATCATGCCTCGCGGTTGCCGTTCAAAAAGCGATGTCTCAAGGATGTCTTCGAGTGAGCTGATTTGTCGACTGATAGCTGATGGAGAGACGTTGATTCGCTGCGCGGCTTCGGTGATTGAACCGCTCCGTACCACTTCGAGAAAATATCGCAGAGAAGTATTCTGAAGCTGATTTATTTTCATCAGATCAATGCCATCTGGCTGTTAGGTGAGGCAAGAGACATACAGGCAGACCGGACGAGTTGTCTCGCAGAGGGTTAGATGCTTGAGATCAAGCCAGCTTGGCCGTGTCGGCACGATGCAAGGCTGGCCGAGAGATTCTACGGTTTGCAAATTATACAACGATAGATTGATTTTATTGTAATTGCGGCAATCCACGCCCGTGACTATTCTTCAGCAGATCAAGCACTGATCATCAACCACAACAAGGAGGTTTTATGCGTACAGCAAAGATTCCAATGGCCGTTAAGGCGGCTGTCCTTTCACTCGCACTGCTCGCGCCGCCGGCTGCATTGGCAAAATTTACGCTCGAGGAAGCGACGATTGCAGATGCCCATAAAGCGTTCAAGTCGGGCGAACTTACCGCGCAGCAGCTCGTTGAGATGTATCAGAAGCGCATCCAGGCTTATGACCAGAAGGGTCCAAAACTCAACACAGTGATTTATCTTAATCCGAAGGCCTTGGAGGAAGCGGCTGCACTCGATGCGAAATTCAAGAAATCCGGTCCCGTAGGGCCGCTGCACGGAATTCCCGTCCTCCTCAAGGACAACACAAATACGATGGACATGCCCACAACAGGCGGATCCAAGAGTCTTGAAGGTTATGTTCCACCCAAGGATGCCTTTATTACCAAGAAACTCCGCGATGCGGGCGCCATCATCATCGCCAAGGTAAATCTTCATGAATTCGCCGTGTGGGGCGAGTCGGTCAGTTCGATGCTCGGCCAAACCCTGAATCCCTATGATTTGACACGTACTCCAGGCGGATCGAGTGGTGGGACAGGAGCCGGTCTGGCGGCCAATTTTGGAATCCTCGGAATCGGCACCGACACGGTCAATTCCATCCGTTCACCGGCATCGGCCAACAGCATCGTGGGCATTCGTCCGACGCTGGGTCTGGTAAGCCGTGACGGCATCATTCCTTACTCGTTCACCCAGGACGTGGCGGGTCCCATGGCAAGAACCGTCGCGGATGCGGCAAAGATGCTCAATGTGCTGACTGGTTACGATCCGCAGGATCAGGCAACGGCCTGGAGCGTTGGATACGTCCAGAAAGACTATTCAAAGTTCCTGAAGAATGATGGAATCAAGGGAAAGCGGATTGGTATCCTGCGCAGCTTCTTTGGCAAGGACGCCATTCACCAGGAAGTTAACACGGTGACCAACAAAGCCATCGAGGACTGCAAACGCCTTGGTGCAACGATGATCGAGCTGGATACGCCTGACATCGATTCCGGGAAAATCGCAAACGAAATCAGCGTCCACCTCTATGATCTCAAACCCGACTTGAATTCGTATCTGAGCGACCCGAAAGCCAATACGCCGGTGAAATCTCTCGCCGAAATCATTGCCTCGGGAAAATACTCGCCGAGCATCGAGAAGAACATCAAGGATGCCGAGGCGCTCACTCACGATGCGAAGTACGATGCCCGCCTGGTCGCAAGAATGAAGCTACAAGAGCGCGTCATGGCTCTTATGGCAGAAAACAAGCTTGATGCGCTGGTCTTCCCGCACCAGAAACGCCCCGTCGTTCCTGTCGGTGGGACTCAGGTTGAGCGCAACGGTAGTCTGGGTTCCGTCACCGGGTTCCCCTCTATCGTCGTGCCCGGCGGATTCACCATGCCGACCGACTCAGCGAAGATTGGTGTCCCTGTCGGCATCGAGTTCCTTGCACGGCCCTGGTCTGAAGGGATGCTGATTGAGATTGGTTATAGCTACGAGCAGGGGACAAAGAATCGCCGCCTTCCTCCGACAACACCAAAACTTGCTGGCGAAATGTAATTCTTTCCTGTAACACTACGCCCTCCGCGCACCTGATCATGCGCGGAGGGCGGCTTGTTTTCGAGACTGTGCTTGAGATTCGCGTCGTTCGGTTTTGTGACCCTCGGACGTCAACTAGGCCAGAGTTGTCGGTGACGCTGGGACAGTTCGGTGGCAGGTATCGTGCAGGTTGCCGAAGTCGAGCATATTTGCCAGCTTAATGGCTGCTTTCACTGTTCGCGAAAGACGGCCCCCGAACTATTCCGGCCCTTGCAACTTTGAAAAGCTGACATTGGCCTGAAGGTTATCGATTAGGCCGATTCATATATTTATATGCAATAGACCTACGGTTGGGTGAGTCCAAGTCGCTTCTCGATCAACTCAATGGCACGGACAACCCCATTCTCTTGGCTCATACGTTCTCCGATTTTGACTGAGTTTGCAGTGAGTCTTGGTTGCGCTAAAGCGTCAGCTATACCGTGTGCGAGCTTTTCAACTGTAAGGCCTTTCCGCTTGAGGGTTCTGCCGGCCACTCCAAGTCGCTCCAGCTCTGAACCCCAGAAGAACTGGTCAGACACATGTGCGACAATAATTGATGGTCGTCCTGCAAGCAGAGACGCTTGGGTCGTCCCAGCCCCTCCGTGATGAACAACCAGCGCACATCGCGGGAAGACCTTGTTATACGGAGAGCGTCGAACTTTGAATACCCTGTCGTCTGTTTCAAAAGTATTCAAGTCGTGCCAAGGTAGTTGCAATATGGCTCTGCAACCAACTATCCGCACGGCTTCGATCC
>JBAXHE010000122.1:0-7060 GCA_037139055.1 Betaproteobacteria bacterium | reverse complement strand
ATCGATGGCCTGCTGCACATTACCGATCTGGCCTGGCGCCGTGTTCGTCACCCGTCCGAAGTGTTGGCCGTTGGTGATGAAGTGCAAGCCAAGATCCTCAAGTTCGACCAGGACAAGAACCGCGTTTCGCTCGGCCTCAAGCAGCTCGGCGAAGATCCGTGGGTCGGCATTGCTCGCCGCTACCCGCAGAGCACCCGCCTGTTCGGCAAGGTCACCAATCTGACCGATTACGGCGCATTCGTCGAAATCGAGCAGGGTATCGAAGGCCTGGTGCACGTCTCCGAAATGGACTGGACGAACAAGAACGTTCATCCGTCCAAGGTTGTTCAGCTCGGCGACGAAGTCGAAGTCATGATTCTCGAAATCGACGAAGAGCGTCGTCGTATCTCCCTCGGCATGAAGCAGTGCGTTGCCAATCCGTGGGATGACTTCTCGATGAACCAGAAGAAGGGTGACAAGGTTCGCGGTGCGATCAAGTCGATTACCGACTTCGGCGTGTTCATTGGTCTGCCAGGCGGCATCGATGGTCTGGTGCACCTCTCCGATCTGTCGTGGTCGATCCCCGGTGAAGAAGCGATTCGCAACTTCAAGAAGGGTGACGAAGTCGAGGCCGTGGTTCTGGCTATCGATACCGACAAGGAGCGTATCTCCCTGGGCATCAAGCAGCTCGATGGCGACCCCTACACCAGCTTCATCGCAACCCACGAGAAGAATGCCATTGTCAATGGTATCGTCAAATCGGTTGATGCACGTGGTGCGACCATTGCCATTGATGGCGACATGGAAGGCTACCTGCGTGCTTCCGAAGTCTCGCGTGACCGTATCGACGATCTGACCAAGGTTTACAAGGAAGGCGATGCTGTCGAAGCAATGATCATCAATATCGACCGCAAGACGCGTTCGATCAGTCTGTCGATCAAAGCCAAGGACCAGGCCGAGCAGCACGAAGCGATGCAGAAGTTCTCTGCAGAGAGCAGTGTCAGCTCGGGAACGACCAATCTTGGCGCTTTGCTGAAAGCCAAGCTGAATAATCCGCAATAAGGTTCGAGCATGACCAAGTCAGATCTGATCGTGCGGCTGGCGGAGCGGTTTCCGCAGCTGGTCGCAAAGGACGCCGATTTTGCGGTCAAAATGATTCTTGATGCGATGTCCGAGGCCCTGGCCAAAGGAGATCGTATCGAGATTCGCGGGTTTGGCAGTTTTGCGCTGAACTACCGACCGCCACGCGTGGGCCGAAACCCCAAATCCGGGGATAAGGTCAGCGTTCCCGAGAAATGGGTTCCCCATTTCAAGGCCGGCAAGGAGTTGCGCGAGCGTGTCGATGGCACGCTGAAAACCGACTGATTGGCGAGGCCGTGCTAATGTGAATCACCGTGGGCGGCAACGAAAGTTGCCGCCCACTTTTTTTGCTGGAATGAATCAATGCGCGTACTGCTCTGGAGTTGCCGGATTCTCATTTTTCTGTTTCTGTTCGCCTTTGCGATCAAAAACACCGAGAGCGTGAGCGTACGCTTTATTTTTGATAGCTTCTGGCAGGCACCGCTGGTTATCGTTCTTCTGGCCTTCTTCACCGGCGGAGCACTGCTCGGTGTGTTGTCGCTGCTCGGTACGGTTTTCGGCTTGCGCCGCGAACTGGCTAAGCTGAAACGAGTGCAGCAAGACGAATCGTCAAAACAACCCGGATCGCAACCCGAGAATTCCCAGGTACCGTGAATCCGAACCGGATATTCAGACAATATGATTGAATTTGAGTACTGGCAACTGCTGTTCTTCCCCCTTTTCTTTGTCCTCGGCTGGGCAGCGGCGCGTATCGACATTCAGCATCTGGTCAAAGAGTCACGATCACTGCCGCGCTCGTATTTCAAGGGGCTCAACTTTCTCCTCAACGAGCAGCCTGATCGGGCGATTGAAGCCTTTGTCGACGCCGTCAAGCTGGATCCGCAAACTGTCGAGCTGCATTTTGCCCTGGGTAGCCTGTTCCGCCGTCGAGGTGAAACCGAGCGCGCCATTCATATGCATCAGGGGCTGCTGGAGCGCGAAGACCTGCCGCAGGATCTGAAGCTTCAGGCGCTGGCCGAACTCGGCCAGGACTATCTGAAAGCTGGCCTGCTCGATCGTGCGGAAGCCGCGTTCGATAAGCTGCGTGATTCGGCCATGGCCGACGATGCCAAGCGCAACCTGCTGGAAATCTATCAGCTTGAAAAAGACTGGGAAAAGGCCATCACCATTGCTGGTGAGTTGCCCGACGTCGCATCGCAAAAGGAAATCGCCGAATATTATTGTGAACTGGCGGCCGGTGAAATGATTCGCTCGCGTCCCGAAGTCGCTTCGGGATATCTGAAAACGGCCCTCGAGTGCAACCGGAAATGTGTCCGTGCCAGTCTGCTGCAGGGTGATATTGAAGTGCAACAGGATCGCTTCGAAGAGGCTGTTGCCTGCTGGCAGCGTATCGAACAGCAGGATCCGACCTATCTGGCGCTGGTTGCCCAGCGATTGTTGGATGCCTACCGCAAGATGGATCGACGCGATGAGGGCCTGCAGCTATTGCGCGGCTATCTGGAACACTACCACTCGCTGGATCTGCTCGACGTCGTCTTCCAGCTGGTGCTCGAAGGTGAAGGCGCCGACGCCGCTTACGCGCTGGTCCGCGACGAATTGAAACGCAATCCGACGCTGCTTGGTTTTGACAAGCTGATCGAAGCACGTCTGCGCGTGGCACCGCCGGAAAGCCGAGCTGATCTGGATCTGGCCAAGAGCATTATTCAGGGCTACACCCGCCGTCTGGCGCGTTATCGATGCGATAATTGCGGCTTCAAGGCACGGCAGTTTTACTGGCGATGCCCGGCCTGCGGAGGATGGGAAACCTATTCGCCGAAGCGCACCGAAGAATTCGATTTGACGCCTTAACTGGCGAGGAAAAAAATTATGCCTTTGGGAGATCTTTCAGCAGTTCGTCTGCTGGTGGTGGGCGATGTGATGCTCGATCGTTACTGGTTTGGTGATGTGTCGCGCATTTCGCCCGAAGCACCGGTGCCGGTAGTCAAAATTGAACGCAGTGAAGAGCGTCCGGGCGGAGCGGCCAATGTGGCGCGCAATGCGGCGGCACTGGGCGCACGGGTCTCATTGCTGGCGCTGGTCGGCAATGATGAACCGGGAGTCAGCCTCAAGCGCTTGATGCAGGAGGGCGGCATCGAGGCCAGCCTGCTGGTTGATGAGGCCATCACCACGACCGTCAAATTGCGCGTCATCGGTCGGCAGCAGCAACTCTTGCGCATCGATTTCGAAACGCTGCCTTCGCACGAAGTCCTGTTGGCCAAGCTGTCCGAGTTCGAGCAACGACTGCCCGATATCGATGCGGTGATTTTCTCCGACTACGGCAAGGGCGGCCTCACGCATATCAGTGAAATGATTCGCCTGGCGCGTGACGCAGGGAAAATCGTACTGGTTGACCCGAAGGGCGATGATTACTCGATCTATGCCGGGGCGACGATCATCACTCCGAATCGATCGGAGATGCGCGAAGTGGTCGGGCGCTGGAAAGACGATGCCGAACTTGAACGCAAAGCCGATAAGCTGCGCTTTGAGCTGAATCTCGATGCACTATTGGTGACACGCAGTGAAGAGGGGATGTCGCTCTTCCACGCTGCCGGTTCGATTCACGAGAAGGCTGTGGCGCGCGAGGTGTTTGACGTGTCCGGTGCCGGTGATACGGTGATTGCCACGCTGGCCGTCATGCGCGCGCGCGGGGCCGACTGGGCCGAAGCCATTCATGTCGCCAATGTCGCCGCCGGAGTTGTCGTCGGCAAGCTGGGTACAGCCGTCTGTACACGCGAAGAGCTTGATGCAGCACTGAAATAAGGAAAGAAAATTATGTACACAATAGTCACCGGCGCGGCCGGGTTTATCGGCTCAAATATCGTCAAGGCGCTGAATGAGCGCGGTGTCGACAAGATCATCGCCGTCGACAATCTGACCCGTGCCGACAAGTTCAGCAACCTCGTCGATTGCGAGATTGCCGATTATCTCGACAAGGATGATTTTCTCGGTCGCCTGCTGGCCGGTGATTTCGACGGCAGTGTCGAGGCCATCTTCCACGAGGGCGCTTGCTCTGACACCATGGAGAGCGACGGCCGCTACATGATGGAGAACAACTTCCGTTATTCGCAGGACATGCTCGACTGGTGCCTCGATCAGAAAGTGCAGTTTCTCTATGCCTCGAGCGCCGCAACCTACGGCGGCAGCAAGGAATTCCGAGAGGACCGCTCGTGCGAGGCGCCGCTCAATGTCTATGGCTACTCGAAGTTCCTCTTTGACCAGATCGTGCGTAAGCGGCTGCCTACGGCATCGTCGCAGATCGTCGGCTTTCGCTACTTCAACGTCTATGGGCCGCGCGAATCGCACAAGGGACGCATGGCCTCGGTGGCCTTTCATCACTACAACCAGTTCCTTGCCGAGCGCAAGGTCCGACTGTTTGAGGGTTCAGAAGGCTACGCCAACGGCGAACAGAAACGCGATTTTGTTTTTGTCGGCGATGTCGCCAAGGTGAACCTGTTCTTCCTGGATAACCCGGACAAATCCGGAATTTTTAATCTCGGAACCGGACGGGCCCAGAGTTTCAACGAACTGGCCGTAGCCAACGTCAATAGCTGCCGCGCCCTGAGCGATGAACCGAAACAGTCGCTGGAAGAACTCCTGGCGCAAGGCTTCATCGAATACATCCCCTTCCCCGAGGCGCTCAAAGGAAAGTACCAGAATTTTACCCAGGCCGATCTGACCCAGTTGCGCCAGGCCGGTTATGATGCCCCCTTTGCCAGCGTTGAGGAAGGCGTTGCGCAATACGTGCAATGGCTGAACGCTCGTGTATAAGACCCTCGAGGATTTCGTCGGCGGGACGCCGCTGGTTCGCCTGAAACGCCTTCCCGGCGCCGAGATTGAAGCGCGCGGCAATATCATTCTGGCCAAGCTCGAGGGTAATAATCCGGCCGGTTCGGTAAAAGACAGGCCGGCGCTTTCGATGATACGCCGCGCCGAACAGCGCGGCGACATCCAGCCGGGTGCTACGCTGATCGAAGCCACTTCAGGGAATACCGGGATTGCTCTGGCGATGGCTGCGGCGACGCGCGGCTACCGCATGATTCTGGTTATGCCGGAGAATCAGAGTGTTGAACGCCGCCAGACGATGCGTGCCTTTGGCGCTGAGCTGGTGCTCACGCCCAAGGACGGCGGCATGGAATTGGCGCGCGATGTCGCCGAGAAAATGCGCGATGAGGGCCGTGGCATCATCCTCGATCAGTTCGCCAATTTCGATAATCCTCTGGCGCACTATGAAGGCACCGGGCCGGAAATCTGGCGCGACACGCAGGGACAGATCACGCATTTTGTCAGCAGCATGGGAACTACCGGGACGATCATGGGCGTCTCGCGCTACCTCAAGGAACAGAACCCGTCGGTGTGTATCGTCGGTTGTCAGCCCGAGCAGGGGTCGCAGATCCCGGGCATCCGCAAGTGGCCGGAAGAATACCTGCCGAAGATTTTTGACCAGTCGCGCGTCGATCGCGTCGAGTCGGTATCGCAGGGTGACGCCGAAGACATGACCCGACGTCTGGCGGCTGAAGAAGGCATCTTTGCCGGGATATCTTCCGGCGGTGGCGTGGCCGTTGCCCTGCGTCTGGCGAGCGAACTGGAGAACGCCACCATCGTGACCATTGTCTGTGATCGGGGTGATCGTTACCTATCGACCGGCGTATTTCCAGGCTGATAAAATCGCCAGAGGCTTTGGTTTCTGCCATGCCTCCGGTGGCCGATCCAAGTATTCGGGATTGCAGGCGTACGGAAGTGTCAAAGGTCGGGACACCTGACCCCTCTTTGAAGCGAACTCCATGTCCTTATTTCGTTGGTTATTTGTTGCATTGATTGGTTTTGGGGCCTGGCAGCATTGGCATAGTCGGCCAGTGACCGTCTCGCCCGGAAGTATTGCCCCCACCGAGCCGATGCAAACGAGCCCGGCCAGGCGGGCGATCACCCGCGTCGGCAACTACGAGCTGGAGCCATTGGCCGACTTCACTATCGAAGCCCGGGTGCTCGGCAAAGAGGTCTATCACGCCGATCGCGAAGCCGATCTGGCTCCGGTCGACTTGGCGTTAGGCTGGGGTTCGATGTCCGACTCGGCAGTGCTCGACAAGTTGTCGATCAGCCAAAGCGGGCGATTCTATTCCTACCGCTGGAGCGACCAACCGCCGTTGCCGCCCGCCGAGATCGTCAGCCACAGCGCCAACATGCATCTGGTGCCCGCGTCTTCGGCGATCGATAAGCAGATCAAGGCAGTTCGCCCGGGTCAGGTGGTTCGAATCCGCGGGCAGTTGATCGAGGCCAGGGCGCCGGATGGCTGGCGCTGGCGTTCGTCGCTGACGCGCAACGACAGCGGCGCCGGGGCATGCGAACTGCTCCGTGTCGAGGAGTTCAGTGTCCATTAGCCCTGGTGAGTGAATACCGAACACAAATCCTGCTCGGTGCTTTCCTTTGCTAAACTCTCAGTCCTTCGCTGCAAAGCGCTTACACGCTGATCACCTATGAAACCCGTCCTCGTCTTCGATATTGAAACCATTCCCGATGTGCCGGGGCTGCGTCGTTTGCATGGCCTTGATCCGGCGCTGTCCGATGCCGAAGTCGCCGAGCTGGCGTTCCAGCAGCGCCGCGCCCAGTCCGGCAACGACTTCCTGCCGCACTACCTGCAGCGCGTGGCGGTGATTTCCTGTGCCTTGCGCGTCGGCAAGGATCTCAAGGTCTGGTCGCTGGCTGAGCCGGAAGTGAGCGAGGGCGAGATCATTCAGCGCTTTTTTGACGGCATTGAAAAATTCACCCCGCAGGTGGTTTCCTGGAACGGCGGCGGTTTCGACCTGCCGGTACTGCACTATCGCGGCCTGATCCACGGTGTCGTCGCGCCGCGTTACTGGGATCTCGGCGACGGTGATTATGCCGATAGCCGTGAATTCAAGTGGAATAATTACATCAGCCGCTACCATACCCGTCACCTCGACATGATGGATCTGCTCGCCATGTA
>JBAXHE010000121.1:0-7119 GCA_037139055.1 Betaproteobacteria bacterium | reverse complement strand
TGGTGCTCTATGACGTGTCGTCCTCGTACATGGAGGGGAAGCACTGCCCGCTGGCACGGTTCGGCTATTCGAGAGACCACCGAAGGGATCGTATGCAGATCACCTACGGCCTCCTCTGCAACGCGGAGGGCTGCCCCGTCGCGGTGGAGGTGTTCGAGGGCAACACCAACGACCATCAGACGGTGGCGAACCAGGTGAAGAAGCTGAAGGGCCGGTTCGGGTTGGAGCACGTGGTGCTTGTAGGGGACCGCGGCATGGTGTCAGAGACCACCATCCGGGAGGAGTTGGAGCCCCTGGGCTTGGACTGGGTGACGGCCCTGAAGGAAGCCAGCGTTCGGAAACTGGCCGAGGCCAGGGTGATCACGCCGAGCCTGTTCGATACGGAGCGCATGGCGGAGATCCAGCATCCAAATTTTCCTGGGGAGCGGCTGATCGCCTGCTTCAACCCCTACACCAAGGAACGCAGCGTGAAGCGCCGGGAGGATCTGCTCCAGACCACGGAGCGGCACCTCCAGAAGGTACAGGACGCGACTCAGCGAAAGACCAAGCCCCTGCACGGCGCTGGTGATATTGGTATGGCGGCGGGGAAGGCCTTGGCCAAGACGGGGATGGGGAAGTATTTCCGCATCCTGATCCAGGAGGACGGGCTGAGCTGGCATCGTCGAGTCGGCGTGATCGCCCAGGAGGCAGCGCTGGATGGTATCTACGTCATCCGGACGAAGGTGCCGGCCGAGCAAATGAACACCGAGCAGACCAAGGCCGCCTACCAATCGCTGTCCAAGGTGGAGCGGGCCTTCCGCAGCCTCAAGGATGTGGACTTGCAGATCCGGCCCATCCATCACCGGCTGGAGAACCGGGTGAGGGCCCATGTCTTTCTCTGCATGCTGGCCTACCACGTGGAGTGGCACCTACGCCGAGCCTGGGAACCCCTGCTCTGGGCCGAGAAGGAACCCAAGCCCCACGCCGGCAAGAAGGCCACGGGCTTGAATGGGGACGGCATGAAGGTGATGCGCTACCGCGACCTCATGCGCGAGCTCGCCGCCTATACCCGCAACACCCTGCGCTTCAACCAGGCCGAGAAGGCCACGCTGACCCTATATCCAACGCCCAGCCCTCTCCAGCAGAAAGCCTTCGACCTGCTGGGCCTCAACCCCGCCCGGTAGTCAGAATCCAAGCACCCCGATTTGCCTAAAACCCAAGCAGGGACTGGGAATTCTCGCTGGATTCATATGGAACTTCAGCCAGGGGGACGGGAACCTTTGTGCGAGCTGTGTTGACATTCGGTCAAAATAATATCTCTAGGCATAATGTTTGACCAAAATACCCTGGCAGTTCAATGATCATACAATATTGACTACCGACCAGAGATTAGCTCGTTTAATTTTAGTTATTTACATAGGCATACAGATCGTAATACCCTTCCCCTTGCCAGAATTAACCGAGATGGTTTGGCGGAATTCGGAGGGATTTGGAGATGAGTCAGGAGGCATGGACCTATCGTGATATCGCCTTAGCCATCCACCTGTGCGGATGGACTCAGGACAAGATCGCCAAGAAGGTCGGGGTTGCGCCTTCTACGGTTTCATATGCGGTCCGAACAGGGAGTTCCGGAGAAGTATGTCGGTTCATTTTCGAGCTTATTAATATAGAACAGCGAGGCTTATGGCCGAACCGCTATCCGTCATTGTGGCGGAATGGTGTAGACACCAGTTAACGCAAGAAGAGCGGGTTCGCGGCCCGCTCTTCTTGGAACATATGGGTAGGAGAACGACGTGCACTCCAGGGACAAGATTACCCCTCTACAGGGGGGACGGCAAGATTTTACTCGTCTTTCGGAATTAATTCTTACGAATGACCCTTATGCATTCTGGAACGTTGAGGCCAGGGTAGAAGGCGAAAGGCTATTGCCCACAAGGAAAATCCCCCCCAAACGCAAATCATTCTCGGGTTATGTCCCCTTCCCAGAATTTAATAACATTGTGTGGTTTGAATCTTTACTTGAGCGGGATTTCTTGTTGGCACTCCGACACTTCGTGCCGCTTCCCATGGTTCTTGAACAGCCCATAGCGCTCCGCCTACGCAAGCTAGGGTTCAAGGGCACAAAATACACCCCCGATTTCCTCACCTATATTCCGGGAGTGAGGCCGACGCTCCTTGAGGTGAAGTATGAGGAAGACCTCTGGGCTGACTGGGCCAACATGAAACCCAAACTCCTGGCAGCTCGCCGGTATGCACGTTGGCGTGGCTGGGGATTCAGGCTCGTCACCGACCGTCACCTTCTTCCAGGCGGAGTTCGGCGGCTGAAGCCACCAGAGTTTGGGCTGGTCAGTCCATATCGTCGGGTCCCCCTCGCGAACACTCTCCCAGTCCAGCGGCCTGTCATTTGGGGGGCGTTGCCAGGCAACCCGGGCGAACTTTACAAGGAAGACAGGTCCGGCCTGCTGATTCCTGCCACATATCGACTGTTCACCAGGGTGCTTGCGCCTATGGCTTTCGATTAGGGGTGTGGCAATGGAGGAGCCAAAGAAAAGTCATCCGAATTTGGAACCTGGTGCCGTTGTGTCTTTCGAGAAAAAAGTCTGGCGTGTTGCCGCGATAACAGAGCAAGGGCTTGTCGAAATATTTAGGCCTGGATTATCCGCACGTCGGTCGGTCAAGGTCGGGGATTTGTTTCTGTTGGGTGATTTGATCAAATCCGTCTTCCAGATCAAAGAACCAGAGGAAGTCTCAGCAGAGGCCATAGCCAAAGCACGAGTAAGGTTACAACTCGTGGAGGAGTTCCTTGGAACTCCCATGAGTACTTCGGATCTGAAAGAGGCCGCTGGAAAGGCTGAGTGTCATCCCTCTACCTTCGTCAGGTGGGTAGACGCCTTCGCCTTTTCGGGAGGCAAGTTTTCGACATTGATTCCCGCATCTGGCCGTTACGGAAATTCTAATGCCCGGATCAAGGGGTTGCCGAAGCAATTCCTTGAGGAAGAGACAGCGAAGCATTACCTCGGTTCAAATCGCCTGAAAAAGGGAAGGGTTTGGAGGAAAGTTGCCAAGCGATGCGATGAAGCAGGGATCCCCCGGATTGCGAGGACGACAGTCTATCGCTACCTTGAGAACTTGCCGGGTGCCGAGGTAGTAGCTGCCCGAGTGAGCAAACGAGCGGCAAGAGAGATGTTCGGCCCTCATCCTCAAAAGGCAACGACAGGAGAATTCCCGCTTCATATTATTCAAATGGATCACACCATGCTTGATATTTTCGTTAAGCTCGGTGATTCGTTGTTGAAGCGTCCGTGGATTACAGTCGCTATCGATACGTTCACGAGAATGATCGTTGGATTTTATCTATCTTTCGATCCACCAAGCGCCCTTTCAGTCGGGCTCTGTCTTTACCGGGTTATGACCCCCAAGGAAGAGTGGCTAAATGCTTTTGGGATCCAATCACCTTGGCCTGTTCACGGCCGCCCATACATTTGGTTGGCGGACAATGGGAAGGATTTTCGCGGTTATCACCTGCAAAACATTTCTCTAGAACACAGAATCGTGGGTGAGTTTCGCCCCGTGAAGGAACCCCAGTACGGGGCCTACATTGAACGCCTGATGGGTACTCTCGCGTTAGAAATGGAGGTGCTCCCTGGCGCCACTTTGCGGGATGTTGCCCTACGTAAGGAGTTCGCACCAGAGGCGCGGGCTACCCTGTCATTGGACCAGTTGGAGAAGATCCTCCTTCATTTTTTTGTTGAGATTTATCACAATGGCCCTCATTCAGGCCTAGGTGATTCGTCGCCAATAAGCCGATGGCGGGAAGGCTGGGCGAATATGGATCTCACTAATCCATTACGGCAGCATGTCCTCGTTCAGCCATCACCTGATCTATTACTGGGTCTTCTCCCTAGTTTTACAAGAACATTTAGAGCGGGTGGGGTGTACTGGAAAAGCAGACGATTCTATGACCAGTGCTTAGAGCCTTACATTCATAGAAGGCGATGCGAAGGGCCACAGACGAAGTATCGATTCCACTATGACTCAAGAAACGTTCGCTTCATCTATATGAAGGATCCTGAAAGCGGCGAAATCATACGGCTTCCTGCAAAAGATATGGGCCTATCTGACATCAGTGAGTGGGAATGGGATGTGGAGAAATCAGATGTCGCAAGGAAAGCTGAACGGAGTGTTGACCGAGAGGTAATAGCAAAGGGCGAGAAGGGAATCGAGTCAACCATCTCGGCTAGCAAAGAGAGCACAGGTATTAAGGGTAAGAAGAGGGCGAAGAGGAGCACTAAGAGGCCAACGAATAATGAAATGCAGACATTCAGAGCCTCGGGCCAGACCTCAGCTTCACTTAATCACTTTGAGATTCAACAGCACCTAAAATTGCCGCAATTAATAGCCGTTACACCTGAGGAAGATCCCTGGAGTGATATTCCTACGTTTCAATTGAGAGATTTCTGATGGAAAATAATACTAAAGACAAGCAACAACTTGGGTACCTTGATCCGTCGGCACAAGCAACCTTATTTGCCGCAATACCGAACCGAATTGCTTTCCTAGAGGAACGATTTTGGATCGGGTATCCGGCCGCTGAGGCAATCCTCGAACGTCTGAATCTCATCATGTCGAGGCCCCGCGTTAGTAGGCCTGAGGGCCTCCTGATACTAGGGGATCCGTACAACGGAAAAACGCGTCTGCTCGAATATTTCCAGAGTCTTCATCCCCCAATCATTTCTGGAAGAAGAGGAACCATACAACTACCGGTGATATGCATCGATGCACCGTCGGGCGCCAGACAAGCGTACTTCTTTGATTCACTCTCCGATGCGCTCCATATTCCTGGTTTCGATCGGCGGCCGGTGTCTCTAGTACATGGACGAATCATCCAGGCACTCCGAGATGCTGGAACAAAGATAATCATCGTCGATGAACTTCATAACTTACTTTCCGGCGGAGAAATTCGGAAGCAGTTCATCCTTGAGGAGTTGAAGACATTCTCCAATGCACTCAAGATTGCTCTGGTAGGCGCAGGTACGGGTCGTGCGCTTTCGGTTATCAAAGATGATCAACAGTACCTGAGTCGCATGCCTCCTGTAATGCTTCCGCCATGGAAGCTGAATAGAACGTTTCTCGGACTATTGAAGGCGCTTGAAGCCAGGATGCCTCTTCGAGAAGCTTCAAACCTTGCTTCAGATCGAAACATATCCGAGTTGATCTACACTCACAGCCAGAACTGCATTGGGCATATAGTCAACCTCATTTTAGAGTCGACGCGCCTAGCCCTCAACAAGGGCCATGAAAATTTAACCGAAGAATTATTCAGACAAGCTTGCTCCAGCAGTCTCCCTTGGATGAAGGTGTAGTTCATGGAGGATCTTCCGGATTTCCAAATCGAGGGATACACACCATGGAGTGAAAATCCAATCTGGCTTTGGAAGGTTGATCCAATCGATGGAGAGTCCCTGACAAGTTGGATTGCGCGACTCTCGGCGAAAATGCAGATATCAATGCCGAAACTTCTTGGAGGTCTGCGGCTTTCGGCCAGGGAAATCATGGAAGATTTGGATGTGAATCCTCCAATACCCTTGATCAAGGGCCTAGCCTCCAAGACTGGTGAGTGTGAGGGGAAGATTCTGGGGATGACATTAAGAGGATTGCTCCCCCGGTTGCTCCGCGAGCAGGATATTGCCTACATCAAACATTCCGAAACGAACCATCACAACCTTCCATGGGTAATCCCGAGTAGCCAGTCCAGGGACCCACGACAAACCGGTAAGAAGGGAAGAACATCGTATTGCCATAGGTGCTTGGTCGATGACGGCATCCCCTTTATTCCGCTTGTACACCGACTATCCATGACTGTGATCTGTCCGAAACATAAGACACCCCTCAGGGAAAACTGTCCTCACTGCGGAGAATATTCGTACACTTCGGCGCTTTCTATATGCACCGAACTATCAAGAGGCGGGTTCCCCTTCTGTTGGAAGTGTTCGTACGGGCCAAAAGTGGGCAACCTTCGCGTGAAACCTACTTTAATTGACTACTTTTCCTGGAACGAACCAGGGTCACTCCCATCAATGCTTGCGTTTCACCAACAGACATTGGCTGCCCTGTCTAACGGCCAGGTTGATTTACCTCAAATCGGCCGGATCTCAAGTGTGAGGTTCTTTCAAGGCCTTTGGTTATCGGTCCCCATCTTTGTGCGCCTTATCGATAGGGGCGTGGATCCGAGAACCAACGGTTTACTACGATGGCCTCCATCAAAGAGCGACTATTTCCCAAAAGGGTCTAAACGAGATTTTGATGATTTACCAATTAGAACACGATTGAAGATTATTTCTTATGTCGCCTGGTTGATAGAGCGCCCGATTGAAAACTGGAAAAAACTATATCCCGTCTATTATATATCACCGCAATTGCCACTGAACTGGACACATCCATGGGAAGTAATAGACGAATCGGGCATGGAGATCCTAGAAGAAATTCAGACGCCGAAGGACATGATCAGCAGAAGTTCTGGAAGCCGCGATGAATTCCGAACCTTTTTTTCTATGTGTGAGCAGATCGGGCTCAGTCGAAAGGAGATCGCAAAAGTTCTGGGAGGTGTGGATGAACGAACAGTAATACGATGGAGTAGACGAACGCCCTTCTGGGTCAGAAACGAAGATCTTCAAAGAATGTTGAATTTAGTGCATGTATGGTCCCATGTGAGGAATCGACCTCTAGATATAGATACGGCTAGAGCCTGGATCCGCTCACCGATTCAAAACCCAGTGTTTCTGGGACGTACTCCTTTGGAACTTCTGTTCTATTCAGAAGACCCAAAGGAGTTCGAGATCATGGATTCATTCTTTGGCCAGTGGTAGTGCTATCAGAGCTGCCGAAAGGGTATTTCTCTCCAACTCAGCCCGGATTGACTGCCCCCAACAAAGGGTCGTATAGGTCCAACCCTTCGCATTCAGAAGGTTGGACCTAGCGGCACTTGCCCGCCAATTGGAAGGGGGCGCGATGTCGCTCTCCCCCGTGGCCTAATACCTAGTTCAGGAGCCACCGCAAGGTCAACTTGATCAGGAGTACACCCCATATTTGACGTCCCCCCGGAAAACTAGACCAAGGATAATGTGAGTCCTCCCCCTTTGG
>JBAXHE010000120.1:0-7196 GCA_037139055.1 Betaproteobacteria bacterium | reverse complement strand
CATTGGGCCGGCGCGGCAAAGTACAACCAGAATCCGTCGGCGGTGGCCGGGTTCGGTTTGTACAAAGGGTCTGGTCCCATTATCCATTTCCAAGAGAATTTTTAAACGCTGAGGCGGTGAGGGAAAATAACCACACTATTCAGATAGTTGTGTGGAAAGTCGTTGTAATTTAGCTACTTAATAAGTACACTTAATCGAGATTGTGAATATAGGAGTTGGAGTGCTTCCGTTTTTGACTGCGCGTCGTAACTCCGGCTGGCTATCCATCCTCCCGCAAGACGGGAAAGTCACCCTCGTCCACATCATTCGCAAAACGGGGGCGCGGCCGGAAGTTGTCTTGCTGGATACCTTTGAAGTTGAGAATGGCCTGCGAGAAGCGCTGCAGCGCCTGCGCAAGTCGCGAAAGCTAAAATCCTATTCATGCACCACGCTGATCGGCGTCGGTGAATGCAACGTCACCCAGCTCGATGCCCCGCCGGTGCCCAAAGAAGAACGTAAGGAAGCCTTGCGCTGGGCACTCAAGGAGGTCGTCAGCTATCCGGTAGAGAACGCCTGTATCGACGTGCTCGATATTCCCAGTGCGGGACAACCTCCCGGGCGGGCTGCCGGGGTGCTGGTGGTCTCGGCGTCCGAGCAGGCGGTACGCAACAGAGTGGCTGTATTTGAGGAAGCCGGCGTCAGGCTCGATGTGCTCGATATTCCTGAATTGGCACAACGCAATATTGCTGCCCTGCTCGAAGATGACAACCGCGGACTAGCGTTCCTGTATATCGACGAAAGCGGAATGATGCTGACGCTGAGCTTCCACGGTGAGTTGATCGCTGTGCGTCGCGGCGAGATGACCTCGCTCCAGCTCAGCAGCGAAAACGTAGAGCAACGCGAGCGCGTCAAGGAGCGACTGGTACTTGAGGTGCAACGCAGTCTGGATAATTTTGACCGGCAGTACAGTCATATTCCGATTTCCAAGGTCGTTCTGGCCACCTTCCCACAGGTGGCGAACCTGGCGGTTGAACTGGGTGAAAGCACCTATGTGCCGGTGGTGGACATGGATCTGTCGGCAGTGCTGGATTTTCCGGCGGTCCCGGAGCTGAAGAACGTGCAGTGTCAGGCTAAGAATTTGCTGGCGATTGGCGCTGCGCTACGCACCGACGAGGCGCCATCGTGAGCCAGCAGATCAACCTCTACGAAACCCGCCTGCGCCCCCAGCACGAACTGTTCACCGGGCGCAATGTGGCGGTAGCGCTGGGCGTGCTGCTGACGCTGATGGTCGTATTGTCCGGGTTTACCCGTGTCGAGGCGGATCGCGCGAGCGCCGAGCTGGTCAAGGCACAAGCCGACGTCAGAAGTGCGCTTGAAAAAATTGCCGCGCTGACCAAGAGCCTTGGTGAGCGCAAGATTTCACCGGCGCTGCAGGGCGAACTCGACGCGGCCAGAACGATACTGGCGGCGCGTAGCGAGGCCATGGATTATCTCGACTCCGGACGTCTGGGCAGTAACGCCGGGTTCTCGGGGGTCATGCAGGGTTTTTCACGAGTGGCGCAAAGCGATTTGTGGCTGACCGGTTTTTCGGTGAGCCAGGGCGGGCTGGAAATCGAGATTCGCGGCAGCATGCTGGATTCGACGCAATTGCCCGGCTATGTGCAGCACTTAAGTACTGAACCGGCCTTTCAAGGGCGTCGCTTTGCGGCGCTGGAAATGAAACGGGTCGATCCGGCGGAAATGTCGCCAGGTTCTGTCGTCGATCATTCAGCGGCCGTGCCTGAGCCCGGGCGGCCAAGAGTTGAATTCGTCCTGCGCTCCGAGCAGGCCAACGAATCGACAGCACCGATCGGGGCGAAAAAATGAAGGCGCAACTGTCCGGGCTGATCGCCAAATATGATGCGCTGGCCCTGCGTGAGCGCCGGTTGGTTGCCCTGGCCTTGCTCGGTGGCGTGCTGTTGATCGGCGGCTCGGTGTTTGTCGAGCCGGCTTATACGCGGCTGCAGAGCGCTGGGCGCGGGGTCGTTGAGCAACGGGCGCAGCTCGCTGCACTGCAGGTGCAAAGCGAAGTTCTGCAGGCACCGGGACAGGACCCGGAAGTACGTGCGCGGGCTGAGCTGGCGGCGCTAAAAGTACAATTGAATACCCTGCATGAGCGATTGTCGCGGGTGGAAAGTACGCTGGTCACGCCGCAGCGGATGACGGGTCTGCTTGAAAATATGCTCGGCCGGCGTAGCGGCTTGCGCGTGCTCAGCCTGCGCACCCTGCCAGTGACGCCGTTACTGGAAAAAAAGGAAAGCGCCGGGATCGTCTCCGGCGCCCGGGGGGCGGCTGAAGGGCTCTATAAGCATGGTGTCGAAATCAGGCTGGAAGGCAGTTATGCCGAATTGGCCGATTATCTGCAGCGCCTTGAGAATTCTTCGCAGCAGTTGATCTGGAGTAGTGCCAACTTGTCGGCCGAAAAACATCCCAAGCTGGTGTTGGTGCTGACGGTCTTCACCCTGAGTCTGGACAAAACATGGCTCATGATATGACCCGCCTGAATGCTTCCTGCGTCCTGTTGTTGCTTGCCGTCTCCGCGCAGGCTGAAACCACGATGAGAGATCCGACACGGCCACCGGCGAGTATGGGAGAATCCACTCCTGATGCAACAGTCGAGTCAGGGCCCGTGTTGCAAACCGTGATTGTTCCCAGCAAGGGGAATCCTGTGGCGGTGATTAGCGGTCAGCAGGTCAAGTTGGGTGGCATGTACGGAGACAGCCGTCTGGTTCGACTGACGGAGCGAGGGGCGGTGTTGATCGGGCCGTCGGGAACGGAGCATTTGCTGCTGACGCCGGAGGTGATTAAGACCCGTGTCGGCGTAAAAGAGAATTCAAGGACGCCTGTGGCAAAATCAGCCCAGAGTGGGAGCCGGTAATGAAGTTCGTATTTGGGTGGTTGATGGTGCTGATGTCGCTGGCTCTTTTTGGGTGTGCAACACACCAGAAAGCGCCGGGCGCAACGTTTGACAGTATCAGCCAGGAAATGAGAAAAGCAGCCGGGAGCACGTCGAAATCACAGGACGATGCGCTAGGGCAGGCGATGATGCCATCGGTGCAGCTGGAATTGCCGGCGTCGGCGCAAAGTGTCGAGCCGCACTTTGACCTGGCCGTGAGCAATGCGCCAGCCAGTCAGGTGTTCATGGCGCTGGTGACCGGTACGCGTTACAGCATGCTGATCGCCCCGGAAGTGAGTGGCAGTGTGACGGTGAATCTGAAAAGCGTGACCGTCCGCGAAGCCCTGGAAACCTTGCGCGAGTTATACGGCTACGAATTCAAATTCCAGGGAACGCGCATCTACATTCAGCCGAATACGATGCAGACGCGCATTTTCCAGATCAACTATCTGGCCGGCAAGCGACAGGGTCAGTCCGATGTGCGCGTGACGTCGAGTTCCATCTCAGCAACTCGGCCGCAAACACCGGGTTCGCCCATGCCGGCTACGGGGACCGCCTATCCGCCAACCGGTGTGCCGGGTGCAGCGACTTCCGGTCCTCCGAGCAGCCAGATATCGACCACGCAGAACAGTGATTTCTGGAATGACCTTACCATCGCGCTGACGACCATTGTAGGGACTCAGGATGGTCGAAGCGTGATTGTCAGTTCTGGCTCAGGAGTAGTCCTGATCAAGGCCTATCCTTCCGATTTGCGGGCCGTGGAAAATTACTTGAAGGTCACGCAACTGATCGTTGAGCGGCAGGTGATGCTGGAAGCCAAAATTATCGAGGTGTCGCTCAGCGAAGAGTTCCAGGCGGGCGTTAATTGGAGTCATTTCGGGGGAGGGGCAAATCGTTACGCGTACGGTCCCATGCAGACAGATACTACCCTGGGAACGACAGGGGGTCTTAGTAGCACAAATGCCACAGTAACCTCTGGTTTGGGGGCGATCACATCGGCAGCGGGAGGTTTTGTCGGCTTGGCATTCCAGGGCGCAAATTTTGCCTCGCTACTGAATTTCCTTGAAACTCAGGGTAGCGTTCAGGTTCTGTCGAGTCCGCGGATTTCCACGATAAACAACCAGAAAGCCATACTCAAGGTAGGTAACGACGAGTTTTTTGTTACCAATGTTACGTCGACGGTGACGACGACTGGCACCAGCAGCGTGTCCACGCCGTCGATTACCCTGCAGCCATTTTTCTCCGGGATTGCCCTGGATGTGACGCCACAGATCGATAGCGAAAACAACATTGTCCTGCATGTTCATCCGGCGATTAGTGTGGTAACCGAAAAACAAAAGACCGTTGATCTGGGAAGTGTAGGTCAATATACACTTCCTTTGGCCACTAGTGCCGTGAATGAAACGGACAGCGTGGTGCGAGTCCAGGACGGCAATATCGTTGCCATCGGTGGCTTGATGAAACAGGAGCAGTCATCAGGGGCCAATGGATTGCCCGGAACCACAGATTCTTCGGGATTGGGTTTGTTATTCGGTTCGCGCAGCAGCTATCTGAGGAAGCGAGAGCTGGTGATCCTGATCAAGCCGACGATCATCCGTAATGAATCGAGCTGGAAAGACGACCTGATCGAGACGCAGAGCCGCATTCAGCAGCTCGATCCACGTCTGGCGCGGCCGCAGAACGTGTCGAAATGAAGCGTGTGCAGGAGGGCTGGCTTTGTATCTGAAACATTTCGGCCTGACCGAGCCACCCTTCCGCATTACTCCGGACACCAGCTTTGTCTATTCGATCCAATATCATCAGGAAGCGCTGAATACGCTGATTCTGGCCCTACGCGACGGAGAAGGGTTTGTCAAAATCAGCGGCGAAGTGGGGACCGGAAAGACCCTGCTCTGCCGCCGCTTGCTGCAAACCCTCGACGACAGCTGGGTCACTGCCTATCTGCCGAATCCCAATCTGGATGCCGATACCCTGTTCCTGGCGATTGCCGAAGAACTGAACATCAAGGACGTCGCCGAGCTCGATCAATTCCACCTGGTGCGCCGGATCAACAAGGCCTTGCTTGATTTTGCGCGCGCCAAGAAGCGCGTCGTACTGTGCATCGACGAAGCGCAAGCGATGCCGATTGAAACGCTGGAAGCGTTACGCCTGCTTTCCAATCTGGAAACCGAGAAACGCAAGCTGTTGCATATCGTTCTCTTCGGGCAGCCTGAGCTCGATGAGAAATTGCATCGTCCGGAAGTTCGCCAGTTGCTGCAACGGATTGCGTTTCATTATCGCCTCGGCGGGGTTCAGAAAAGCGAGATCGAGAACTACGTCGCGCATCGTTTGCGGGTGGCCGGCTATCGCGGCGACGGTCTGTTTTCGAAAGCCGCATTGCGCGCGCTGCAGCGTTCCAGCCGTGGGACTCCCCGGCTAATCAATATTCTGGCGCACAAGGCGTTGTTGGCGGTTTTTGGCGAGGGGCGTCTGCTGGTCAAGCGCCGCCATGTCCGGCTGGCGCAGAAGGATACCGAAGGGGCGCATCCGCTCGGATGGCTTTGGGGGTGACAATGGAGAACGCGCGGCGATGAGTCTGATCAATCAGGTGTTGAAGGATCTTGATGCCCGTCGCCCTGAGAGCGGGGAGCAAATCCTGCTGCCCAACGAGGTGCGCTCGCTTCCAGTGCTGCAGAAATCGCACTGGCCTTTGGTACTGAGTGTTCTGGTGGTGAGTGCGTTGGCCCTTGGCGTGGCATTTAGTCCGTGGGAAGAGTGGATGCCGGGGCACGCGCCAGCCGCTCAGGTTTTGCCGAGTGCGGCGGTGCCGCTGGCTGTGGCGCCAATAGTTAAGCCGGAAGAGAGGCCGGCTGTGGCTGAAGATAAAACGCTTCCCCCGGAAGATAAATCGTCTGTCGAGAGTATTACAGAGCTTCCACCAGTGCCGCCTTTAGAGCGCAGTTTGCGCCTGTCCGAAGTCATTGAGTCGCCAAGCGTGAATTTAAATAAAAAGGGAAGTGGCGTGATCGCCGCTACTCGGAGTGGTGGGAATGCGAGTGCTGGTCTCCCGGTTGCAGCTCCTGCCCCGAAAAAATTGGCAGTTGAGGAAAAGTTGCCTGCAGCGCCTCGCGAGTTGCGGGGGGCTGTCGTGGAGCGTACGTCAAGCGCCTTGGTCCTGGCAAAGGCTGCGGGAAAAACTAGTGCCGTGCCGTCGATTGCCCGAACTGAGGCCGCCGGTTCGCCGCACGAGCAGGCCGAGAGCGAGTACCGCAAAGCCATTTCTGCGATCAATCTGGGGCGGATGGCTGAGGCTATGGACGGGCTGCGGTCGGCGCTGCGCCACGATGGTTTGCATGTTGCGTCTCGGCAGTTGCTGGTCAAGTTGCTGCTGGAGGCGAAGCGTCGGGATGAGGCCATTCTTTGTCTTCAGGAAGGCTTGCAGGAGCTGCCCGCGCAAACTGGATGGGCGATGAGTCTGGCGCGCCTGCAGATGGATCGTGGCGATCTGTCAGGAGCATGGAAAACGCTTGATCAGTCGCAGCCAGCCGCCGGAAATATTGCCGATTATCAAGGCTTTTCAGCGCATGTCCTGCACCGTCTGGGCCGAAATCAGGAGGCGGCCGAGCGTTATGCGCTGGCGGCCAGACTGTCACCAGGGGATGGGCGCTGGTGGCTGGGTTTGGGTCTGGCGCATGAAGCCGAAGGGCGCGGCACGGAAGCCAAGGAGGCTTTTCTTCGCGCTAAACAGAGCGGAAATCTGAGTTCTGAATTGGCCGCAATGGTTGAGCAGAAGTTGCGCTAGTACATTCTCCGTGGGAACTAACTTGTGAAAAGGCATCGCTTGCTGGTCCTGTAAAAGCGAGTAAGAATGAGCGTGTGCATTGACTTGCTTGATTCTTTGTAGATAGTCTTTTTGCCGTAGTTGTTGATGATGTCGTACAAAGTTTGAATTTAAGCGTGTGCAATAGGTTAGCGTTCAATCACGTTCCAATTCGGGTGCAACGATGTTTTCTCGATTCAAAGATGACTGCCGTAAGGTGTTCCTGATCCAGGGGAAAATCTTGCCGGACGGTCGGCTTCTGAAGCCGACGGCAGCTTTGCATGCGCCCGAGCAGGCAACATGATGTTTGGCCGGGTGTTTCCAGCGCCTCGTAGAGCACGACCCAACAATAAGTCCCGTTCAGGGCGACCGGGATGCCATACAAAAAACTTTCAGGAGGTGTAACGATGTCTTATGTAGATAGCGTACTTCAATCCATCAGTACCCGAGATCCCCATCAGCCCGAGTTCCTGCAGGCCGTCA
>JBAXHE010000119.1:0-7208 GCA_037139055.1 Betaproteobacteria bacterium | reverse complement strand
TGGCAGATGGGCGTGGTGGCGAAACTGCTGCGCCTGATGCCCAATGCGCTTTACGACCGGCTGTTTGCCAACGCTCCGAGAAAACCCAAAGTGCTTTAGTCCTGGGGCTTGTTGGAGCAGTCTGGTTTCCCGTGATTTTCGCGCTTAAACTCACGAATATTGATCAAAATCATGCGGTTTGGCCGCTCGCTCGGTATACTTGCGCCTTAGCCCTGCGAGAATGCTTATGCCTGATCCAAGATTGCCCGAACTGGTTTGTCCTGCCGGTAGCCTGCCTGCGTTGAAGGCGGCCGTCGATAATGGCGCTGACACCGTTTATCTGGGTTACAAGAACGACACCAATGCCCGCAATTTTGCCGGCCTGAATTTCGACCACAAGGCCATGGTTGAAGGCATCAGCTACGCCCACGCGCGTGGCAAGCACGTGCTGATGGCCATCAATACCTTTCCACAACCCGGCCGCGAGGCCGACTGGCACAAGGCCGTCGACGGCGCCGCTGATCTCGGAGTCGATGCGGTAATTCTGGCCGACATCGGCCTGCTCGATTACGCCAGAAAACGACATCCCGACCTGCGCCTGCATCTCTCGGTGCAGGGTTCGGCAACCAGCTACGAGGCGGTGAATTTTGCCCACCGCGAGTTTGGTGTCAAGCGCGCTGTTCTTCCGCGCGTGCTGACACTGGCCCAGGTCGAACTGGTGATCCAGAATACGCCGGTCGAAATCGAGGTGTTCGGTTTCGGCAGCCTGTGCGTGATGAATGAAGGACGGTGCTGGCTGTCCTCGTATGCTACCGGCGAGTCGCCCAACACGGTCGGCGCCTGCTCCCCGGCAAAATATGTCAAGTGGGATAAAGCGCCGGGCAAGATGTCTACCCGCCTCAACGGAATCCTGATCGACAGTTACACCGATAACGAACCGGCTGGCTACCCGACCCTGTGCAAGGGGCGTTTCGAGGTCGGCGGCGAGACTTATTATGCGCTCGAGGAGCCGACCAGCCTGAACGTGCTGGAGATCCTGCCGGAAATAATGAAGATCGGTGTTTCGGCGATCAAGGTCGAAGGGCGTCAGCGCAGCCCGACCTATGTGGCGCAGGTCACGCGCACCCTGCGTGCGGCGCTCGACGAGCTGGGTCGTGGGGTTGACACTTACTCGGTCAAGCCGGCTTGGCAGGCCGAGCTGTCCAAGGTTTCCGAAGGCGTGCAGGCGACCTTGGGCGCCTATAACCGTCCGTGGAGATAGCCCGCATGAAACTCGCTCTAGGGCCTTTGCTTTATTTTTGGCCGAAACAGAACGTCCTTGAGTATTACGCCGAGATGGCGCAGATCGAAGCTATCGACCTCATCTATGTCGGTGAAGTCGTCTGTTCTCGGCGTCAGCAATTGCGCGTCGCCGACTGGATCGGTCTGGCGCGCGACCTGACCGACGCTGGCAAGGAAGTCGTCGTTTCGGCGCAAGCCTTGCTCGAGTCGGAAGGCGATCTCAAGGCTTTGCGCCGCCTCGTCGACGATGCTGGCTGCATGGTCGAGGCCAACGATCTGGGGGCCATCAACATCGCCGCCGGTCGCCCGTTTGTCGCTGGGCCGCACTTGAACATCTACAACGCCCTGACGCTGTCGACCTTTGCGCGTTATGGCCTGAAGCGCTGGCTGCCGCCGTTGGAAGCCGACCGTCGCTTAATCGAAACGCTGCACCAAGGGCGTCCTGCCGGGGTGGAAACCGAGGTCTTCGTCTACGGCAAGCTGCCGCTGGCTTTTTCGGCGCGCTGCTTTACGGCGCGGCATTACGGACTGAACAAGGACGACTGCCAGTTCAAATGCCTCGATTATCCCGAAGCGATGACGCTGAAAACCCGCGAAGGGCAGGCTTTTCTGGCGATCAACGGGATTCAGACGATGTCCGCACAAACCTATAATCTGCTCGCCGAGGTGCCTGAGATGCTGAAGATGGGCATCGACATCCTGCGGGTGAGCCCGCAAGTCCGGCATATGCCGGAAATCATCGCCGCCTTTGATGCCGCGCGGCGTGGAGAACTCGTTAAGCCCGACATGACCGGCTGGGCCGACGAAGGGCTGGTCGACGGCTACTGGTTCGGCGAACCCGGAATCGCCTCACACCATCAGGCAGCACTGTCACAATTGCAAGGAGGCTGATCATGTCACCGTTCAAATCGTTCACCATTCCCCGCTTCAAGCTCCCCGGACTGGTTTCCACCGTGGTCAACAAATTGCCGCAATGGCCACATGCCGTCGCGCTGGCCACCGGGCTCAATGCGCTGATCAAGATGAAACTGCTGCCCGAAGACAGCCTGCAACTGCTCGAAGGGCGCTCTTTCCTGATCGAAGTCATCGATACCGGCGGCCAAGCCAGTTTTACCTTCCGCGATGGGCTGTTTCGCCCGATATTCAAGGTTGTCGAGGCGCCTGACCTGGCTTTTCGCGCCAATCTGTCGGCCTTTCTGCAACTGGCGGCGCGCCAGGAAGACCCGGATACCTTGTTCTTCAACCGCGAGTTGTCGATCGAAGGCGATACCGAACTCGGCCTGGTGGTCAAGAACATGCTCGACGCCGTCGAGTGGCCAAGCTTTCCGAAATTGCCGGGGCTACCGGCGTTTCGTCATTGAGTCATTGATACCCTGAATCCGAACCCTACCGCAGGAGAGTCAGCGCATGCCCATTTGGAACAAGGAAGCCGAGTGTGCCTCAAGCGAGGCGCGTCAGAAACTTCAACTTGACCGTTTGCAGAAAACAGTCGAACGCGTGTATTCCCGCGTGCCGTTTTACCGCAAGAAGCTCGACGCCGCCGGTGTGACTCCGGATTCAATCACCTGCCTCGCGGATATCGCCAAGCTGCCTTTCACGACCAAGGGTGATCTGCGCGAAACCTATCCCTACGGTTTGCTGGCCTGCGATCAAGCCGATCTGGTCGAGGTTCATACCTCGTCGGGAACAACCGGAACGCCGGTGGTCGCGGCCTATACCGAGAGCGACCTCACGATGTGGGGCGAAGTCATGGCACGGACGCTGTCAATGGCCGGTTGCGAAAAGGGCGATACGATTCAGAACGGGTATGGTTACGGCATGTTTACCGGCGGACTGGGCATCCACCATGGCGCACGCAGCCTGGGGGCCAACATCCTGCCGATCTCGTCGGGCAATACGCGTCGCCAGTTGCAGATGATGCGCGACTTTGGTCCGACGCTGCTGACCTGTACGCCGTCGTATTCGCTTTACCTGGCGGAAGCCGCGCGTGAAGAAGGCATGGATTTTCGTGAGCTGCCGCTCAAGGCCGGGTGTTTTGGTGCCGAGCCATGGAGTGAGAACATGCGCGTCGAGATCGAAAGCAAACTCGACATCAAGGCTTACGACATCTACGGTCTGACCGAACTGATCGGTCCCGGTGTAGCTTCAGAATGCGAGCAGCAGAACGGCAAGCATTTCAACGAAGATTATTTCTATCCCGAGATCATCAATCCGGAAACCGGCGAAGTACTCCCTGACGGCGAAAAGGGCGAGCTGGTGATCACCAGCCTGCAGCGCGAAGGTTCGCCGATCATTCGCTTCCGCACCCGTGATATCACCTTCATGATGCGCCAGCCCTGCGCCTGTGGCCGCACCTCAGTGCGCATCCACCGTCTGCTTGGGCGTACCGACGATTTGATGATCATTCGCGGGGTTAATTGCTTCCCGTCGCAGATTGAAAATGTGCTGATGCGCATCGAAGGGACCGAGCCGCATTATCAGATCGTCATCGACCGCGGCGTCACTCACCTCGACGAAATCGAGATTCGGGTTGAAGTCGAGGAGGCCATTTTCTCCGACGTGACGCGTACGCTGGAAACCTTGAGAAAACGCATTCACGACGAGTTGAAGAGCGAACTGGGCATCAGCGCGCATATCAAACTGGTCGAACCGCGCTCGATTGCCCGCAGTGAAGGCAAGGCCCAACGCATTATCGACAAGAGGAGCATCTGATGATCATCAAACAGATTTCCATCTTCATGGAGAATACGACCGGACGTCTTGCCGACGTGACCGATCTGTTGGCCAAGGCCGGAATCAATCTGCGCGCGATTTCGATTGCCGATACCACTGATTTTGGCATTCTGCGCATGGTCGCCGATCAGCCCGACGAAGCCGTTCAGTTGTTGAAGAACGCCGGATTTGTGGCCCGCGAGACCGATGTGATCGGCGTTGAAGTGGCCGATCGCCCAGGTGAACTGGCGCGCATCATGGCGCTGTTCCGTGATGAAGGGGTGGGTATCGAGTATCTCTATGCCTCACTCGAACACAAGGTGGACAAGGCGGTCATCGTACTCAAGGTCGACGATATCAACGCCGGTCTGGCGATGCTCGAGAAACACGGATTCGCGACAGTTCCGACGTTCTGAGCGGAGAGCTTGGATGGAGCTCGCTTGCGCAGAGCTCCCGCTCGTCTTAGTTCAGCACCTTGGGATCAACGTTGATGCGTAGTCCGCCCCAGTGTTTTCCATTGATCACAATCGGCGTACCTATTTCGGTCAGGATACGGCCGGTGCCCGCCTGGCTGTAGGTTTGAGCGATAAATGGATCTGTATTCTGCGCCGAGCGGATTCCCACCGGGTCACTGAAAATTCGCTTGTGCCTGCTCAAGGCTAAATCCTGTTCCGGATTTCCACTCTGAATCGAGAATTTTCGGCAATGTGTCGGAGCGTAACCCTTGGTGTCGACGGCAATGAGAGAGACAGCTCCCGGAAGATTGTTGAGGATTTCTTCGTAAAGATCCTGTAACTCTTTTTCTACCAGTTTGTCATAGCATGTCTCGTATTTTGCCGGAACAATATTTGGAATCTGACGATAGTTCTGGTCGAAAATATTAACGCCTCGCCCAACATGGGCACTCAAAATTTCCTGTACTCGGTCACGGTAGGCATAACACTGAACGAGTATACTTTCAAACTTTCCCGTACCCAGTTTGAAGCGAGCGCCTGAGGCTAGGATGGCTTCGGTTGATATGCTCAGGCTATTGGCCGAATCAAGAGAAACCCGCATGCGCTCACCCAGGCTGCAAGATAAGGTGTCGATTTCCTTGGCACGATCTAGAATGCCAAGGTTCGCGGCCTCAAGCTCATGCATGGACGCAGCTACGCTGCACAGTTCATCAGAGGTCGTTTTAAAATTTCCGACCATGCCGGAAAAATTGGATGAAACGCGTTCAACAGCAACGCGCGCGTTCTCGGTGTCTTTACTGACCTGGCAGGTCACTTCCAGCGTATTGTCGGCGAGAAACGTCATTTCGCGGGTACTCTCGGTGATGGTGCCGGCGGCTTGCTTTGCCCGTTCAGCCAGTTTTCGCACTTCGTCGGCGACTACGGCAAATCCACGTCCTTGTTCGCCGGCGCGAGCGGCTTCGATTGCCGCGTTCAAGGCCAGGAGATTAGTCTGGTCCGAAATATCCTGAATCAGCTGGATGATCTGATCGATGTTGTGCGAATGTTTTGATAAGGACTCAACGGTCACGCGGAACGACTGCTGGCGCTCGTTAATCGCGGCAATATTCTTGACTAGAACATTGAGTTCGGATTCGGATTCTATAGCCTCTTCAAGGCGCTGTGCAGCGCTCTGATTGAGTGTTTCGACGCGATTGGCGACATCGACGACGGTATCGGTAACCGCCGCGCAAGAAGAGCTTATTTCGCGTGAGAGGGATTCCTGCGTCTGTGCAGCTGAAGCCGCTACGCTCAGATGTTGCTTTAGCTGAACGGATTCAGAAGCGATCAGCACTGTCTGCCCTCGAATCATGTCAATCAGCTTGCGCATATTAGTCATCAAAGAATTGTAATTTCGACAAATCCGGTTGAAGAACGACGCCTCGTCGTCATGGGCATCGCGGGAAAGATCGCCTTCGCTGGAAGCTGCCTTGTCGAGGATCTGGTCAATATCGAACAGAGATGACTGAATGGCTCGTTTGATAAAGAAGATGCAGCATCCCAGGGTGAAAAGGCAAAAAAGCAGCATGGCGAAGGTCGTTACATAACTCGGGGGTGAAGAATTCTCTGCGGTCAGTGCATGGAAGACCAACGGTGCCGACGTGCCGATAGCAACGCTGGCAAGAATACTCACAATTGCTGGCGTCAGATTCAGCGAAACATGACTGTCGGAAGCAGCGACGTTTTTCATAAATTTCCCCTAGATGCTATTTATTGTTTGGCAAGAATTTGCAGTCTTTGCTGATTATTCAGGACGCTAGCTGGTTTCTACTTTTTTCTTTGGAAGTTAGAACGTGAAATTTGTCTGAGGAATTCTCGCGATGATCTGAAAAAATCGCACTAACGACCCGAAGTGCATCCTTCTATCGGGTCTTGCGGATATCAAAAAGCCAGATGTGTCGATCTGGCTTTTTGATTACATTTACACTGTTCTTATTTGGCAATGCCGCCCGGGTAGCACAGACCTCCTGTGATTTCGAGGGTGGTGGCGTTGATCGCTTCGTTCTCAACGGCGTGGCCGATCAGGCGAGCGATTTCATTGGGATCGACCAGACGGCCAATGTGGACGTCCTTGAGGATGGCTTGCAGGGCTTCCTGATTCATTCCGGTGAGCATCGGGGTTGCCGTGTAGCCTGGAGCGATGGCGATGCAGCGGATGTTGCGGATGCCGCGCATGAGAAACTCGCCGACGACGATCTTCGGCAACAGGGCATCTGCAACCTTGGCTGACGAGTAATTGAGCTGGCCAACCTGGCCGGCCTTGTTGACCGAGGAGATGGCGACCAGCAGCCCTGGCCAGCCGCCATTGACCATGGCCTCAGCACCGTCACGGATGGTCAGGAAAGTGCCGGTGAGGTTGACGTCGATGACTGGTTGCCATTTGTCCAGTCCCATCTTCTTGGACACCTTGCCGGTTTCCTTGTCGAGCGAGAGCATGGTGCCGTCACGAATGATGCCGGCGCAGGCCACCACCACATTGATCTTGCCGAACGCCTCAATCGCCGCCTGGTAGTACTTTGCGGTATCGGCTTCACTGGAGACGTTGGCTTGAACGCCAATGACTTCGCCGCCCATCTCCTTGATTTCCTTGACCACGCGGTCAATGTTGGCTTGCGCCATATCGACTATCGCTACTTTGGCGCCATTGCTGACAAAGTATTTGGCGACGGCTTCGCCGATACCATTTCCGCCTCCGGTGATGACAGCAACACTTCCTTTGATTTCCATGATAACTATCCTTGA
>JBAXHE010000118.1:0-7441 GCA_037139055.1 Betaproteobacteria bacterium | reverse complement strand
CAGGGACCTACGGATTAACAGTCCGGCGCTCTACCAACTGAGCTATCGAGGAACAGCGAAGGCCGCATTCTAGACACTCGCGAGGCATTCGTCAACATTTTTGCCAATAAATGAGGCAATTTTTTCTAGACGTACCGTACTCCGGAAAGTGTTGATGGAAGCCGGGGCATCGCCAATAAAAAACGCCGACTAAAGCCGGCGTTTTCATTTCTGATCAGATGAAATTAAAGTACAGCCGCAATCGCCTCGGCAACATAATCAATATTTTTGGTATTCAAGGCGGCAATACAAATACGCCCCGTACTGACCGCATAAACACCGAATTCGCTTTGCAAGCGTTCGACCTGTTCTGCTGAAAGCCCGGTGTAGGTGAACATGCCGCGTTGTTTATTGACGAATGAAAAATCCTTGGCCACGCCTTTGGCTTTCAATTTCTCGACGAGACTCATGCGCATGGCGCGAATACGCTCGCGCATGCCGGCCAGCTCGGTTTCCCACATCTGGCGCAATTCCGGGTTGGCAAGAACAGCAGCCACAATGGCGCCGCCATGCGTTGGTGGATTGGAATAATTGGTACGAATAACTCGCTTGACCTGCGACATGACCCGAGCAGTCTCGTCTTTTGACGTAGTGACGATAGACAAGGCACCAACGCGTTCTCCGTAGAGTGAAAACGATTTCGAGAATGAACTGGCAACGAAAAACTGCAATCCTGAAGCGGCAAAAAGATTAAGCGCCAGAGCATCTTCAGCAATCCCGTCAGCAAAACCCTGATAAGCCATGTCGATGAAGGCTACCAGCCCACGCGCACGAATGGCCTCAATGGTTTCGCGCCACTGCTCTGCGGTCAAGTCAGCGCCGGTTGGATTGTGGCAGCAGGCATGAAGCAGGATAATCGAACCGGCCGGGAGAGAATTCAGCGTAGCTTTCATTCCCTCGAAGTTAACACCGCGCGTGGCGGCGTCGTAGTAAGGGTAGGACTCAACCTGAAAACCGGCAGACTCGAACAGGGCGCGATGGTTCTCCCAGCTCGGATCGCTGATGTAGAGCTTGGCTTCCGGGAGCAAACGTTTGAGATAGTCCGCTCCGACTTTGAGGGCCCCGGTTCCCCCCAGCGTTTCTGCGGTCACTACACGACCTTCAAGAAGAAGGGGAGAGTCTTTTCCAAAAAGCAGGGCCTGCACCGCTTGATTGTAGGCGACCATGCCTTCAATCGGCTGATATCCTCGCGCCGGCATGGCTTCCAGGCGTGTTTTCTCGGCTACTTTCACTGCGCCAAGCAGTGGAAGCTTGCCGCTATCGTCAAAATAGACGCCAACGCCGAGATTAACTTTCCCTGGGCGGCTGTCTGCGTTAAAGGTTTCGTTCAGGCCAAGAATCGGATCGCGTGGGGCCATTTCTACGGCGGAAAATAGTGAGGAGGTCATCAATGGGTTACTCTATTTAAGTCAATGGATAATCAAAGCACAGGGTATTCCGTTAAAACATCATTCTGGAAAACCCACAGGCAACAAGATGAAAACTGCGTAGAATTCTAGCATGATGAGTACATTGCATAGTTCCGATAATTCCTTACCTTGTTCTGAAAATAAACAATTCTCCGTTTTTCCGAACAGTCCGTTTCGACTCTGCCAACCCTTCGAACCCGCTGGCGACCAGCCTGAGGCGATCGCTCGTCTGATCGAGGGACTTGACGACGGTTTAGCCTTTCAGACCCTGCTGGGGGTCACTGGCTCTGGGAAGACATTTACCATGGCCAACGTGATTGCCCGTACCGGCCGACCGGCTCTGGTATTGGCGCCCAACAAGACCCTGGCCGCACAGCTTTATTCTGAGTTCCGCGAGTTTTTTCCTGAGAATGCGGTGGAGTATTTCGTTTCTTACTACGATTACTACCAGCCCGAAGCCTATGTTCCGGCACGTGACCTGTTTATCGAAAAAGATTCAGCGATCAACGAGCACATCGAGCAGATGCGGCTCTCGGCGACTAAAAGCCTGCTGGAACGCCGGGATTGCATCATCGTGGCGACCGTTTCCTGTATTTACGGCATCGGTGACCGTGACGAGTATCACAAGATGATTTTGACCATGCGTGTCGGTGACCTAATCGGGCAGCGCGAGGTCATCAAACGTCTGGTTGAAATGCAATATGAGCGCAACGATACCGATTTCCATCGTGGCACATTTCGTGTGCGTGGCGATGTGATCGATGTGTTTCCGGCGGAGCATGCTGAACATGCTATACGCATTTCTCTTTTCGACGATGAAATTGATGGTTTACAACTGTTTGACCCGTTGACCGGTCACCTTCAATCGAAACTGGCTCGTTTTACCGTATTTCCCTCCTCGCATTACGTGACGCCCAGGGAAACGGTGTTGCGTGCGGTCGAAGCGATCAAGGAGGAATTGCGGCAGCGCATCGAATTCTTCCATTCGGCAGGGCGGCTGGTTGAGGCGCAGCGGATCGAACAGAGAACCCGTTTTGACCTTGAAATGCTCGATCAGCTGGGTTTCTGCAAGGGCATCGAAAACTATTCGCGACATTTCTCAGGACGACAAGTTGGCGATCCTCCGCCCACATTGATTGATTATCTACCTACCGATGCCCTGATGTTCATCGATGAGTCGCATGTGTCAATTCCGCAGGTGGGGGCTATGTTCAAGGGAGATCGATCACGCAAGGAAAATCTTGTCAATTACGGTTTCAGATTGCCCTCGGCACTGGATAACCGGCCGCTCAAGTTTGAGGAGTATGAAGCGCTGCTCAGGCAAAGCATTTTCGTTTCAGCGACCCCTTCTGAATACGAAAGCGCGCATCAGGGGCAGGTCGTCGAACAGGTGGTCCGCCCCACTGGCCTGGTTGACCCGACGATTATTGTTCGGCCGGCTTCATCGCAGGTTGATGATCTGCTCTCCGAAATCCGCTTGCGCGTCGCCAATGGCGAGCGGGTGCTGGTGACTACGCTGACCAAGCGGATGTCAGAAGAGCTGACCGACTATCTCGGCGAAAACGGAGTTCGCGTCCGTTATTTGCATTCAGATATCGATACCGTTGAGCGCGTGGAAATCATCCGTGATTTGCGTCTCGGAGAGTTTGATGTCCTGATCGGAATCAATCTGCTGCGTGAAGGTCTCGACATTCCGGAGGTTTCACTGGTGGCCATACTTGATGCTGACAAAGAGGGCTTTCTGCGTTCTGAGCGGTCGCTGATACAAACAATTGGCCGGGCGGCTCGTCATATCAATGGCACGGCTATTCTTTATGCTGATCGCGTGACTAATTCGATGCAGCGTGCCATGGCTGAAACTGAGAGGCGGCGCAACAAGCAAATCAGTCACAACAAAGAGCATGGGATAACGGCGAAAAGTGTCTCGAAACGCATCAGAGATATTATCGATGGTGTTTATGATTCAGAGACGGCGCATCATGATTTGAAAGTGGCTCAACAACAGGCCGGTTATCGCGCCATGAGTGAAAAGCAACTGACTCGCGAACTCAAACGGCTGGAGAGAGAGATGACGGAAAGTGCGAGAAACCTTGAGTTTGAGAAGGCCGCACACCTGCGTGATGAACTATTCAGAATTAAGGCGCTGCTATTCGGGACGGAGATCCACGACAGCACTCCCTGAACGATATGTACTCTGGTTTTATGAGATCATCGGGTATTGGGCGTAGAGGTCCTCACCTTTCGTTGAAGCGATGGACTGACTCGTCGAGATCATGTCGGAAGTAATTAATGATTAGAGTATTGTTTGTATGCATGGGGAATATCTGCCGTTCGCCCACTGCTGAAGCTGTGTTTCGTCAAGTTTTGCAGAGAAAAAAGCTTGAAGGAAAGGTGGAGGTCAGTTCTGCAGGCACCCAGGGATATCATGTTGGTGAGCCGCCGGATCAGCGCGCTCAGCAGGCGGCTGCGCGTCGTGGCTATGATTTGTCGCGTATTCGTGCGCGCAAGGTGTCGCCCCAGGATATGGATTATTTTGACCTGATTCTGGCGATGGATAACAAAACACTGGAATCGCTGCGTGAGATTTGCCCTCCAGAGCGATCGAACCGTCTGGGGTTGTTCATGGGCTATTCGAGTGCCTTTGCGGATGGTGAGGTGCCTGATCCCTACTACGGCCGGGGCGAGGGTTTTGATCTGGTTCTGGATATGGTTGAAGATGCGACCAATGGCCTTGCCGACCATATCAAAGAGCATTCCGCTGCTTTACGTCGCAAGCAGTAAATTGGCGCGGCGTCTGCTAAAAAAAACGGGGCGATTAAGCCCCGTTTTCTTTTATGTTTCAATCGGATTAAACAGGTTTGCTGGTCTCTACCATAACCAGTGGTTCGTCCTGTACCTGGACGGCCACCGGACGCTTGCGCCGTGGGCGTGGCGCGCTTTCAGCATTCACGGGTTCGATTTGCACCAAGGCAATTTTGTCACTGCTGGTTTCAACCATAACCAGACCACTGGCCTCAATCATCTTGCCCATATCAACCGCTACGGGCTCAACGATCACCGGCTTCAGAATCTCAGGCTCGACTAAGGGTGTGACAACAAACTCCGTTGCAAATGAGTTTTCCTCAACAAGCGCTTCGGAAATGATTTCAGCAACCACCGGGGCGGTATTTATTGCCGTTTCAGGTTGGACTGAGGCAATGGTTTCAGTTGCCCGAATATCATGCTGCTCCACTCTCATTTGCGGGGCAGGTGTTTCCGGCAGCGTGTTTTCAGTGACGAAAACGGGTTCAGTGACGGCAACGGGTTCAGTGACGGCAACGGGTTCAGCGACGACAGGAGTGACGTCAAAAGCAATTGGCACAGCAACGTTGATTGGTTCTCCGACGGCAAGCACGCCTTCGGCAGTCTGGGTTTCGCCACGCTCATCCGGGCGTTCGCTACGATCACGACGACCACCACGGCGCCCACGGCGGCGAGCATTACCGCTGGTCTCTTCTCCTGAAGCCTCTGCTTGTGCGACAGTGGCATTCTCGGGAATATTGGTTTTAGCTTCAAGGACGGGTGCGGCTACTGTGCCCGATTCCTTTCGTTCTCCTCTGGGCTCACCGCGCTGACGGCGAGGTTCTCTCGGCTCTCTGGGTTCACGCGGCTTCTGATTCTCCTCGCGAACTGGGGTTGTGCCCTGCGGCTGGCGCGGTTCTCTGGGTTCGCGTGGCTCTTTTGGCGCACGCGGGTTACGCGGCTCACGTCCTTCGCGTTCTTCATCGCGGCGGTTGTTGTTGCGTCCGCCACGTCGTCCGTCACGCTGAGCGTCGCGGGGTGCATTGCCGCGAGGTTTCTTTTCCGGTTTCGGGGGTTCGACAGGCTCAGTGCTTGGTTTGAACCAGGCTAGTATCTTGGAAATGAAACCGGTATTCGTCTTGGCAGAGGAAACCGCTTCTTTTTCGGCAATGATCGGAGCCGGCTGATCAGGCGTGATTCCCTTGATTGCCGCTTCCTGCCTGGGGATTTTTGACTCGCTAGAAGCCGATACTTGCTTGTTGGCATCATCAGAGGGTACATCAACCATTCGGTATGACGGTTGTTGCAGCTCGTCCTGATTCAATTCGTCATGGCGCAGACGAACGATGCTGTGTTGCGGGGTTTCAAGGTGAATATTGGGAATCAGCAAAATGCTGACCTTGTGCCGCAATTCGATGGCCTGGATATCAGCACGTTTTTCATTGAGCAGGAAGGTGGCAACATCGACCGGTACTTGCGTATGTACTGCGGCGGTGTTGTCTTTCATCGCTTCCTCTTCGAGGATGCGCAGGATATGCAGGGCCGCCGACTCGGCGCTGCGGATATGTCCGGTTCCGGAGCAGCGCGGGCAGGGGATGTAACTGGTTTCAGCCAAGGCCGGACGCAAGCGCTGGCGGGAGAGTTCCATCAGTCCGAAACGACTGATTTTCCCGGTCTGAACGCGAGCGCGATCCAGTCGCAGGCCATCACGCAGACGGTTTTCAACTTCACGCTGATTGCGCTGACTCTCCATGTCAATGAAGTCGATGATGATCAAGCCGCCCAGGTCGCGCAAGCGCAACTGACGGGCAACTTCCTCGGCAGCTTCGAGATTGGTCTTGAAGGCAGTTTCTTCAATGTCGGCACCGCGGGTGGAACGCCCCGAATTGACATCGACCGAAACCAGGGCTTCGGTGTGGTCAATAACGATGGCTCCGCCGGAGGGCAGGTTGACCTGGCGCGAGTAGGCCGATTCGATCTGGTGTTCGATCTGGAAACGCGAGAACAGCGGCACATCATCACGGTAGCGCTTGATGCGATTGACCGTTGCCGGCATGACGTGCGCCATGAACTGACGAGCCTGTTCATAGACTTCGTCGGTGTCGATCAGGATTTCGCCGATATCGGGCTGGAAGTAGTCACGGATGGCACGGATAACCAGGCTGCCTTCCTGGTAAATGAGGAATGCGCCTTTCTGTTGATTGGCGGCTCCGTCAATGGCTTTCCAGAGCTGCATCAGGTAGTTCAGATCCCACTGTAACTCTTCCGCGTTGCGACCGATTGCCGCCGTACGGGCAATCAGACTCATGCCTGGGGGGACTTGCAGCTGATCCATGACGTCACGCAACTCCGCACGTTCGTCGCCCTCGACGCGGCGTGAAACACCGCCGCCTCGTGGATTGTTGGGCATCAGGACCAGATAGCGGCCGGCCAGGCTAACAAAAGTTGTCAGTGCGGCGCCTTTGTTACCGCGCTCGTCCTTATCCACCTGAACGATGAGTTCCTGGCCTTCGCGCAGGGCTTCTTTGATCGTCGCGCGGCTGGCTTCGACTCCGGGCATGAAGTTGGAACGTGAGATTTCCTTGAAAGGAAGAAAACCATGGCGTTCTGCGCCGTAATCAACAAACGCCGCTTCAAGACTAGGCTCGATGCGGGTGATGACGGCTTTGTAGATATTACTTTTCTTCTGTTCCTTGGCGGCTGATTCAATATCGAGGTCAACGAGTTTCTGACCATCGACAATGGCGACACGGAGTTCTTCAGCCTGTGTCGCGTTAAAAAGCATGCGTTTCATTAATGGGCTCCCACGCGCAATTACTGGGGAGCGCCTTGTGCAGGCAGCGACGGATTAGTTGGAAATAGAACGCTTCATGGGCTTTCCGGTATGGCAACTAATAAGAATATCTCGCTGAAACTTTTCTTCTTCAAACCTTGATAAATCAAGGTTCAGGAATCTGCTTGGGGCGATCCGGACGTGTCAGGCGCGCGCAAATCAAGTAGTATCGCTACTTTTGGTGAGCGTACTTAACCAGGTGATTTGTGTTGTTTGATCTTGCACAGGTCGGTGCAAGTGAGGCGGCTGATGCCTGCCGGAAAGTGCGTCGCAAATACAAAAGAATCGGCGCCGCTCGACGGTCTCACGGGTCAGTGCCTCTTTCAATACAAGACACAAATCAGGATCAGTATATTCAAAATGGCCGAAGTAAGCAAAA
>JBAXHE010000117.1:0-7578 GCA_037139055.1 Betaproteobacteria bacterium | reverse complement strand
TCACCCCGAACGGAGTGAAAGATGAAAGCACTGCTTGATTTGTTTAAACAGGTAACGCAAGAAGAACAGTTCGATGCGATTACTATTGGCCTGGCTTCGCCGGACAAAATCCGGTCATGGTCATACGGCGAGGTCAAAAAGCCGGAAACGATCAACTACCGTACCTTCAAACCGGAGCGTGACGGTTTGTTCTGCGCCAAGATTTTTGGCCCGATCAAGGATTACGAGTGCCTGTGTGGTAAATACAAGCGTCTCAAGCATCGTGGAGTGATCTGCGAGAAGTGCGGCGTCGAAGTGACCTTGTCCAAGGTCCGTCGTGAGCGTATGGCGCACATCGAGCTGGCCTCGCCAGTAGCGCATATCTGGTTCCTGAAGAGCCTGCCGAGCCGTCTCGGTATGGTGCTCGACATGACGCTGCGTGACATCGAGCGCGTCCTGTACTTTGAAGCCTTTGTCGTTTGTGATCCGGGCATGACTCCGCTGACGCGCGGCCAGCTGCTGACCGAAGATGACTGCCTGGCCAAGACCGAAGAATACGGTGATGACTTTTATGCCGCCATGGGCGCCGAGGGCATCCGCGAACTGCTGCGCTCGATTGACCTGAGCAGCGAAGTCGATCGCCTGCGTGCTGAGCTCGAAACCACCACGTCAGAAACCAAGAGCAAGAAATTCTCCAAGCGCCTGAAAATTCTCGAAGGTTTCCAGAAGTCCGGGATTAAGCCCGAGTGGATGGTGCTCGAAGTGCTGCCGGTTCTGCCTCCGGATCTGCGTCCGTTGGTTCCGTTGGATGGCGGCCGTTTCGCCACGTCCGACCTGAACGATCTCTATCGTCGCGTGATCAACCGCAACAACCGCCTGAAGCGCCTGCTTGAACTGAAGGCGCCGGAAATTATCGTGCGCAACGAGAAGCGCATGCTGCAGGAAGCGGTCGATTCACTGCTCGACAACGGTCGTCGCGGCAAGGCCATGACCGGCGCCAACAAGCGTCCGCTCAAGTCGCTGGCCGACATGATCAAGGGCAAGGGCGGTCGTTTCCGTCAGAATCTGCTGGGCAAGCGCGTCGACTACTCGGGTCGTTCGGTGATCGTGGTCGGTCCGCAACTCAAGCTGCATCAGTGCGGTTTGCCGAAGCTGATGGCGCTCGAGCTGTTCAAGCCGTTCATCTTCAACAAGCTTGAACTGATGGGCCTGGCGACGACGATCAAGCAAGCCAAGAAAATGGTCGAAACGCAAGAACCCGTGGTCTGGGATATTCTCGAAGACGTCATTCGCGAACATCCGATCATGCTCAACCGTGCGCCGACGCTGCACCGCCTGGGTATCCAGGCGTTTGAACCGACCCTGATCGAGGGTAAGGCGATCCAGTTGCACCCACTCGTTTGCGCGGCCTTCAACGCCGACTTCGACGGTGACCAAATGGCCGTCCACGTTCCGCTGTCGCTCGAAGCGCAGATGGAGGCCCGGACCCTGATGCTGGCCTCGAACAACGTTCTTTCGCCAGCCAACGGCGAACCGATCATCGTTCCTTCGCAGGATATCGTTCTCGGTCTTTACTATGCGACCCGCGAGCGGATCAACGCCAAGGGTGAAGGCATGGCTTTCGCTGACCTCGCCGAAGTGACGCGGGCGATGCAGGCCGGAGAACTGGATGTTCACGCCAAGATTTCGGTGCGTATCAAAGAGCAGGAGCGGACTGAAGAGAACGGGTGGAAAGAGAAAGTCACCCGTTACGAAACCACCGCCGGCCGTGCGCTGCTTTCAGAGATTCTTCCGAAGGGCCTGCCGTTCAGCGTTCTTGATCGTCCGCTCAAAAAGAAAGAAATCTCCAAGCTGATCAATACGTCTTTCCGTCGCTGTGGCCTCAAGGAAACTGTGGTCTTCGCTGACAAGCTGATGCAAAACGGCTATCGTCTGGCGACGCGTGCAGGTATCTCGATTTGTTCGGATGACATGCTGGTTCCACCGCAGAAGTCCGATATCATCGCCGCTGCCGAGAAAGAAGTTAAAGAGATCGAAAGCCAGTACACCAACGGTCTGGTGACCAACGGCGAACGCTACAACAAGGTTGTCGATATCTGGGGTCGTACCGGCGATCATGTGGCCAAGGTCATGATGGAACAGCTCGGTCATGAAGAAGTGATCGATCGCCACGGCAAGCGCGTCAAGCAGGAGTCGTTCAATTCCATCTACATGATGGCCGATTCCGGCGCCCGAGGCTCGGCAGCACAGATTCGCCAGCTGGCGGGCATGCGCGGTCTGATGGCCAAGCCGGATGGTTCGATTATCGAAACGCCGATTACTACCAACTTCCGCGAAGGTCTGAACGTTCTTCAGTACTTCATCTCGACGCACGGCGCCCGTAAAGGTCTGGCCGATACGGCGCTGAAAACTGCCAATTCCGGTTACCTGACGCGTCGTCTGGTCGATGTGACTCAGGATCTGGTGGTCATTGAGGACGACTGCGGTACCGAGAACGGTGTCACGATGAAGGCGCTGATCGAAGGCGGTGAAGTGATCGAGCCGTTGCGCGAGCGTATTCTCGGCCGCGTGGCAATCGTTGATGTGGTCAATCCCGAGACTGATGAAACAGTCATTGAAGCCGGTACCCTGATTGACGAAGACCTCTGTGATCTCGTTGATCAACTGGGTATCGACGAAGTCAAGGTGCGTACGCCGCTGACCTGCGACACCCGTTATGGCCTGTGCGCCAAGTGCTACGGTCGTGACCTCGGTCGCGGCTGGAGCGTCAACGTCGGCGAAGCAGTCGGCGTGATCGCCGCGCAGTCGATTGGCGAACCGGGCACCCAGCTGACCATGCGGACCTTCCACGTCGGTGGTGCGGCGTCGCGGGCGGCAGTGGCCAGTATGGTTGAGACCAAGAGTGCGGGTATCGTGCGCTTTACCTCGTCGATGCGCTATGTCACCAGTGCCAAGGGCGAGAAGATTGTTATTACCCGTTCCGGCGAGATACTGATTACCGACGACAACGGTCGCGAGCGTGAAAAGCATAAAGTGCCTTACGGCTCGACGCTGCAGGTTGCCGATGGTCAGCAGGCCAAGGCCGGCACCAAGCTGGCCACCTGGGATCCGCACACCCGTCCGATCATTGCCGAATACACCGGTCTGGTGAAATTCGAGAATGTCGAAGAAGGCGTGACTGTGGCCAAGCAGATTGACGAAGTCACCGGTCTGTCAACATTGGTGGTTATTGATCCGAAGCGTGGCGGCAAGGCGCAGACCAAGGGCTTGCGCCCTCAGGTCAGGCTCTATGACCCGAGCGGCGAGGAAGTTCGCATGCATGGCAGCGACCATGCGGTGACCATTACTTTCCAGGTCGGTGCGATCATTACCGTGCTTGATGGGCAGCAGATTTCAGTGGGTGATGTTCTTGCCCGCTTGCCGCAGGAATCGGCCAAGACTCGCGATATTACCGGCGGTCTGCCCCGCGTGGCCGAGCTCTTCGAGGCGCGTACCCCGAAGGATGCCGGCATGCTGGCTGAATTCACCGGGACCATGTCCTTCGGTAAGGATACCAAGGGTAAGCAGCGTCTGGTCATTACCGATCTCGAAGGCGTGACGCATGAATACCTGATTCCGAAAGACAAGCACGTTCTGGTGCATGACGGCCAGGTGGTGAACAAGGGTGAGTTGATTGTCGATGGCGCACCGGATCCGCATGACATTCTACGTCTGCAGGGTGTTGAAGCGCTGGCCATCTATATCACCGACGAAGTGCAGGATGTGTATCGTCTGCAAGGTGTGAAGATCAATGACAAGCACATTGAAGTGATTGTGCGTCAGATGCTGCGCCGGGTGATCGTCACCGACACCGGTGATACCAAGTTCATTCGTGGGGAGCAGGTCGAACGTGCGCACTTGTTCGATGAAAACGATCGCATGACCGCCGCGGGCAAGCTGACGGCGAATTATGAACCGGTGTTGCTGGGTATTACCAAGGCGTCGCTGTCTACTGATTCGTTTATATCGGCTGCGTCCTTCCAGGAAACGACACGTGTTCTAACCGAAGCCGCGATTATGGGCAAGCGCGACGAACTGCGTGGTCTCAAAGAGAACGTTATTGTGGGTCGCTTGATTCCGGCAGGAACGGGTCTGGCGTATCACAAAATGCGTAAAAGCAATTTAGCCGGGATTGATTTGGCTGCTGCACCGGTTGTTGTCGACGACGCTGTACCGGTCGTTGAAAATGAGCAGGATGCTTCAGCTGGTTGACTTGAGGCTTGATAGACCCTAAAATCTTGGGTCTTTGTCGGCTTGGGCTAACCATTGCCCATGCCTGTTATAAAAAAATCGCTAAGGCGGACTCGATCCGCCTTGGTTTTTTTGCGGTAGCCAGGCTCTGGAAGAGGCTGATACTGCAAGGAATTTAGGGATAGAAATATGCCAACCATTAACCAGCTTGTGCGCAAACCGCGCGAAGCCGTAAAAAGTAAGAGCAAAGTGCCGGCGCTCGAGAACTGCCCGCAGAAGCGTGGTGTCTGTACTCGTGTTTACACCACGACACCGAAAAAGCCGAATTCGGCTTTGCGTAAAGTGTGCAAGGTTCGCCTGACCAACGGATTTGAGGTCATTTCCTACATCGGTGGTGAAGGCCATAATCTTCAGGAGCACTCGGTGGTTCTGATTCGCGGTGGTCGTGTTAAAGACTTGCCGGGTGTGCGTTACCACACTGTTCGCGGTTCGCTGGATACGCAAGGCGTCAAGGATCGTAAGCAGAGCCGTTCGAAGTACGGTACGAAGCGTCCGAAAGCGGCTTAATCGCTGCTTAAGTAAGTGGCCGCTCAGATGGGCGGCCGCGAGGGTTGGTGCATGTTGCGCCAGTCTTCAACTGAATTGAAATTTTGAGAGGTTGTCATGCCACGTCGTCGTGAAGTACCAAAACGCGATATTCTGCCCGATCCTAAATTCGGCAATATCGAAGTCTCCAAATTCGTTAACACCATCATGATGAGCGGCAAGAAGTCGGTTGCCGAGCGCATCGTGTACGGTGCGTTTGAAATCATTGCTACCAAGGGTGGCAAGGATCCGATCGAAGTCTTCGGTCTGGCCATGAACAACGTCAAGCCCCTGGTTGAAGTCAAGAGCCGCCGAGTCGGCGGTGCCAACTATCAGGTTCCGGTTGAAGTTCGCCCGAGCCGTCGTATGGCGCTGGCCATGCGCTGGATGCGCGAATCGGCACGCAAGCGTTCAGAGAAGTCAATGGGTCAACGTCTTGCGGCCGAGTTGCTCGAAGCGGCTGAAAACCGTGGCGGTGCAGTCAAGAAGCGTGACGAAGTTCACCGCATGGCCGATGCTAACAAGGCATTTGCACACTTCCGGTTCTGATCTCCTATTTTCACGTTTCAGCCTGTCTGCTGAAGCCCGTTCTTTATTAGCGAAGGTTTACTACTGTGGCACGCAAAACTCCTATTAACCTGTACCGCAATATCGGTATCAGCGCGCACATCGACGCTGGCAAGACAACGACGACCGAACGCGTCCTCTTTTACACCGGTGTCAATCACAAGATCGGTGAAGTCCATGATGGCGCCGCCACGATGGACTGGATGGAGCAGGAGCAGGAGCGTGGTATTACCATTACCTCTGCCGCCACGACCTGTTTCTGGAAGGGAATGGCCAACCAGTACCCCGAGCACCGCATCAACATCATCGACACTCCGGGTCACGTCGACTTCACCATTGAAGTCGAACGCTCGATGCGTGTTCTCGATGGCGCGTGTATGGTCTACTGTGCCGTGGGTGGAGTTCAGCCGCAGTCGGAAACCGTTTGGCGTCAGGCGAACAAGTACAAGGTTCCGCGTCTGGCTTTCGTGAACAAGATGGACCGCCAGGGCGCCGACTTCTTTAAAGTCGTCGATCAGATGGCTACTCGCCTCAAGGCTAATCCGGTGCCGATCGTTATTCCGATTGGCAAGGAAGAGTATTTCGAAGGCGTGATTGACCTCGTCAAGATGAAGGCGATCTACTGGGACGAAGCCTCGCAGGGCATGAAGTTCGACTACCGCGAGATTCCTGCCGAGTTGTTGGCGCAAGCCCAGGAGTGGCGCGCCAAGATGGTTGAGTGTGCGGCTGAGTCGTCCGAAGAGTTGATGAATATCTATCTCGAATCCGGTGAGCTGAGCGAAGCACAGATCGTCAAGGGTTTGCGCGATCGCACGATTGCCTGCGAGATTCAGCCGATGCTTTGTGGTACGGCGTTCAAGAACAAGGGTGTGCAGCGCATGCTCGACGCGGTGATTGATTTGCTGCCGTCGCCAGTGGATATTCCTCCGGTTGATGGGGAGAATGAAAAAGGCGAACCTGATACCCGCATGGCCTCGGATGATGCCAAGTTCTCGGCGCTGGCCTTCAAGTTGATGACTGATCCGTACGTGGGTCAGCTGACCTTCATCCGGGTTTATTCCGGCGTTCTGAAGTCTGGCGATACCATTTACAACCCGATCAAGGGGCGTAAAGAGCGTATTGGCCGAGTGCTGCAGATGCACGCCAACAATCGCGTTGAAATCAAAGAGGTTCTGGCTGGCGATATCGCAGCCTGTGTCGGCTTGAAGGAAGTCACTACTGGCGAGACGCTGTGTGATCCGACCGCGGTGATCATGCTTGAACGCATGGTTTTCCCGGAGCCGGTGATCCACATTGCTGTCGAGCCGAAAACCAAGGCTGACCAAGAGAAAATGGGACTGGCGCTTAGCCGTCTGGCCAATGAAGATCCGTCTTTCCGGGTGCGTACCGATGAAGAAACGGGTCAGACGATTATTTCGGGCATGGGCGAATTGCACCTCGAAATCATTGTCGATCGCATGAAGCGTGAGTTTGGCGTTGAAGCCAATGTCGGCGCGCCGCAAGTAGCCTATCGCGAGTGCATCAAAAAGTCGGTCGAGCAGGAAGGCAAGTTCGTCAAGCAGTCCGGCGGTCGCGGTCAGTTCGGGCACGTCTGGCTCAAGATCGAGCCGAACGAAGCTGGCAAGGGCTATGAGTTTGTGGACGCGGTCAAGGGTGGTTCGGTGCCGCGCGAATATATTCCGGCGGTGGATAAGGGTCTGCAGGACTGCGTCAAGAGCGGCGTGCTCGCCGGTTTCCCGGTGGTCGATGTGAAATTTACGCTGTTCGATGGTTCCTACCACGACGTGGACTCGAACGAAAACGCCTTCCGCATGGCCGCTGCAATGGCCTACAAAGAAGGATTGCGCAAAGCCCAGCCGACGCTGCTCGAACCGATGATGTCCGTTGAAGTCGAAACACCCGAAGAGTACATGGGCAACATCATGGGTGACCTTTCCGGTCGTCGCGGTATGGTCCAGGGAATGGAAGATATTCCTGGCGGCATCAAGGCCATCAAGGCCGAAGTTCCGTTGGCCGAAATGTTCGGTTATTCGACGACGGTGCGTTCGCTTTCCCAGGGCCGTGCGACTTATTCGATGGAATTCAAACACTACGTCGAGGCGCCGAAAAATGTCGCCGAGGCCGTGATTAACAAGAAGTAATTTAGGTTTATTGAGGATACGCTAAATGGCTAAGGCAAAATTTGAACGTACGAAGCCGCACGTAAACGTCGGCACG
>JBAXHE010000116.1:0-7624 GCA_037139055.1 Betaproteobacteria bacterium | reverse complement strand
CTGTGCAGCAGGGCGCAGCCCAAGGGATTGCTGCGCGTCAATGCCACGCTCGGTTTTGGTCGCTCCTTCATCGCCCCGGCGGTGTCCGCACTCATGCGCCAGCATCCGGACATGGAGGTTCAATTAGCGCTGACCGCGGCGCCACAGAGCCCGGCGGAGGGCGATTTTGATGTCGGCATCCGCTTCGGATTGCCGCCGGATTCCAACGTCATCGCACGTAAGCTGATGGCCAATCGACGGTTTATCTGTGCATCCCCCCTTTATCTGCAGAAGCACCCGGCGCCGCAAACCCCGGCAGATCTGGTCAAGCACAACTGCATTGTCCTGCGGCAGGATGAAACCGCTTACGGGATATGGCGTTTCAAGCAGGGTGAAAATAGTGAAACGGTCAAGGTTAAAGGCTCGCTGAGCAGCAATGATGGCGAAGTCGTGTTGAACTGGGCGCTCGACGGACACGGCATCCTGATGCGTGCCGAGTGGGATATTGCCAAGTACCTGAGCAGTGGGCGGCTGGTCAGGCTGCTTGAGGACTATGAATTGCCTCCTGCTGACATCTACGCCTTATACCCGGAAAGGCATTACCTTTCGGCCAAGGTCCGGGTGTTCATCGATTTTCTGGTTGCGCGCTTCTCCGAGCAGAAACCGACCGCAATGCTGGCCGACTTTCCACAGGGCACCGAAAGAACGGTGCCGGGCAAGAAGAAATCAAGTCAACGAGTTGAGGCGAATTAACTATCTGCGGTCAGGCATGCCGGCAGATCAATCGGGCAATCGTCGGCCCGATCAAAATGACGGCGAAAAGACGCAGGGTTTGTACTGCCACAACAAAGGGAATGTCCGCTTCGCTGCCCATGGCGATCAGGACGATCGAATCCAGTCCGCCTGGGCTGGTCGCCAGATAGGCGGTCAAAGGCTGGGTGCCGAGAAGCCAGACCATCAACCACGCCGATACGCTGCACAGGAGTATCAGCAAGATGGTAGAGAGCAGTAGGCGCGGCAGCATTCGAAAAGCTGAAGCCAGAATGTCTCGGTTAAACCCGAGCCCTATATACCATCCGAGTAATACGGAAGCGAATGCCTGGAATCCGAAGGGCAATTCAATCGGGAATAATTCACTGGAGTGCACTATCGACCCCAGTATCAGAGGAACCAACAGGGCGCCGGCAGGGATTCTCAACCAGAGCCCGAGAAAACCGCCAATCACCGCGACGGCTAATGACCACACCGCGGGTTGCCAGGAGGCGAGCAGCGAAGTTCCGATTGCCGGCGTTGCCGCCACAGCAGCCGGAAGACTGTTTTGCATCAGGAAATGTGAAACCGTCGAGGCGGTCAGGACCACGGCCAGCACGCGTAGATATTGCATCAGAGCGACCAGCCGGGCGTCGGCGCCGTAGTCTTCGGCCATGGCGACCATCGCGGCCGCACCACCAGGACTTGAGCCCCAGGCCGCTGTCGTGCCTGGAAGGATGCGGCATTTCACCAGCATCCACCCGAGCAGGCCGCCAAAGAGAATCGTACTTCCGACAATCAGGGACATGACCAGCCAGTCATTCCAGATCGTAGCGATGATGGCCGCCGTGATGGTGTTGGCGACCGAGCAGCCGATTAGTGCTTGGGCGCTGTAAAAGAGTTTGCGCGGCAGGGCCAGGCGGACTCCGCATAAACAGAAGGCAATGGCGCACATCATGGCACCGACCAGATAGGCGGCAGGAAACCCCTGGCTTTTCAGGAACCAGCACGCTGGTAATGAAACAATGATCAGCAGAACCCAGGAAGCGGCATGTTTTGTTCTAATACGGGGCATGAAAGAGTCCTGGGCTAACTGGGCGAGTTTTTGCCAGCATCGTTGGCGAGTCTGACAAACCTTGTCGCTTTGAATATCTCTGGGGTGCTTTACACAGGAGATTGCGCAGAATACGGCAGAAAAAGGCCGGAGTAACCTCCGGCCTTGGCTTGATTGAATTCAGCTCGGGTCGTCGATCATGGGATGATCAGCGTAGCGCCTTGCGTTGCCCGGGATTCTGCCGATTTATGCACTTCGACGATCTGGTCGAGGGTGAAGCGGGCGCCGATGCTCGATTTGACCATCCCCGAAGCGATTGCCTGAAACAGCTCGGCGGCGTTTTCACGGAATACGGCCGGATCGGCATTGTGCGGGAAGACCGAAGGGCGGGTCAGGAACAGGCAGCCCTTCTTATTCAGCAGCTCCGGATCGATGGCCGGTGCCGGGCCGGAGGCCGCGCCGAAGAGCACGACCAGTCCGAAGGGTGCGGCGCACTCGAGCGACTTGAGGAAGGTATCCTTGCCGACCGAGTCATAGACGACGTTGGCTTTTTTGCCACCGGTGGCTTCGAGCAGGGCCGCCGTCCAGTTTTCTTTCGAATAATCGATGGCGATATCGGCCCCGGCGGCTTTGGCGATGGCGCATTTTTCCGGCGAGCTGGCGGTGCCGATAACAAATGCCCCCAGACCCTTGGCCCACTGGCAGAGGATCTGACCAACACCCCCCGCAGCGGCGTGAACCAGAATGATTTCTCCGGCTTTGACCTGATGGGTTTTGCGCAGCAGGTACTGCGCGGTAATGCCTTTGAAGATGAGCGCCGCAGCTTGTTCGTCGGAAACCTCGGCCGGGATGCTGACCAGACGATCCGCCGCGACGTTGCGGTAATCGGTATAGGCGCCGAGACCCGCGCTCATGTACGCGACTCTGTCGCCGACCTTGAACCGATCGATATTGGCCCCGACGGCTTCGACCACACCGACGGCTTCATGACCCAAGCCAGTTGGTAAGGGCAGGGGATAAACGCCCTTGCGCTGATAGATGTCGATGAAATTGAATCCGATCGCCGTCTGCCGCAGTTGCACCTCTCCGGCGGCAGGTTCCGGGAGGTCAACCGTCTGAATGGACATGACTTCCGGGGCACCAAATTCGGTGATGATGACTTTACGGGCGGTTTTCATGGAGGGGCCTTTATGCGTTGTGCTAGGGTTGAAGCTCACTTCGATTCACCGGGCTTCAGGTGCAAGCGATATGAACTGTGTCATTCGACAGCGACTATACTCGCTGCTGTCGAATCCGTCAGGGATGGCACTTCCCGGACTCCAGAGATTCGAGTGTATTTGTCCAGAATACGTAAAATTATGCCAAACATTCAGAGAGATGTCTGTTAATGAAACTTAATCTGTTGTCAGCCGTGGTGCTGTCGAGGCAACTGGCCCGGCGTGAAATTCGCGCTGAAGACGTGGTGCGCGATTGTCTGGAGCGTATCGAGGCGCGGGAGAGTGAAGTTGGTGCCTGGACCTTCCTCGCTGCGGATGCCGCGCTCAAGCAGGCCCGCGCCCTTGATGCGGGTGTCTTGCGCGGCCCGCTGCACGGGCTCCCGCTCGGCATCAAGGATCTGATCGACACCGCTGATATGCCGACCGCCTATGGTTCGTCGATCTACGCTGGCCATCAACCCGCCTGGGATGCCGCCTGCGTGGCCAGTGCGCGTTCTGCCGGGGCAGTGATTCTGGGCAAGACGGTGACTACCGAGTTCGCCACCTATCATCCGGGCAAGACAGCCAATCCGCATCATCGGGAACACACGCCGGGCGGCTCATCGAGCGGGTCGGCGGCGGCCGTGGCCGATTTCATGGTCCCGCTGGCCTATGGCACGCAGACTGCCGGCTCGGTGATTCGGCCGGCGGCGTATTGCGGCGTGGTTGGCTTCAAGCCAAGCTTCGGAATGATTCCCCGCGCCGGCGTGAAGTCGCTGGCCGAATCGCTGGATACCATCGGTGTCTTTGGCCGCGAAGTCGAGGATGTGGCGCTGTTCGGCGGCGTGCTCGCCGGGCGGCGCTGGGAAATCGCTGCCGAAATGCCGGCGATCCGGGTCGGGCTATGTCAGACCACCGAATGGGAAAGCGCGTTACCCGAAACCCGAGAACTGTTCGCCGCCAGCGGCCGTCGATTGTCGATGGCCGGATGGTCGGTGAGCGACCTGACACTGCCAGCGGAATTCGCTGATCTGGCGGCGGTGCAAACCCGGACCATGGCCTACGAGGTGGCGCAGTCCTTTGCCTGGGAGCTTGGCGCCCATGGCGCGGAATTGAGTCCTGAGTTGCAGCGACTGATCGGCGAAGGGCTGGCGCAGGAGGCGAATGCCCGCGATGCCGACCTGCGGAGTACACGGGCGGCAAGTGCACTGTTGGCGAGCGTTTTCTCAGGCGTTGATGTGATTCTCGCACCGAGTACGCCGGGTGAGGCGCCGCGCGGATTGACGGCGACCGGCAATCCCGTATTCAACCGCATCTGGACGCTGCTCGGGGTGCCCTGCGTCCATCTGCCCTTGACCACCGGTCCGCATGGTCTGCCGTTGGGGCTGCAATTGATTGCCCGGCCGGGAACGGATGGCGCGCTGCTGAATCACGCGGCACAGGCCCTGCGTTTGTTGCGTGAGTGAGGGTGGCGGCAGGGCGCCGGGATAATGAACAGAATCGCTGAGACAGTGTCAGAATAGCCTCTTTACAGGAGGTTTTGTCATGACCATCTCGATGTATGAAGCCAGTACCCCCAGTTTTGTCCGCCTGCTCAATAATCTCATTGGCATTCTCGACAAGGCGCAGGCCTACGCTGAGGCAAAGAAAGTAACGCCGGAAGTGCTGGCTTCGGCGCGGCTCTTTCCGGACATGTTTGCCCTGTCACGGCAGGTGCAGATTGCCTGCGACTTTGCCAAAGGGGCGGTTGCGCGTCTGGCCGGGATCGACATCCCGAAATACGAGGACACTGAGCAGACGCTTGAAGACCTCAAGGCGCGCATAGCCAAAACCGTCGCTTTCATCGAATCCGTCGAGGCCAGTCAGATCAACGGTTCAGAAGAACGCGAAATCAGCCTGAAAGCGGGCGGGCAGGATATGACGTTCAAGGGCCAACCCTATCTGCTCGGCTTTGCCTTGCCGAACTTCTATTTCCATCTGGTGACGGCGTACAACATCCTGCGCCACAACGGCGTGGATATCGGCAAGCGTGACTATATGGGCGAGCTGTAAGCGGGCGGCGTACTCAATCAATCGGGTAAGGAATAGATATGACGAACAGATTGCGTGGTGTATTTTCTCCGGTGGTCACTCCGTTTGATGCTGATTTGCGACCTGATGCAAAGCGATTCATCGAGCATTGCCAGTGGCTGGTGTCCAAGCAGGTGGGGCTGGCCATTTTTGGCACCAACTCGGAAGCGAATTCAATGAGCGTCAACGAGCGCATCTCGCTGCTGAATGATCTGCTGGCCGCCGGGGTCGATCCCTCAATCATGATGCCCGGAACCGGGTGCTGTTCTCTGACCGATACCGTTGAATTGACCCGGCATGCCGTTGAATCCGGGTGTGCCGGCGCGCTGATGCTGCCGCCGTTCTTCTACAAAAATATTTCAGACGACGGCTTGTTTCGATCCTATTCGGAAGTCATCCAGAGAGTCGGTAGTGAGAAACTGCGTGTTTATCTGTACCACATTCCGCCCGTTGCCCAGGTGCCGGTAACTCCCGGGGTGATCGAGCGTCTGCTCAAGGCTTATCCGACGACTATTGCCGGTATCAAGGACAGTTCCGGTGACTGGAACCACACCGACATGCTGTTGAAGAATTTCCAGTCAGAAAGCTTCGATGTGTTCTGTGGCAGCGAAGTCTTCTTGCTGCAGAACATGCGCGGCGGCGGTGCCGGGTGCATCACGGCGACCGGGAACGTCAATCCGGCGATGATTCACGATCTGTTCATGAACTGGCAGGCCGCCGATGCGGATGACCGGCAAGAGCGGATCACCGAGGTTCGTCGGACATTTGAAATGCTCCCGCTGATTCCCTCGATGAAGGCGGTGATAGCCTGGAAGCGCAACGATCCGCAATGGGCCGAGGTGCGTCCGCCATTGCTCAGCGCTTCAGCCGAGAAATTTGAGCCACTGCGCGATAAACTCAATGCACTGGGATATCAGATGACAGTCTGATTTCAGAGAGAGCTGAGCTCAGGATCTCGCCCTTATAAAGCTCTGTGCCCTAGCTTTTCTTGACGGCCTCTTTCGCTGAATACATGGCGGCGTCAGCCGCTTTGATCAGTTCATCAGGATCGCTGCCATCATCGGGGAAGAGCGCCATGCCAACTGAGGCGCCGATTTCGACTTGCAGGCCATTCACCGACATTGGCAGGGAGATTTCGGCGACTACCCGTTCGGCCAGTTCAAGGCTTTGTTCGGAGTCCTGAAGATTCTCGATGAGGATAACGAATTCGTCGCCACCATAGCGTGCGACCGTGTCATTGCCGCGACGTAAAAGAGCTTCAAAGCGATTGGCCACTTCTTTCAAGACCAGGTCGCCAGCGTCATGGCCGTGGCTGTCATTGATCTCCTTGAACCCGTCGAGATCCAAGAATATCAGGGCCAGACGGCTTTGATCTCTTTTTGCTCGCTCGATGGCATGACTCAAGCGTTCCTGAAGCAATAATCGATTAGGAAGACCAGTGAGCGCGTCATGAAAAGCCTGGTGGCGAAAGCGGTCATTGATTCTCCTCAACTCCGTAACATCACGAAAAACAGAGACATAGCGAGATAAGTCCCCGCTGCTGCTGTTGATTCGATTGATGGTCATCCACTCCAGAATGGCTTCTCCGCTCTTCTTGCGATTCCAGATTTCGCCTTGCCAGCTTCCTTTCTGCGCAAGTGATGACATTATTGAGAGATATCTCTCGTCTGCAAGCATGTCGGAACGCATAAACACGGGCATCTCACCCAAAACGTCGGATTCTGTGTAGCCGGTGATCTCTGTGAACGCCGGATTGACTGAGACGATTTTGCCGTCGGCATCGGTAATCAGGACGCCGTCCGCCGAGTTGTCGAAAACACTTGCGGCCAGACGGAGTTGTTCAATATTCTCCTGCAGGATCGAATCAACAGAGAGCGCACATTTACGTATGTAGTACGCCGCAATCGTGGCGCACGTTGCCGCGACAAAGATCGTGATTGCGTGCGACTCCCATCGCGACAGAGACTCAGTCGAGAGCCATTCCTTGATGGCTTCAAATAGGGCCATCAGCACTGTCGCACTGAAAAATACGAACAACATTTGAAGCCAGGGCGCCGATTTTTGTGAAGAAATTCTCATATGAGATTAGGTCCTGACACAGGGCAAGGTGAAGTCGGCCGACGTCATCTACCCACTTTTGGAGCCCATTTTATCATTGGAAGTTCAGTATTTTTATTTGCAATCTCATTCCGAGAGGCCGGCTTGACCAATGAGCGGCGGTCATTAACAATCCGAAGTCTGATGACCACCGGTCATAAATTGCATGGAGTCTGCCAATGCGAGATTTGCAAGGTAAATGGGCCCTGGTCACTGGCGCCTCCAGCGGTTTTGGAGTCGATTTTTCCTGCCTGCTCGCCGAACGTGGCGCTAACCTCGTGCTCGTTGCCCGCCGGCTTCAGCCGATGGAGGAACTGGCCATCGAGCTGCGCCGGGATTTTGGCGTGAAGGTTCATGTCGAATCAATCGATCTTTCTTCTCCTGGGGCCGGTGCGCAACTCAAGTCACGTCTCGATGGGTTAAGCATCGAGGTTCAACTGCTGATCAACAATGCCGGTTACGGCATGTTTGGCGAGTT
>JBAXHE010000115.1:0-7652 GCA_037139055.1 Betaproteobacteria bacterium | reverse complement strand
AGCAGGGTGACAACGAGAAGAATGAAAAAAAGCAGTGTAGCGACGCTGTCGACCAGGTGTCTGGCTTGGATTTCTCCGCCCTTGTTCTTATATTCACCGAGGATGGGAACAAATGCCTGCGAAAAGGCGCCTTCGGCAAACAGGCGGCGCAACAGGTTCGGTAGTTTGAAGGCCACGAAAAAAGCATCGGTCAGCATGCCCGCGCCGAAAATCCGGGCAATGACGAAATCGCGCACGAAACCTAGAATGCGTGAGAGCAGCGTCATGCTGCTGACGGTGGCGAGAGCTTTAAGAAGGTTCATGGTTGGATAAAATGGTTGATACGGCAGCAATTCCCTAGTGGAACAGGGCGGGTGGGGTGGTGCGTGGAGGTCATGCCGAGATCTGCCTCAAGCGATCGGCAGGTATGCCTGAGTGAATGTGATTTAATGCAGTTGCCAATCACGGGGTGATTTAAAGAATTCCTTCATCATGTACGACATGGGCATGTTGAGATTGACTTGCTGGGCAGTGATCGGTGATTCGAACCACTTGCGATACAGGGCATCCATCTCGCCGGAGGTGATGAGTCGGGTGATCTCGGCGTCGATGACTTTTTTGAACGCCAGGTCGTCCTTGCGTAGGACGATGGAAAAGGGTTCATGGGTCAGGGCATCGCGGGTCATGATGAGTTTTGCCGGTTCCTTGGCGGTTGCGCGAAGGCTGTAAAGCAGCACGTCGTCAAGAATAATGGCGTCAGCTTTCCCGGATTCGAGCATGGCAAATGATTCGGCGTGATCCTTGGCGAGTAATAGAGTGGCTTTGAGTGAGTGCAACTGATTCAGGTCGATAAACAGTTTTTCACTGCTGGTGCCGCGCGTGGTGACGACGGTCTTGCCGGTCAAATTGCTGATTCCCCTGATGCCGCTGCCTTCACGCACCATGATGCGGATCGCCGCAATAAATACCGGGAGGGAGAAGGAGACTTGTTTGAGTCGCTCCGCGGTGACTGCAGAAGAACTGCATTCCAGGTCGATTTCGCCGTTAATCATTGCGCTTAAGCGAGTTACCGACGTGACCTGAATTGTCTTTGCAGTAATGTCGGTGCGTTTCAGTTCTCGCTTGATGGACTCAACCAGCTTAGCGCAGATATCGATCGAGTACCCGGAAGCACGCTTGTTGCTGTCAAGATAGGAGAACGGCAGTGCCGGATCGCGGAAGCCGATGTTAATGGTGCTGGATTGAGCAATTTTTTCCAGGGTTCCGGCAGCTTGCGCGAAACAGGAAAAAAACAGCACAAGAGCTATACAGCCGGAGTGGATGGCGAGTGAAAGGACGGTGGCTTTTTCGCAGTGAACGCGTTGCTCTGTTTCCATCTCCGAATCACTCCAAAGTGCAGCGCTAGGACACTGCGGGTGTTTGAATGCCATATGCTGGCTTTTTGAAAACGCTATTCTTATGGGGGGCAGATATGCGCCCTTATTTATCACCATTCAGCGCTGTGGAAGGTTATTACGTTAGTTGACGATTCGTCAACGTTATCTTTGACGATGGCGCCGAAATAAAGCCTCCAGGCTCGACATAACTTTCGAGTGAAGGGAGAGTAGGGTTTTGCGGGCAATTAATTCGTCCGGAATTAGCCTGCTTTAATGTGCAACAAGTTAGTAATTGGTTTGGCTGTGGTCATTGTTTCAGCAGAATCAGTGAATATTTTTTGCAGAAGTGCTCGCCGCAGTAATCCACTAGAAGCAAAAACGCCTTGCAACTCTTGGTTTATGTCTGTAAAATTGCGCGTTTTCGATTAACGCATTAGTTTTTTAGGGATAAGAATCCATGGCCAACAGCGCACAAGCCCGCAAGCGCGCCCGCCAAGCCGTTAAACAACGCGCCCACAATGTCAGCCTGCGCTCAACATTGCGCACGGCCGTCAAGCGTGTGCAAAAGGCGATCGTTGTTGGCGACAAGGCTGCCGCTCTTAGTATTTATCAAGAGTCAGTTTCGGTAATTGATCGTATTGCCGACAAGAAAATTGTTCACAAGAACAAGGCGTCGCGTCACAAGAGTCGTCTCTCGGCTCAGATCAAAGCGCTTGCCGCCTGATCGTTCTCGCGTTCTGCTGAATCAGAAACGGCGTCTTCGGGCGCCGTTTTTATTGCGTGGGGTAAGCGAGGTGTTGAGAATCCGCAGTCATGGATTTAAACACTAAAAAATAGACACTTGCCTAAATATCGTATAATTTACTGCACATGGGATGCACATCCTGTTGATCTAGAGGCTATATATGCAGTTATCCACAACGACAAAATTCGCTTTCCGTATTCGGACGAGGAGCGGTGCTGTGGTCGATAACCTCTCGTTTGCTGGCAAGGACGAGCCGGATGCCGAGCGCAAACTGCGCCAGATCTATATGGGCTGTGAAATTCTTGAGATCAAGCGGATTGCTCCACAAGTCTCCCGTGGCGGACCGATGACCTACGAGGATGTGGTTGATCTCATCTCCGAGCTGCCTCTGAATAATTCGAATGAATAACAGCTTCTCGGAAACCGCTCAGCTTAAATAAAGCTTTGCTCGCGCAGTTCGTCGTGTAGCGCCGCATAGTCTTTTGCGCCACTGCTGCTGGGGCTGTGGCTGAATACATCGAGTTTTTTCGATGGGCTCTCGGCGACGGAAACGTTTTCAGAAATGACCGTCTGGCACACTTCGTCCCGGTAACGCTCACGTAACTGGTTTTCCACGTCCTCGCTCATTTTTCGTCGGCGATCAAAGCGGGTAAGCAGGTAGCGACGCTCGACGCGCCGCTTGAGTACCGGTTCGAGAATGGCCAGGGTGCGCGTCATGTGCTCGGCGGCCTGCAACGACAGATAATCAGTCGAAATTGGAATAAGCAGGACATTGCAGGCAAAAATAGCGTTGAGTGACAGCACGCCGATGTAGGGGCAGCAGTCGATCAGCGTGTGCTGTGCCGCATTGCCAGGGATGGCTAGGTCGAAGGCGTCCAGGCCTTGACGCAATTTGTTCAAAATGGCCGGGCCCTTGCCGAAAATTGAATCGACCTTGATCAGCTGCTGGTGCGACGGTACCAGACGGCCGATACCCTCCCAGGGTAGGGCCAGTTCGTCGAGCGCACGAGCGTTCTGGTAGAAACCAAAGAGGCTGCGTCCCGAATCCGGCGAAGTATTGCCGAAGATGCCTGACAGATGGCACTGCGGGTCAAGATCGAGTAAAAGGGGCTGGCCCCCGTTGCGGAAAGAGGCCGCGGCTAGGTTCAGCGTCGTGGTGGTTTTCCCGACGCCACCTTTCTGGTTGAAGACTGCAATTCGCATAGCGCATTGTAACTTGTCGGAGGCCTCCGGTGTCCTGTTCCGTAAGTTTCGCGATGTTCAGCGCACGCCGCATCACTAATCGCTTTGCCGCGCCCCCCCGACATTGACCAAACTTAGGGGCAGAAGACTCGCCACTTGCCCCTCGGATATATACAAGCCGAGGCTTTTGCCTTAAAATTCTTTCCCTTGCCAATCGGCGATGTACGGCGTGGAGCCTGTGCCGGATGGTGATGATGCGTGATTTTTCCGGCGGCGCAAGCCGCCGTTTCAGTTTTTGAGCCTCATCAAGGGGTTGGCCATGTCTCACCTAATGAATACCTATGCCCGCTTACCCGTTGCTTTCAGTCATGGAGACGGAAGCTGGGTCACGGATACCGAGGGAAAAGTCTATCTCGATGCCTTGTCAGGCATTGCGGTGTCGACGCTCGGTCACAACCATCCTGAACTGGTGGCGGCTATTGCCGCACAGGCGGGGCGCCTGTTGCATACCTCAAACCTTTATCGCATGCCGCAACAGGAGCAGCTGGCGGACAAACTGGCGGCGTTGTCCGGGATGGATGAAGTGTTTTTCTGCAATTCCGGTTGTGAGGCCAACGAGGCGGCGATCAAGCTGGCCCGGTTTTACGGCCACCAAAAAGGCATCGACAGCCCGGCAATCATTGTCATGGAAAAGGCCTTTCATGGCCGTACCCTGGCGACGCTTTCGGCCACCGGAAACCGCAAGACCCAGGCCGGCTTTGAGCCGCTGGTCAGCGGTTTCGTTCGCGTCCCGTATAACGATCTGGAAGCCGTTAAAGCGGTTGCCGCGCACAATAAGTCGGTGGTTGCCGTGATGCTTGAGATCGTTCAGGGCGAAGGCGGTGTGCAGATGGCCGATATCGAGTATCAGCAGGGCCTACGCCAGTTCTGTGATGACATGGGCTGGATGCTGATTTGCGACGAGGTGCAGTGTGGCATGGGTAGAACCGGCGAGTGGTTCGGTTTTCAGCATGCCGGCATTCTTCCCGATGTGGCCACGCTGGCCAAAGGACTGGCCAGCGGCGTTCCGGTCGGTGCTTGCCTGGCTTCCGGGAAAGCGGCCGCCTTGTTCAATCCGGGGAATCATGGTTCGACCTTCGGCGGCAATCAGCTGGCGACGACGGCGGCAATCACCACGATTGAGGTCATCGAGAAGGACGGGCTGATCGCCAACGCCGAGCAGATCGGTGCCTTGATTCGTGGCGAGCTGGCCAGTGCTCTGACCGGTGTGGCCGGAGTCGTCGAGATTCGCGGCCAGGGCTTGATGATCGGCATCGAACTCGATCGTCCGTGCGGCGAGTTGGTGACGCGCGGTCTGGATGCCGGTCTGCTGATCAATGTGACCGCCGATAAAGTGGTTCGACTATTACCCCCGTTAACCTTCAGTGCCGATGAAGCTCGCCAGTTGGTCGCGCGACTCTCGCCGTTGATCCGAGATTTTCTCTCGGCCTGATCGGAGCTTGCCATGACAAAGGTCAGACATTTTCTGCAGTTCAAGGATTTTACCCGTGAGGAGTTTGATTATCTCTTCGCCCGGTCGAGCTGGATCAAGTCGCAATTCAAGTCCTACAAGCAATACTGGCCACTCTCTGATCGCACCCTGGTGATGATCTTCGAGAAAGCCAGTACGCGGACCCGTCTATCCTTCGAGGCCGGGATTCAGCAGCTCGGCGGTTCGGCGATCTATCTCAATACCCGCGATTCACAGCTGGGGCGCGGTGAGTCAGTCGAGGATGCGGCACAGGTCATCTCGCGGATGAGCGATGTGGTGATGATCCGCACTTTCGAGCAGGATATCGTCGAGCGCTTTGCCGCGAACTCGCGCGTGCCGGTGATCAACGGGCTGACCAACGAGTATCACCCGTGCCAGATCATGGCCGACATCTTTACCTATATTGAACAGCGCGGTCCGATTCAGGGCAAAACTGTGGCCTGGATCGGCGACTCGAACAACGTTTGCAACACCTGGCTGCAGGCCGCAGAAGTGCTGGATTTCAACGTGCATGTGTCCACCCCTCCGGGCTATGAAGTCGAGCCTGAGCGTGCCGGTTTGCACGGAACCGGGCATTTCAAGCAGTTTGCCGATCCGATGGAAGCGGCCAAGGATGCCGATATCGTCACCACCGATGTGTGGACGTCGATGGGTTTTGAAGCCGAGAACGAAGAGCGGATGCGTGATTTTGCCGACTGGCAGGTGGATGCCGAGATGATGCGCGTGGCGCGTCCGGACGCCATGTTCCTGCATTGTCTGCCGGCGCATCGCGGGGAAGAAGTTTCAGCCGAGGTGATGGATGGCCCGCAGAGCGCTGTCTGGGATGAGGCGGAGAATCGTTTGCACGTACAAAAGGCGCTGATGGAGTATCTGCTCCTAGGCATCGTAGATCAGTGAAGAGAGAAATCAGTGAGGTGCGAGGAGTGAAGAGTGAAGAGCCGCTATGGTTCCCGATCCTCACTCTTCACTCCTCACTCCTAACCGGAGTTGAGTCATGAGTGATGTTAAAAAAGCTGTTCTCGCCTATTCTGGCGGCCTGGATACCTCGGTTATCCTGAAATGGTTGCAGGATACCTATCAATGTGAAGTCGTGACCTTCACCGCCGACCTCGGTCAGGGCGAAGAGCTCGAACCGGCGCGTGCCAAGGCGCTGAAGTTCGGGATCACGCCAGAGAACATCTTCATTGACGATCTGCGTGAAGAATTCGTTCGCGATTTCGTCTTCCCGATGTTCCGTGCCAACACCGTTTACGAAGGCGAGTATCTTCTCGGGACGTCGATTGCGCGCCCGCTGATTGCCAAGCGTCTGATCGACATTACCAATCTCACCGGTGCCGACGCCATCTCCCATGGCGCGACGGGCAAGGGCAACGATCAGGTTCGTTTCGAACTCGGCGCCTACGCGCTGAAACCCGGAATCAAGATCATCGCGCCGTGGCGTGAATGGGATCTGCTGTCGCGCGAGAAGCTGCTGGCTTACGCTGAAAAGCATGGCATCCCGGTCGAAATGAAACACAAGCAGGGCGGTTCCCCGTATTCGATGGACGCCAATCTGCTGCATATCAGTTTCGAAGGCCGCCATCTCGAGGACCCAGCCGCCGAAGCCGAAGAATCGATGTGGCGCTGGACGGTATCGCCGGAAGCGGCTCCGGATGCCGCCGAGTACGTCGATCTTGAATTTGCAAAGGGCGACCTGGTCGCCATCAACGGCAAGCGCATGCCGGCGCACGAATTGCTGGCCCTGCTCAACCAGATGGGCGGCAAGCACGGCATTGGCCGACTCGATCTGGTCGAAAACCGTTATGTCGGTATGAAATCGCGCGGCTGTTACGAAACGCCGGGCGGCACCATCCTGCTGAAAGCTCACCGGGCGATCGAGTCGATCACGCTCGATCGTGAAGTAGCGCATCTCAAGGACGACCTGATGCCGCGCTATGCCAGCATGATCTATAACGGTTACTGGTGGAGCCCTGAGCGCCTTGCCCTGCAGGCATTGATCGATCAGACGCAGCAGACCGTCAATGGCTGGGTCCGTCTCAAGCTGTACAAGGGCAATGTGATTATCAGCGGTCGTGATTCGAAGACCGATTCCTTGTTTGATTCGACCATTGCCACTTTCGAGGATGACGCCGGTGCATACGACCAGAAGGACGCGGGCGGGTTTATCAAGCTCAACGCGTTGCGCCTGCGTATTGCCGCCAATCTGGCTGCTCGCAAGGGCTGAGAACTGACACTGTGTTCGGTCTGACGGAAGAGCAGGTTTCTGAATTTGGCATGAGCTTCGGAATCGGGGCCTTCATGCTATTCATGCTCTTCATCATCGGAGAGATCGCCTGGAAGGCCAAGGCGGGTAGGACGGGAACTTTGGTTTTGTTTTTTGTGCTGTCCTTCGGGATGGTCGGCTTTATTGCTAAAACCGTGCTGCAAAAATTTTGGGGGTTATGAACATGTCACAATTTGATAACGTCAGTGTCGTCAAACAGGCCAATGTCTACTTTGACGGCAAATGCGTCAGCCATACGGTGCAGTTGGCCGATGGCACCAAGAAAACGGTGGGGGTGATCCTGCCGTCCTCACTGACCTTCAATACCGGAGCACCGGAAGTGATGGAAGGTGTCGGTGGTTCCTGTCGCGTTTGCCTCAAGGGCGAAACTGAATGGAAGACCTATGCGTCGGGGCAGTCGTTTGACGTGCCGGGGAATTCGTCGTTTCAAATTGCCTGCGATGAGCCCTACCACTACGTTTGTCATTTTGCTTAAGCGGAGGTTTTGATGCCATCTTTCGATTTTTCTTCAGAAGTGGATATGGTGGCGCTGAAGAACGCCATCGACTCGACCGG
>JBAXHE010000114.1:0-7704 GCA_037139055.1 Betaproteobacteria bacterium | reverse complement strand
ACAACAAGACGTCGACACAAAAACCAGGCAGCAACGTCGATGTGAAGGCATGAGGTCATAAGGGATCGGCCGAAGGCATCCCTCCGGCCGATCCTTCAAAAAAATACCTAATGAAAAGATTTATGGTGGCTTTCTCACCAGTAGTCTCGCAATAAAGCCCACCCAACGGCCGCTCCGGAGAAAGCTGCACTGGCAGTTTTGGGTCAATAGGGTTAGTAGGGTTTTTAGGTAAGCAACTGCTCAAAATCACCACCCTCAGTTTCTCGACGAGCGACACTGAACGGCGGCAAAGCGTCGAGCTGCGGGCACTGATGACCGGTCTGGCCGAGCTGCTGCCGGTGACTTGCCTTGTTGGGCGACTGCTCGACTCAGTAACCAGCCGTTGAGCCACCGCAGCGACGAATGACGGCTCGGGGTCGCTTGTGATGGTTGGTGTTCGGAGGAAGCGGACGCTAGACAAGGATTCGGACACGATAACGAAGATCAAGAACAACGAGGAACCCCATGGAGCCACTATTTTTCATTATTCCTGTCTTGGTTATGGGAATGGCTATATTTCTGCCCTATCGAATTGTCGCCCGGCTCAGGAAAAATCATCTTCGCACATATATAAAGCTTGGGACGCCAGATGAATTTGCAGGTGACGATCCAAATCTAATGCAACAGTATTCCCTCGCAAAGCTTAATTCTTTTCTATGGAAAGGGGACTTGGCTGTCCTTCAGGACAATCGCCTCAAATGGATGTGTTACTGGTATCGCATTTCCATAATATTGCTCGTCTTTGTAGGAATTGCCGGATATTTGATGCAACGGGCGTAATGAATGTATTTGCTTGTTGAACGTCTGCTTTTTCAAAGTCTGTAGGTCCGCAAAGGGTTGGGTACCGTCCTACGTTGTGACGAAAGCGGTCATTGACTGCCATCCGCGATTGAGCGGAAGGTCACCGAGGCATTGCCGCCCGAGTGAGGCCGAGGGCCCAAGCTCGGCTGTGGGCGAGCTGTACGAATTGGCCATCCAGCAGGTCACCTGATTTTAAGTGCAGCAGTCGGGCGATGGCTTCGCCTGCCGGATGACAAAAGGCTGTTTCATCCCCTCTTTCCGAGGGGGTGAAACAGCCTTTTTGCAGGGAAACTGCGGCTTGAATCAGTCGACGAGGTCGGCAAACAGCGCGGTGCTCAGGTAGCGTTCGCCGAACGAGGGAATGATCACGACGATCAGCTTGCCGGCATTTTCCGGGCGCTTGGCGACCTGCACGGCGGCCCACAGCGCGGCCCCGGAGGAAATCCCGACCAGCAGGCCTTCTTCACGCGCCGCCCGGCGGGCATAGGCAAAGGCGTCTTCGTTCTTGACGCGGATGACTTCGTCGTAGATTTTGGTGTTGAGCACGTCCGGGACAAAGCCGGCGCCGATGCCCTGGATCGGGTGCGGTCCCTTGGCTTCGCCAGAAAGCACCGGTGAGGCGTCGGGTTCGACGGCGATGGCCTGGAAGGAAGGCTTGCGCGCCTTGATGACTTCACCAATGCCGGTGATGGTGCCGCCGGTGCCGACGCCGGAAATCAGAATATCGACCTGGCCGTCGGTGTCTTTCCAGATTTCTTCCGCCGTAGTTTGGCGATGGATTTCCGGGTTGGCCGGGTTCTTGAACTGCTGCAGCAACAGGTAGCGGGAGTCGGATGCGGCCAGCTGTTCGGCCTTGCTGATCGCGCCGCCCATGCCTTCAGGGCCGGGGGTGAGGATCAGGTCGGCGCCAAAGGCGCGCAGCAGGGCGCGGCGCTCCTTGCTCATGGTTTCCGGCATGGTCAGGACGATCTTGTAGCCGCGCGCCGCAGCGACCATGGCCAGAGCAATGCCGGTATTGCCGCTGGTCGGTTCGACGAGGATAGTGTCGGCCTTGATCAGGCCGGCTTTTTCGGCGGCGGCGATCATCGCTTCACCGATGCGGTCCTTGACGCTGTGCGCCGGATTGAAAAATTCCAGCTTGGCGGCAATCGTCGCTCCTGCGCCCTCGTTAAGGCGGTTGATACGTACCAGCGGCGTGTTGCCGATCAGGTCGGTGACCGTGTTGGCGATATTCATGGGGGCTCTCCTGTGGTGTCCGGATGGTGAATTCAAAAAGGTAATGCTTGAATGCAGTGCTCAGCAATTTATCAGTTTACAGGGCAGATTCGTACGACTTTATACTCATATGAATAGAAGCGTGCTGAATAAGTTCAACGCGCCAGAGGCTGTCAAAATGCCTATGTCTCAGGGCCGGTAAGCCATACCGCAGTGTCGTGGTAAGCCACGCCTGAGGCCGGAAAGCCCGGTTCGGCACTGACCAGCAGATTGATGCCGATGCCTTCAATGAAGGCGTCATTCGGCCACTGGCTTTCGACGATCAGCGTGTCTTCCTGCATTCCCTCGACGACCCGGGCATGCAGTAACAGCGAACCCTGCTCATTGCCGATGCGTACCACATCACCGCTGGCGATGCCTTTCTGCACCGCCGTCGTGGCGTGGATCAAGACGCTGGGGCGCTGTTCCTTGGCGCGCGACGTTGGCGTCTCGCTGAAGGTGGTGTTGAGAAAATTACGTGCCGGTGCGGCGACCAGCCGGAAGGGCTTGTCGGCGGTGGCCGAATCGATGACGTCCTGATGATCTGGCAGGGTGGGCATGGCGGCGTGTCCTGCGCCGATCGCCGGCCAGTCGGGAGCAAAACGGAAACGCCCGTCGGGGTGGCCAAAGCCGTCGAGGAAGTGCGACTTTTCAAAGGGCAGGGCGCAATCGAGCCAGCCCTGTTTCAGCAAGTCATCGGCACCGGGTTTTCCGGAGTCGGTGAGTATCCGATCGACCAGCGACCACTCGTCCATGGCGAAGGTCGGATGGGAAATGCCGAGCCGCTCGGCGAGTTGGCCGATAAAGCGATGGTTGGAGCGGCATTCACCTAGCGCCGGTATGACCGCGCGCGAGGCTTGCAGGAAGGTGTGACCGGACGCCTGATAAAGGTCGTCGTGTTCGAGAAAAGTCGTCGCCGGCAAAACGATATCGGCCAGCTTGGCCGTGTCGGTCATGAACTGCTCGTGCACGCAGGTGAACAGGTCGTCGCGCAACAGGCCGCGACGCACCCGCGCACTCTCCGGGGCGACCACCGCCGGGTTGGTGCTCTGGATCAGCAGGGCGGTGACCGGTGGGCCGTCGCCGATGTCGCGCCGATCGCCTTCAAGGACGGCGCCAAGGCGGCCCATGTCGAGCAGGCGAGCAGGAGGGATGCCAGCATCGAGTCCATAGGCAAAGCGGGTATTCAATTGGTAGAGGCCGCTGTTGCCGTAGAGCGCGCCGCCGCCCGGATGCGCCCAGGCGCCGCTGACTGCGGGAAGGCAGCTGACGGCATGCATCGCCGCCGAGCCATTGCGCTGGCGGGTGAAACCGTAGCCGATGCGCAGATAGCTGCGCGCTGTCGTGCCGTAAAGCCGGGCGAAGGCGAAGATTTCTTCGACCGACAGACCGGTGATTTCCGCCGCCCAGGCCGGAGTGCGGCTGGCCAGATGTGCTTCGACCCGGTCTGAAAAATCGGTGTGGCGGGCCAGATAGTCGCGGTCGGCCAGACCTTCGGCGAGCAGGACGTGCATCACCGCACAGGCCAGTGCCCCATCGGTCCCCGGCTTGAGCGCCAGATGCTGGTCGGCTTTCTCGGCGGTGGCGGTTCGATAGGGGTCGACGACGACCAGTCGGGTGCCGCGTTCACGCCTGGCTTTTTGCGTCCAGTTCATGAAGTTGATCTGGGTGTGCACCGGATTGCCGCCCCAGATGACGATCAGGTCGGAGTCGACGACTTCACGCGCATCGACGCCGCGTTTGATACCTGCTCCGGCTAGCCAGCCGGCATCGGCGAGCGCGATGCAAAAGGTTTCGCGTTGCCGCGACCAGCCGGCGACGTTGGTTATTCGGCGTATGCCACTGCGCTGGATCAGGCCCATGGTGCCGGCATAATGGTACGGCCAGATCGTCTCCGGACCATAGCGGGCGATGGCCGACTGGAATTGTCCGGCGATCAGATCCAGCGCATCGTCCCAGCCAATGGCCTCGAACTGGCCGCTGCCTTTCGCCCCAATGCGGCGCAGGGGGTGCAGCAGACGGTCGGGGTGATGTACGCGCTCGGCATAACGCGCGACCTTGGCGCAGATGACGCTGTCGGTATAGGGTTGTGGCGCACCACGGACCCGGCCGATACGCTCGGGGCTGAGCAGGTCGATACTCAGGGCGCAGACGCTCGGGCAATCATGCGGACAGACACTTTTTCGGCTGGCTGGAGCGTTCATCTTTAAAACCTTAATTAACCACGGAGAGTACAAAGAGCACGAAGATAAACAATAAGTTGCATTACTTTGTTTGATCACCCATCGGATGAAGCTTAAAAACCACGTAAGTTCAAGATTCTCTTTGTATTCTTCGTGCTCTTCGTGGTTAAACTTTCTTTTCTAAGTTCATATCGAATAATCACCGGCGTGGGCATCAGCTTCTTTCTGTCCCAGTTTCTCAAAGGCACTGTTGACCGAAAGATGAACCTCGCCGGACAAGGCTTTCCAGAGCTGGGAATGCACCAGGCGATCCTGCACCGGGCCTTTGACTTCGGCCAGATGCAGCCGGATTGCCCGGCTCAGCAGGTCGCGGTTGAGGTCGGTCAGCGCTTCCATGGCTGTGGTATCGACGCGATTGACCGAGCTCATGACCAGGACCACGTCATGTGTCGCGGGAGACTTTTCCAGTTCGGCGCTGAGGCGCGCCTGGATGGCATCGAGGTTGCCAAAGAACAGGTTTTCGTCGATGCGCAGGAACAGTACGCCGGGAATGGTTTCGACCTGGTGACGTTCGATGTTGCGAAAATGTTCGGTGTCGGCGATCCGCCCGATGGTGGCGATATGAGGTGTGCTGGCGCGATAGAGCAGGGTCACTAGCGACAGGCCAATGCCCAGGGTGATGCCGCCTTCCAGACCCAGGACAAGAACGCCGGTAGCGGTGCCCAGCAGGGCCAGGCCATCCGCCCGGTCATAGCTCCAGGCCTGGCGGAATGACGGAACGTCGATCATACTGATCGCGGCAATGACGATATTGGCGGCCAGAACGGCGAGCGGCAGGCGCTCCAGCCAGTGCGTTCCGGCGGTCATCAGGACGAGCATGGTCATCCCGGTGATGATACTGGCCAGCGGACTCTGGGCCCCGGCAGCAACGTTGACGGCGGTGCGCGACAGCCCGCCACCGACCGGCATGCCGCCGTAAAACGCGGCAACAACATTCGAGGTGCCGAGACCGACTAGTTCGCGGTTGGTATCCATTCTTTCGTGTCGTTTGATCGCCAGCGCCTGCCCCATGGTGATGTTTTGCACCATTCCGATCAGGGCGATCAGCAGCGCCGGAACGGTCAGTGTCTTGAGCGTTTCAATACCGGGCAGGAAAAAAACGAAGGAGGCTAGCCCTTCCTGCACATTGCCGACGGCAGCGACGCCGTGTTCCCGATCGAGATCGAAGCGGGTGACGATGACGGTGGCAATCGCCAGAACGAACAAGGGCATCAGCTTCACCGGCAGGCTGGCCCATGACTTTGAGAGGCCGGCGCGAACCAGCGCATCGGCCAGCCAGCGGCGTGAGGAATACAGTACGACAAGAGATAGTCCGCCAATCAGTAGGGTGGTCGGGTTGGCTCGGGAAATGTTTTCACCGAGAGAATGAAACACCTGCCAGGTACTCGCGCCGCTGATTTTTATGCCGAGCAGGGATTTCAGCTGACTGATGATGATCAGCACCGCCGAACCCGAAATGAAACCGCTGACCACCGGACGGCTGAGGAGTTGCGACAGGAAACCCAGGCGAAACATCCCTGAGGCCAGGATCAGCACGCCGGAAAAAAGCGACAGGCTGGCGGCCATGGCGATGTAGGTCGGGCTTCCCGGGGTAGCCAGCGGACTCAGTACGGAGAAGGTCATGATCGCCGTAATCGCTACCGGGCCGACGGCCTGGGTCATGCTGCTGCCGAGCAGGGCATAGGCGATGACCGGGAAAATGCTCACGTACAAGCCGGCCTGCGGCGGCAGGCCAGCCAGCAGGGCATAGGCCAGGCTCTGGGGGATGACCAGAACCGCGACCACCAGTCCGGCGATCAGGTCGGCCGGAAGCGTTTCGCGCCGGTAGTGGGTGATCCAGGCAGGAGTGAGTTTGCTCAGCATGGTCGGTCTCAGTTACAGCTCGAACGCTGTTTGGCGCGCATGATCTTGATGATTTCGATGTCGGTTTCGAGCATGCCTTTGGTGGCAATGCGTCCCAGATTGGCAATCGTCTGATCGACGTCGTCAGAGACGATGCCCTGGCTTTCCGGAATGTGCAGGTCGTTGATGGCCATCAAGGCGGCCCGGACTGCGGCCGAAGAGGATGTTGATACCTTCATTGAACAGGCACTGCCGGCGCCGTCACAGATGATGCCGGTGACATCGCCGATCATGTTGTTGATGCAGTGACTGATTTGCTCGAAGTTGCCACCGAGCAGCCAGGTGATCGCCGCGCCTGAACCCATGGCTGCCGTACTGGCGGCGCACAGGGCTGACAGCTTGTTCTGGTGGGTCTTGATGCTGATGGCCACGAGATGGCTCATGATCAGCGCCCGGGTGAGTTTTTCTTCACCACTATTAAGGAAGCGGGCTGCGGCGACGACCGGCATGGTGGCTGAAATCCCCTGGTTGCCCGACCCCGAGTTGGACATTGCCGGCAGCATCGCGCCGTCCATCCGCGCGTCAGACGCGGCTGAGGACAGGCGCATGGCCATGGTCATCAGGTCGTCGGAGAGGATCTTGCGTTCGACCTGGTCGCTGAGCATCTTGCCAATGCCCAGCCCGAGTCCCTGAAGTCCGCGGTCGGCCAGGGCCTGATTCATGGTGGCGGCTTCGAGGATGAAGCGAATTTCGGCGACTGGTGCGTGCTGCGCGAAGTCGACGATGTCGCGCATGTGCAGCTCCGGGAGGGGAGGGCTTTCGCCAGAGACAGGTTTACTCGACAGGCCAGTGGATGGCGCCAGGGCTCTGCCATCGATCTCGCGCAGGGTGATACGGGTATGCGCGCCGGCGATGATGACGCGTGCGACGTGGTTGGCCGCCGTTGCGCGGACCTCGGCGTAGAGGACGTCCGCGACGTCCTTGACGTCCACCGTGACGTTTGGAATCAGTGTTCTGGCCCGCTCCACCTGCGCCGGGGTCAGCTCCCTGAGGACTTCCAGGCCGGCATCGGCCAGGCCGCCGATCGTACCGACGGCGGCGGCGACGGCCAGGCCGGTCATGCCGGTTCCCGGTACGCCAACGCCCATGCCGTTCTTGAACAGATTGCCACTGACCAGCACTTCAATGCGCTCAGGAACCCGACCAAGCAGCTCGCGGCAGTTGGCTGCCGCCAGGGCGACCGAAATGGGTTCGGTGCAGCCCAGTGCCGGAACGACTTCGCGCTTGATCAGTGCAATGTAGTCAGCCCACAGGGGGGGCAGGGGCTTTGTTTCGGGAAGTTTTTCGCTGATCATGTGGACATGCTTTTTTAAAGCTGACAGCTTGCATCAGGTTGGCGAAAAAGCAAATAGAAGTCGCCAACTATCTGCGAGAAGGCGGTATATTATCCACTTCACATTTTCCCTCACCGAAAGTGACCCTCATGGATCTGACCCGTTTCCCCCGAGTGCGCTTGACGCAGGCG
>JBAXHE010000113.1:0-7750 GCA_037139055.1 Betaproteobacteria bacterium | reverse complement strand
GGCACCATGGTGGTGATCAGTCACGACCGCGAATTCCTCGACTCGATCACCAATGTCACGGTGCACATCGACGCTGGCAAGCTCACGCGTTACGGCGGCAATTACAGCACCTTCGAGGACATGCGTGCGCAGCAGATGGAGCTGCAACAGAATTCCTACATCAAGCAGCAGGACAAGATTGCCCACCTTCAGCAGTTCATTTTGCGCTTCAAGGCCAAGGCCAGCAAAGCCAAGCAGGCGCAGAGCCGGGTCAAGGCGCTGGAGCGCATGGAGCGGCTGGCGCCGGTACTGGCCAGCGCCGATTTCACCTTCGAGTTCAAGGAACCGGCCAATCTGCCCAATCCGATGCTGGCCATGGAAGACGCCTGTTTTGGCTATCCACCGCTCGAGGACGCCCCGGCGGGCACCCCACCGACGGTGATCGTGCGTAACGTAAGCAAATCGGTGATGGCTGGCCAGCGCATCGGCATTCTCGGCGCCAACGGCCAGGGCAAATCGACGCTGGTCAAAACCGTCGCGCGCATGCTGACGCCGACCAGCGGTATCGTCACCGAAGGCAAGGGGCTGAATATCGGCTACTTTGCGCAGCAGGAACTCGACGTGCTGCGCCCGCTCGACACGCCGCTCGAACACATGGTGCGCATGGCCAAGGAAGGCCTACCGGCCGGCCAGAGCGGTCGCGAGCAGGATCTGCGCACCTTCCTCGGCACCTTCAATTTCAGCGGCGACATGGTCAAGCAGCCAGTCGGCACCATGAGCGGCGGCGAGAAGGCCCGGCTGGTGCTGTGCATGATCGTCTGGCAGCGCCCGAATCTCTTGCTGCTTGATGAACCGACCAATCACCTCGACTTGGCCACGCGCGAAGCGCTGTCGGTGGCACTCAACGAATTCGAGGGCACGGTCATGCTGGTCAGTCACGACCGCTCGCTGCTACGCTCGGTGTGCGACGAATTCTGGCTGGTCTCACGCGGTGGTGTCGAACCCTTCGACGGCGACCTCGACGACTATCAGCGCTACCTGCTCGATGAAGCCAAGCGTTCGCGTGAAGAGTTAAAAGCATCGCTGAAAGACGCGCGCGACGTCGCCACCCAAGCCCCGCCGCCAGTCGTCGAAAACAAGAAAATCAGCGCCACCCTGAAAACCCTAAAACGCGACCAGGGCAAACTCGAGCAGCAAATGCTCGACCTGCAGACCAAGAAGCACGCGCTCGAAGCACGCCTGTCGTCACCCTTGCCGGTCGAGGAAATCACCGGCCTCGGGGTCGAGCTGAAGAAAATCAGCGACGAACTCGATGCCCTCGAAGAGAAATGGCTGCTCATTTCCGAAAAGATTGAAGCCGAAAACGCAGAAGCCCAGTAGCCCTGGCCGCAGCACCGCCCGCGGCGCGGGCGGTCAAGGTGTCAGAAGATGACCAGATGCAGGATGCCGCGAACCAGAATCCCGATCAACGCCCCCTTGATCGCCGGCACGGCAAAGGCGGAAAATCGTTTCCCTGCGGAAACGAGAACCGCCAACCCCACCGGGTCGAGCGTGTTGATCGTAAACCCAGCGATCCGGTTCAGATCGAGCGCAGTCATCGTCTGATCCTGAAGCAAGGGCAGCGTCGTTCCCATCATCGCCGTACCGCCGGCAATGTATTTGGTGATGATCGGCAGGACCGAAGCCGGCGACACGCCGATCAGCGCAAAGGCCGGCCCGCACAGTCCTTCCACGAAATGGATCGCACCAACCGCTTTCAGCACGTTGACCAACAGCACCGCCAGAACTAGCACCGGAACGGCCTTGAGCACTAGTTGAAAGCCTTCTTCGCCACCGGTCAAGATCATCTGGATCAGGCTCTGCTTACTCTCACTCTTGCCGATTTCATCCTCTGCCGGAAGTTCATCCCCGTCGTGTAAATGGACAGCGAAGAACCGGTAAGTCAGGAACGCCGACACCAAGCCACCGACCAACGAGGTCGCCATGGTCACAGGCAGATTGAGACCAAAGGCCGACAACGGCAACGTGGCATTGGCTTGCGACATGCACAGGATGGCGGCAAATCCGGCAGCAATCTTGCGGTCGGAAATCGCCGTATCCTGATCCATGATGCGGAACGTCGATACCGGCGCGGCGAAACTGACAAACAGGATCTGCACCATGGCGAAAACACCGAGGCCGGGAATGCCGAAGACCAACAGCACCGGAGCGGCAAGAATGGCCACCCGACGCAGCACGCCCTTCTGGTCGAGAACGCGCATCACCGCCATCATGAACACCATGATCGGCATCAGGATGAAAAAGGCCAGCTCAAATCCCTTCTGCCCCGAGGCAAAAAGTATTTTGAGGAATTCCTGCATGATTTCCTGCATGGTTTCTATCTCTCGCGGTATGGGAATCCAGGTTCATGGGAAATTACATTACCCATTGTAATACCCGAGATGTCTCATGCGTGCGCCAGTCCAGGAATTTCCAGACCTCATTCAACGCCTGTATTTACTAGCTCCTCTATTTTTTGATTTTTTGCTTTAGTTAATGCTTTATCATCAGAAACCTATCCACCAGTGATTCAACAAGCCGAAGAGTATTTCATGTTCGCCACGCGCTCTCCTGATCAAATTTCGGCAAATTCCCTGGCCTTGCGGGCCAAGTTATCGCTGATTGTCGTTGTGGTCATGGCGGCGGTCTTGCTTCCCTTCGGCTGGGTTACCGTCCGCGATCTCGAGCGCACCGCAACGGATGACGCTGTCAATCAGGTCTCAGCCAGCAATCAGATGCTAATCAACATGATTGCTGCGAATCAGGATGGCCTCAGAATCGCTGTCTCGCGCCTGGGGACAGCTTTTCGACATTACTACCAGGGCAGCTTCTCGCTTGATGAATCACTATCAATGAGCGTGGGGAAAACCCGAGCGCCCGTACTCAAGCTCAATGGAAAGCCACTGGGCCTTGACCAACATAGCGTAAATCAATTCAGCCGCGACACAGGAGGAAGTGTCGCGACGATCTTTGTCAGGGTTAAGGATGATTTTTTGCGGATCACCACCTCACTGGCTCGTGAAGACGGTACCGCGGCGACAGGCACCTTCCTCGGCAAGGACCATCCGGGATACACCAAGCTTATTGCCGGAGAAACGTTCCAGGGACAGGCCCGCCTCTTCGGCCGCCAGTACATGACAGAATATATTCCCCTCTTGGATGAATCCCATCGCGTCATCGGCTTACTCTTCGTCGGCATGGATCTAACCGAGAACATCAACTCGCTGTTCGACAAGATTCGGCAATTGCAAATTGGCAAGACCGGCTATGCCTTTGCCATCAACCTCGGCAAGGGCGATGGCTATGGGCAGTTTCTTGTTCATCCAGCCAAACAGGGCAAGGACAGCCTGGCCGATGACCTTGGAGAGGATCAACGGGTTCCGGTCAGGGAAATGCTCACGCAACGCAATGGCGTGATCTTCTACCAATGGCGCAACGAAGAACTCGGCGACCGAACGCTCCGCCAAAAAATTGCCGCCTTCTCCGAATATCGCGAACTCGAATGGCTCATTGGCACGAGTGGGTATATTGATGAATTCGTCAAACCCTCGCGCGACGTCAGAAATCACATGCTTCTGGCTATGCTGGCGGTGGCCCTCTTTGCCATTCTGGCGCTCAATCTGGCCATCGGACGATGGGTGATGACTCCGATCCTGCGCTTGCAGGGCAGACTGCTCAGCGCAGGACTGACCTTGCGCACGCTGATCAACGCCCTGCCCGATATTGTGTGCTTCAAGGATGGCAAGGGCCGCTGGCTTGAAGCCAACAAGGCCCTGATCGATTACTTTCAATTGCACGGTGTCGATTACCGTGGCAAGAGAGGAATGGAGCTGCCTGCTGCTCAGGATTTTTACCATGCAGCGTTTCTGGCCAGTGAGGCCGCCGATGAGGTCGTCTGGCAAAGTGGTCAAACGACCCGGCAAGAAGAAAACCTGCCAGCACCTGACGGCACGCCACGTATCTTCGAACTCGTCAGGATACCCCTCTTTCACGAAAATGGCCGTCGCAACGGGATGGTCATCGTTGGCCACGACCTGAGTGAACGTAAGCAGACAGAAGTCGATCAGCGTCTAGCTGCGCGCGTATTTGAAACCACTGGCGAAGCGATCATGGTGACAGACACTCGCGCCAGAATTGTCCTCGTCAATACTGCCTTCTGTCGCATCACTGGCTATTCGGAGTCCGAGATACTGGGCAACACCCCGCTGATCCTCAATTCTGGCCGCCACGACCAGCGGTTCTACAATGATATCTGGCGCTCCCTGCTCAAAACCGGAACATGGGCTGGCGAAATCTGGAACCGGCGCAAGAACGGAGAGGTGTTCCCGCAGCTCCAGACCTCTAGCTGTGTCAGGGACGACTCCGGCGAAGTCACTCACTATGTCGCCGTATTTGCCGACTTGAGTGATATTCGTCGTGCGCAGGAAGCTGCTGAGCGACTCTCCTGGCGTGATACGCTCACCGGCTTGGCCAACCGGGCCTTATTTTCCAAACGACTTGAAGCTTCGCTGGTTAATGCTCACCGTGAAAAGCGCTTCGGCGGAATTCTGCTGCTCGATATAAAACGTTTCAAAGATATCAACGAAGCGCGTGGCCTGGCCGTAGGCGACGCACTTCTCCGCGCTGTAGCCACGAAATTCGGCCAGATTCTGCATACTGACGATGTGCTCGCCCGACTCGATTCCGATGAGTTTGGCGTGCTGCTGCCTCGCCTTGAGATTCAACGTGACGCCGTCGGGCGCGCGGCCCTTGCGGTCGCCGAAAAATTGCGAGCGGCATTGCGCGAAAGCATTGCGGTGGACAATGAGACCATTCATCTTGAGGCCTGCATCGGAATTGCGCTCTTCCCCTTATTCGAGAATGAAACAGCACCCGACGTTCTGCGACAAGCCGATACCGCCTTGCATCAAGCCAAGGCAGAAGGGCACAGCCATGCCGTTTTCTTCGAATCAGAAATGGGTGATGCTATCAGGGCACGCTATACACTGGAGAACGAGTTACGTTATGCCATTGGCGCCAATCAGCTCCATCTCTACCTGCAACCCCAGGTGGATGCCAACTCCCGTCAGGTCGGAGCTGAAGCACTAGTCCGCTGGGATCACCCCGAGCGCGGCCTGATCTCTCCATGCACGTTCATTCCTCTGGCAGAGTCCTCTGATCTGATAATTGCCATTGACCGCTGGATGCTGCGCGAAGTATGCAAACTGCTGGCACAATTAGAAGGTGAAGGCCAGGACCTACATATCTCCCTAAATGTCAGCCCTCGCCACTTTGCTCGCACGGACTTCGTCGATGAAATCAAACGCCAGCTCACTGCTTACGCCGTCAATCCGGCACGACTGGTACTTGAGGTGACCGAAGGTCTGGTGATTGGTGATTTTGACGATGTCGCCGAAAAAATGATTACCCTGAAGACACTCGGGCTTCGTTTCTCCATGGATGACTTTGGTACCGGTTATTCAAACCTGTCCTATCTCAAGCGCTTGCCGATCTACGAACTCAAGATTGACAAAAGCTTCATTGACGACGTACCCAGCAACTCCAACGACGTTGCGCTGGTAGAAACCATTCTCGCCGTAGCGCGCCATCTGCAACTGCAAGTCGTAGCAGAAGGCGTGGAAACCGAAGCGCAGGCAGACTTCCTTAAAGTACTTGGATCGATCATCTACCAAGGCTACCTGTTCGGCCGCCCTGAACCGGTTGAGGTCTGGCATGCCCAGTTGCACGCCAATCGCCACATTGAGCGATGAATCGAACGCTTGGTAAGTATTCTCCTAATACTCCACACCTGCAGTGCAACTCAGGAAATGTCTATCACGGTTTTTTGTTGGAGATTACGCAGACGACAATAGCGCTGGCCGACTGCCTGATTCTTGCGCTTAAGGCGCTCCCCGCGCATTCACCTTGGGCATATCTCTACACACCGCGAACAATGTCTTGCGGGCAACCCCATGACTGCCCTAGAATCAAAATAAAAAATATCTCGCCCCATCCAAGCGAGGATCTGCTGATGAATTTGTTTTTTCCTGAGAATGAGCGAAACGATATTCGCTGAGTTCAACCTATAACTAAAGCAGGGGAATGGCATGACCGAATTCTTCAACAGACTTACACTGGGCATCAAGCTATTGCTCGGGCCGATCTGCACACTGATTCTGCTGGGAGCGGTGGCGGTTTACGCGATCCAGGGGCTGACCCGTCAAGCTGCAGACCTGCGCAATGTTGCCGATGTACGCCAAGTGCGTCTGATTCAGGCCAATGACATCCTGAGCAAGCTGCAGAACTCCCAGCGCATGGCCTATCTGGTGCTGGCCATGGCCAACGCCTCTTTTCCTGACGCGGTAGTCCAGGACACCATCAAGAAGGCCCAGAGGGAAATGTCTGACGCGGTCAAGGGTCTCTCAGAAATCAAGGGCGACGCCCAGGACGAAGACGTTGTTGCGGTCAACAAAATATTGCCAACCATTCAGACCTATCAGAAGCGGATGGACAACGCCCTGGACATGGCCGACGCCGACGCAGCCATTGCCACCACCACCCTGCTCAAGGGAGCGCAGCAGTTGGATCAGATCCTCGCTGACCTGAACGCCCTCAACAGCCGGCAGGCCAATCTGAGCAGCACCGCGATCAATCAGGCCGCGAGTTTTTCCACTTTCCTGACCTGGAGTCTGATCATTGCCTTCGTCCTCGCTTTCAGCATATCGATTGCCCTGTCCTTGCTGGTCGCCAGCTTCATCAAGAAATCGATTCTGCTGATCCGCGATGCGGCAAAGCTGATGCAGCAGGGTGATCTGACCGTGCGCGTGGCCGTCAACAGTCAGGACGAGGTCGGCGATACCGCCAGAGCCTTCAATGATTTCTCCAGTTCCATCAGCGAAGCAATGAAACGGGTGAATGCTGACGGAAATTCACTGGGACAGCATTCCAATGAACTCACTGGGACGGCGAGTGACGTTCAAAGCGCTTCAGACAAGCAGGCGCAGGCGGCCACTTCCGTGGCCGCCGCAGTAGAACAGCTGACGGTGGCCATTGCCGAAGTATCGAGCAACTCCAATGAAGTGCTGGGCAAGACCAGAGAAGCCTCGCGTCTAGCCAAATCCGGTGTTGATGCGGTGTGCTCGGTCAGCGAGCGCATGGCCGCGGTCAATACCAACTCGACGCATGCCGCTGAGGCCGTCGGCGGATTTGTCAATGACACGCACCTGATTTCAGAGGCTTCTGCTGAAGTACGCGACATTGCCGACCAGACCAATTTGTTGGCCTTGAATGCGGCCATCGAAGCCGCGCGTGCCGGCGAACAGGGCCGCGGTTTCGCCGTAGTCGCCGACGAGGTCAGAAAACTGGCTGAGCGCTCCCGCGTCACCGCCCTGAGGATTCAGGAAATCACTACCGGCCTGTCGCGTCGAGCCGACTTGGCCAAAAACACCCTAGAAGAAGGTGCCATCAGTCTGAAAAGCTGCACCGACAGCCTGCTCACCCTTCAAGACACCTTGCAAAGCGCCGACCATGCCGCTTCCACTGCGGCACGGGATGTAGAACAAATCACGTCTTCGGTGCTTGAACAGAAAACCGCCAGTACTGAAGTGGCTCAGCGCATGGAACAGGTCAGCATTCTCGCCGACGAAAACATGCGTACCACCGCCCGAGCAACGGAAGCCGCCGCCGAAGTCAGCGCGCTCGCGCAACGCCTGATTGACACGGCCAAGGCTTATCGAAGCGCCTAACGGGCGTC
>JBAXHE010000112.1:0-7751 GCA_037139055.1 Betaproteobacteria bacterium | reverse complement strand
CTGGCCATTCACGCACGCTTGCTGTCAGGACACGGATGAAGACAGGGCCAGGGCAGCAAATCAGGAAGGCCACCATAGTCAAACCGACCAAGGGATCGGCTCCCAAAGAATTCCGCCCCCCAATGCCAACAAGAGGCTGGGCCATTGGACTGAGGACACATCAATACATCTATGCACCACGAGTCCATAGGCAATATTTTGCACTACGCGGTGCTCGGCCGATCTTTCGAAGAATCTGCTGCTTTTCGAGAGGTTGTAGAACGTATCGAAGGAAGGTATCGCTCACACCCTTCCACCCAGCCACACTACCAGTCGGAATTCCAACAGCCGCTCTCAGTGCGCCGGCTCCCATCGAACGGCCATCTTTAAGAGCACTGCGGAGTCCCTCGAGATAAAATATTGCGCCATGACGCCTGATTTCCAATGCAACCTGGTTGGGCTCTCGTTTGGGCCCGCTAATCACAGTATGGATAGCGGCCTTGCTGATTGCAGTAGGCGTGATCTCACCCACCTCATGCGGCTCAGCGAGTAGGTCCATAAACAACATGTCTTTGGCGGAATCATGAAGGTCGCGGATTAACGGCCCAGATCCTTCTGGATGGTCAAGTTTGATCGTATTGTCTGATGGAGGCCACCTAGGTCTTGGCAATTGCTGCTTCTGCCCTTGAAGGCCACCCTTCTCTCCTTTAAGTGGGTCGTTAGGAAGAACCTCCGATAGTAATGTGTCTACCAGGTCTTCACCTTTAAGCCCGAGGGCCCCGGCCAATTGGATGAACTCAGTCATTCCAAGATCGCCGTTGCCCAGAGCCTGGTGACCCTTCGAGGGATACATCTGTTGAAGGGTTCTGAGATCGCCGAGTAGACAGGCCGCTCGGTTTGCTGCGACCTCTACATACGCAGGCTCTTCCTGGCTCTGAAAAATGTCCCCTAGCTCCTTCCGGAATTGGTTAATAACCTCTTCCTGTTTTCTGGCGTAGACATCGGCATCATCTAGTCGAATCGAAATCTGTTCAGCGCTACCCAAGGTGACCAGTGCAAATTGAGCTGATGATTTTTTAGTTCGGCGGGATTCGATCTCATCCTCAAGTGTTAGCCATGGGTTCGTCCACAGGAGCCTCACTCCCCCCTCGTCGTAAACTTCCAATAGGATTGGTTCAGAAATACAACCACCACCCTTTGGGTGGGCCAGACGATTTCGGCCTAAGGCAATTACCTTGGTTGGTTGCCGCATCGCATTGGATAACCGACTGGTAGCAGAAGAGGGATCAATTTGAGAGCCTTCGATGCATTCCAGGAGAGGCACAATCATCGGTTGACCAATCGATTGCTTGGCTTGATTTGGTTCCTGATCATCTAGCCTACCGGCTAGATCTACCGATTTGTGGAGCAGGCATAAAAATCGCCCCTCGAATTCACGATCATTAGGCAAAGCATCAGGAAAGGACCACTCTGAAAGGCTGCAAATCGATTCGGAGTCATGTTGCACTGCTCCGATACTTTCGCCGGGATTTAGTTCCCCGGTCCCCGTGTACACCACCATCCCCTTCAGGATGGCATCCAGTACAGGACCTCGGATCCGATTCTCCCAAAGGCTGGTCACACAGTCTTCCCCTACTGAATTGAAGGTGTCCCTGGAGTGACCTTACAGGCGTCAAAGAGACTCGGTTGGTTTGACGACGATCTTATCCCGGCGCCTATGTGTTTCAATAGAATGGAGAGTTCGGAGTTAGGACTGTACAAATTCGAGAGCTTCATTTCTTGCAGAAGCCGCTGAGGATTCTCGTGTAACTCAGGGTGGTCACGGATGAATTGGCGCCTTCTTTCCCGGAGATGTGAAGCACTATTCGTTAGACGCTCGCCCAGATCGCGGTATGAGAGTGTCATTCCGTGTGGAAGAATCGCTTCCCTCCACTTCTGGTATTTGCAGGATAGGTGTTCCTGGCCAACTACCCAGAGCCAGTAGGGGGCCTGTTTTGATGAGTCCGACAGCAACCTAGCCTGGCGAAGATGAGCTCTATTGCAAGCAGATACAAACCGGGTGGGCCAGTCAGCGAGCAACCATTGGAGCATTTCCATTGTCTTGTACCTGTATATGGCAGGTAATTGCTCGAATAAGGGACTCTCTTCCAAGGCTAACTCGTACTCCTGATCTATGGGCATCGCGAGCAATTCCATCACCGCCCCCCTTATCCGCTTGGTGCTTCCCCGGCTTGAAAGATGCCGGGTAAGGCGCTGCAGACCCTGAAACCATAGGATGGAGTGAATCCAATTGCTCTCACCCAATTGGACCCAGCCATCATCAAGACCGCGTTCTAGTTTTTCTTGAAACTTGGCGACCTTTGAGGTGGCAAGGTTGCAGGGCCCATCAGTGGACCCACTATCTCTTAGATCCCACCCACACCAACGACATAAATAAACGGGTACTGGCCCCGTATTTCTTTGAAATCCGCCGAAGCATGCATACGGATTCAATGCTCTATGGCAGGATGTACAGCGATCCAACAGTATCTTATTGTGCTTAGAGCAGCATGTTATAAATGAAAGTCGCCAAAGAATTCTAAAATAGGGCACACCCTCCTTGAGGCAATCGGAGCAGTACTGGATGCCGTTCCCACGATCGGTCCGAAGATGAACCGGTAGTATCCAAGGCAGCCGAGCAGATCCACTGCTGCAATCTTCGAAGAGGGCTCCCTCCATGCTTTGTATGGTCATCTGCTGTATTTCCGGGACAGCAAATCCAGTCTTCATGCTAAGCGTTTCCACAACATCATTGGGAGCGGTACGATCCAAGTCCTTAGTAAGCAAGTGCCTTCCAGGCCAAGTTTCCCAGCAGAGGAGTTGAAGGCTCACACCATTTGCCTCGGCAAGTCGAGTTAGCCAACTGGACATCACTTCGCCAGGAATTATGTTCACTCGAATGGGCCATCGATTTTTGATGGCACTTTGAATTTCTATCCAGACTGAATGCTCAGACATTTTTTACCCGGGTCATACGTAATAAAGGGGACAGGTTCTCCACTGCCTTCAACCGATCGAAGGTGATCAAATCATCGCCACTGCGGATTGCTATTTTTGCCATCTCTCTCAGAAGTCTATGCATCTCACCGATCTTGCCCTCGCAAAGCACAGCGAGACGCTTGCAGACTGGAATTCGCTCAGCAACTGGCATTTCCATCCGCAAGGGTAGAGTGGCAACAAATTTCATTACGAGGATTGCAAACTCTGGTGAACTCTTCAGCAATGGTAGAGACACCTGAATGAAGCGATTTTCGAGTTGGGGGTCGAAGTGTAGGGAATGTCGTGCCCCAGGAAGACCCGCTCCAACTATCGGAAGAGAAAGTTCATTGGTGAGGCACTTGATTGCTTGCAGGTTCTCAACATGCCTGTTGGTAGAGCCGGCGGTAAAATGTTGAAATTCATCAATCAGTAGAATCCTCGTCCCAGATCTTCTGAGGTTGGTTTCCACACTATGTTCTAACGCATCGGCACTAGGCGCAGTCGAACCAACCGCCCCCAGCTTCCGCAATATCTTGGCGTAAAACCTTTTTTCATCCACTTTCGAGGGTGCCTGTATCATCAGCACCGGATGCTCGACTGACCCATCGGGCCTGATGTACGGCCTATTCAGGTGTAGGAATCGCTTCAAGATAAACGTCTTCCCGTTGTTCGTTGCTCCCGTTAGGAGCAGGCAGTCCGGTCGCGTTACCCGCGGTGAAGATTTCATCTCCGTCATTCTGTCCAGTAGCGCGTTGGCGACTGGATAGCCAACCCATCGGTCCTCTTCCATGAATTCTAGGCGAACGCTTGTAGTTTCTTCCACAACCCTTAACGCTGGCTCTGCCAGCCATGGATATCTGCTCCGCAATGAATCATTCTCGATATAAGATATTTCACTATTACTCGATGTCGGCATAGTCCCCTGCCTGTCCTACTGCCGCCTCGAGTTGCCTATCGTCGCTGGTCTCATCCGATTTCAGGAATGGGAGATAGACCCCGTGCTCTATCGGCAATTTAATAAAGCCTGACTCCTCCAGTTGGACATGAATATTGTTCTTAGTTTCATCGGCTTTACGCACACGACTTCGGCGTACCTTGGCCGTTTCCCTTTTGGATTTCTCCACCAATTCGCCAGAAGCCTTTCTTGCTCGAGCTGCTGTTGGGCGATCTTCGGTTAATTTATGAATTCGACGATCTTCAGCTCTTTTGAGTCGCCATTCCGACAAACTCATGAGCCTGAGCGCACGGTTCACGCAAGGAACTATTACGAATGCGCCCCGATCAGGATCATAGAAATAAATAAATCGAATATCTCTAGGATCATAGTGAAACCGGTATTTTCGGAGTTTCTTGACATGGACTAGATCTCTTGAGCCAATTCGTTCATTGATTTCGTCACAATAATAGTTATTACATTCCCATTCAAACCCACTCCGTCTTATAGGTCTGTCTTCATATGGTAGAAGCTCGATTCTAAAGGCATCTTCGTCATCTATTAACCTAGGATTTCCTCTTGGCAGACCCGACGAATCGTCGATCCATCCTTCTTTCCATCTCGATAAGGGAGTTTGTCCACCTAGACCCGAATGCGGTTGATTTGGATATTCTCCAGCCACAAAGTGTCCGATAAATTTTTCCAACTCTTCGAGCGTCATGTGTGCACATTTCGATGAATCATAATCACCACGGTCCTGAGGATTACTAAATGTCGATCCGCCGAGTGCTTGCAATTTTTTATTTATTGTCTTTCCGAAGGATTCAATAATTCCTCCATCCTCAGGACGTTTAAGGCGTCTTTTGTGAAGGTCGAATTTATATCGCTCAGCTACTCGCTCAAGTTGCTTGTTATCGAACTCCTTTCCAGAGTCGGAATGAATTACCCACGGAAGTCCGTGGCAAGGCCAATCGTAATCAAGGCCATGCTTTAACAGCCAAGTTGTCTTTGGAAGCACCACATTGACTAGACACAGACCCGTTCTCAGATACTTAGCACCTTCAAGCGATACATCAAAGCCCACGCACATACGACTGTAGACATCGACTGCAAGCGTTAGCCAAGCTCGCCCAATAACTTTGCGTGATTCAGAGTCTACAAGCATTACATCGCCCAGAGTTCCGTCAATCGTAACGATATCAAGCGGCCCTATCGCCTCGTTATAGCCACCACCAATAGGGTTGCATTCCATCCGGGCCATTTTTGGGCCATACCTCGCGCGAGTTCGTATCTCTAAAGGAATTTTCTTTATGTATTTTTCAATGGTGTTTCGGTGCGGCCTCGGGAGAACACACTCTGTACACTCGTCCTGAATCCCTACCGCAAGAGCTGAGATACTCATTCGCTCCTGTTGGAGATATTTCGTTTTAATATGGTTGATTATGATCTCGATGACTCTCGGATTAAGTCGACGGCCTGGTCTCCTCGGACGGTCCAGGAGAGAAATTCCATCTCCACGGGCTGCCAGGTATCTTCCAATTAGTCGGTATAAAGTAGAGGGACTCATACCATGGGCTTTTGCCACAGTAGTCACCGACACCTCTTGCGACGCGCAGAAAAACTCCTTTACCGCGAGGTATCGACTTTGCTGTCTAGACCACTCTGATTCAGGCGTGCCTATGACACTTCTTCCCCGAAGTGGTCCCAACACATGAACCCGGTTCATAATGTGGCGAGTTACTTGGTCTTCCTCTTCAGATGAAGGCCCCATACCATGATTTTTATTATTTGTTTTAGTCATTCGAACCAGTTCCTGATTTTTCAGAACTAGATTCGAAACTACTCCCACAAGACTTCTCTCCACACCATAACAAGGAACTCTTTGTTAATAGTGTGTTTGTCGGGAACTGAAACACCCGGTTTGCTATCAGGCTGAACAAGGTGTCAACGATATCTGATTGCTTCCATTTATAGGATTCTAATCGATATAGTAGCTGCTCTATACTTAATGGACCGTTTTCGAGGATCAGCTTATTCAAAACTTGATATATTTCAGGAATAACAGCCCTACTTAGGTATTTCCTTAATCGCTTTACATTTTCTAAATGCAGTGTCCTGATGTGCTTTTCAGTAAGCACAAGGAATTGACGACCGCGCTGCTCACAGAATATGAATGCTGCTGTAAATTTGGGGGCCAAATCTTTTTGCTTTTCGAATAATTCTGACTCTGGTTTGACTTCGATAACTACCGATTCTTTCGTGAAGGGCAGCCCATCCACCTTTCCAAGCTCGCAATCTGCTTCTATATCAGGGTGATAGGTATGGGGTTTACCCTGATAATCGAATTCAAGACACATTTTCTGGGCTGAAATGGAATGTACCCCAGGAGCCATATCTAGCGTTTCAATCAAGTCCCTCTCTAAATTCGACTCGAACTCAACGGTCCCAGGCCCCCCCTGGAGTGCGATCACCCCCGTAAAACTTCTCGGGTTAGAGTGAACCTTTCTAGGTCTCCCAGGGACCTCGACAACCCGCGTTATCTCTCTCGGGTCAACTAGAGGAAGGAATAGTGGTCTTGATTTCAAGCCAATAGCCGTATAATTGTTCATAGGATCTCCTGGGCTCGCGCGTAGGCGTCGAAATCTCCACGCGAACCAGATCTGAGAGGGCGGGCCATCTGGCCCGCTTTTTTGGCCAGATAATCCCATCCATGTCGATTTGCAGCGAGTCTTGGGCGTTAGGCCATAGTCTTCCTCCAGGTAAGCTATAGACAAGAAGCCGGCTCAGGCCGGCTTCTTGTCTATAGGGCAGCGGATCCCTTCTGAGGCTGTTGCCCGAAATGGCCACAACACCTGTTCCTGACAATTCAGAATTTCAGCAACCCGACTGCGGACTCGTGGGGATGAGCCGGTGTAGATACTCACCGCGACGGTACTTCGCGGCATCCCCAGTTCTCTAGCAAGCCTCGTCACAGAGTAGCCAGCCCGCTTAAGTCGATATGCGAGCTCGAATGGGTCGAAGCTTTCTGCGGTGGCTGATTTACCATTCATTTGCTGTCATCTCCCCGACAGATGATTGGATCATCGCATACAAAGGTCAACCTAATTTTTCTAATAAATATTCTCACTACATTCTTTGAAATTCAGCATGATTGCGCAGATTACGCATTTTTTAGAATATTATTATTGCGCAGATTGCGCATTTCACTTTCGCATAGATTGCGCATTTCTCTTTGTTGAGATTGCGCATTCATACCCTTGATTATCAAAATGTTTTGAATTATTACAATCATGCGCAATCTATATACATAAATAAATACCAAAAATAGCAGTATTTACATACAAAATAATATCTAAATTCATTTTCTATGTTTTCAGAAATATAATCCTTTCTCGATTGCGCAAAAAATAGAAGTTCGACCCTGACCGGGTGGGTTCCTCTCTCCTTTGCGCAATCAACTGGTGGGTGTTGTGGCTGCAACCCGAGAGGGACAGAAAACGCCGAAGCTATGCGCTCCAATACCCCTGTCACCGCAAAACGAGTCACGTCCAGCGACCTCGTGCTGGATCCCGATCGCAGCAGGTTCATTTTGTGGTGAATGGGTCCCAGTAAAAGTAGTCCGCACTTCTATCTCAATGCCTGTTCCAAGCACTTCGGTTCAGTGATTTCGCAATTATTGCTACTATTTCACAATTAATAAACATTAAAATGATTAGACTAAACAATATTAAGTTAAGAATTTCTTACCGCGGATAGGAAGTTCCAGCCGAGCGCATCTTGAGCTTCCGGAAACAGCACGGGGGCTTCCAGAGGCCCGAGG
>JBAXHE010000111.1:0-7776 GCA_037139055.1 Betaproteobacteria bacterium | reverse complement strand
CTGGTGACGGTGCCGCTGCCCTTGGCGGTGAAGGCGGCCCAGTCAGAGGCGCTGAGGTAGCCGGCCTGGCCGGAGGCCGCGGCGGGCATGCTGAGGGTGGGTGTGGTGCTGCCGTTGGCCACGGCGATGGGGGCGCCGCCGCTGACGCTGACGCTGGTGACGCCACCGGCCACGCTGCTGCCGGCCCGGAGCCAGGCCGTGCCGTTGAACACCATCAGATCCTTGAGGTCCGTGTCATAGACCGCCAGGCCCGTGGCCGGCTCGAAGATGCTGGTGCGCTGGTTGGTGGTCATGCGGGGCGGCAGGAAGCCCTTGCTGGTGCTGTTCAGCTCCAGGAGGGCGCTGATGTCCGGGGCGCTGGTGCCCACGCCCACGGAGCCGGTGGTGCGGACCACATCGGAGCCCACGGAGGTGAAGGCCGCGGCGCTCCAGGCCGGGAGGCCGGCGCCACTGACGGTGAGCACCTGACCGGCGGTGCCCACGGCGAGGCCCGCCAGGGTGTCGGCGGCGGAGGCGTAGAGCAGGTCACCGGCGGTGAGTGAGCTGAGGCCCGTGCCACCGTGGACCGGCGTGACGATGCCCGTGACATTGGCGGCGGTGCCCGTGGTGTTCTGGTTGAGCAGGGGCACATCCCCTGCCTGGAGGGGGCCCAGCACCACGTTGGTGCCGTTGCCGCGCAGGTACTGACCGCTGGTGGTGCCACCGGCGAGGGCATTGAGGGCGGTCTGGGCCGTGGCGGCCCCGGTGCCGCCCTGGGCGATGGCCAGGGTGCCGCTGGTGATCTTGCTGGCGTCCAGGGCCGGGATGTCCGTGGCGGCCAGGGCGCGGAAGGTGGGCGTGCCCTCGGCCCCGGCGGGGGCGGCGAGCACGGTGCCGGCGCTCTGGGCGGCCAGGGTGGCTGTGAGGGTGCCGGTGGTGGTCACCGGGGAGTTGGTCACCGTGAAGATGCCCGGCAAGGCCAGGCCCACGCTGGTGACGGACCCGGCGGTGTTGTCCACCCAGGAGAGGGTGCCGCTGCCGTTGGTGCGGAGCACCTGGCCGCTGGTGCCATCGGCGGCGGGCAGGGTGAAGGTGAGGCTCGCCGCCGGGGCGTCGGGCCCCTTCAGCGCGATGTAGGTGGGCCCACTGGCCGTGAGGCCCAGGAAGCGCAGCTCGCCGGTGTTGCCGGCACTGGTGCCGTAGGCGCCGAGCGAGACGGCGTTCTGCTGGTTGAGGCCCGTGAGGGCCGTGAGGTCGGTGTTGCTGCCGCTCTTCGCGGCAGCCAGGTTGGCCCGGGCGCCGGCGGCGTCCGCGGCCCCGGTGCCGCCGTTGGCGACCGGCAGGAGGCCACTGACCTCGGCGGCGAGGTCGATGGCGGCGCCATTGCCGGCCAGGGTGATGCGGCCCTGCTGGTCCACGGTGATGGTGGCCCGGGTGTAGCTTCCAGGCGTAACGGCCGTGTTGGCCAGAGCGATGGTGCCGGTACCGGTGATGGGGCCGCCGCTGAGGCCGGTGCCCGTGGCCACGCGGGTGACGCTGCCCACGGCGGTGGCGGTGCCGAAGGGGCCGGCCCAGGCGTGGGCCGTGCCGTCATAGGCGTAGAAGCCGGCGGTGCCGTCGGTCTGGTAGACCAGCAGGCCCGTGGCCGGGTTGCTGATGGCGGCCACCTGGGTGGCGGTCATGCGGGGCACCAGCAGGCCCTTGGTGGTGCTGGCGAGCTCCAACAGGGCGGTGGCCTCGGGCGTAGCGGTGCCCAGGCCCATGGCGCCGTCGGTGTAGACCGCATTGCTGCCGCTGAGGGTGAAGGGGCTGGCGCCCGTGGCACCCGTGGTGCCGGTGTCGCCCTTGGGTCCCTGGATGCCCTGACTGCCGGTGTCGCCCTTGGCGCCGGTGGCGCCGGTGGTACCGGTGGCACCCGTCGCGCCCTGCGGACCCTGGGGACCCTGGGCGCCGTCGGCGCCATTGGCACCGGCCGCACCGGCCGCACCCGTGGCGCCCATGCTGCCCTGAGCACCCGTCACGCCCTGCAGGCCCTGGAGGCCGCGGGGGCCCACGATGCTCACGGAGTTCGTGGGCCAGCTACCGCCGGTCTTGGGGCCAAAGATCATGTTGTTGGTGATGTTCACGAAGAAGTCGCCATCGGCGCCGTCCGAGGGCTGGGGGTCGCTGCTGCCGTGGAGGGACGCCTTCCCGGCGATGAGGATCTGGCCGTCACTGCCGGCCGTGCCCTGGGGGCCCGTGGGCCCCGCCACGCCCTGCAGGCCCTGGGGGCCCGTGGCACCGGTGACGCCGGCGGTGCCGGCTGCGCCCTGGAGGCCCTGCTGGCCCTGGAGGCCCTGCTGGCCCCGGGGGCCTACGATGCTCACGGAGTTGGCGGGCCAGGCGCCGCCGGCCTTGGGCCCGAAGATCATGTTGTTGGTGATGTTCACGAAGAAGTCGCCATCCGCGCCGTCAGCGGGCAGGGGATCGCTGGTCCCGCTGAGGGCCGCCTTCCCGGCAATGAGGATCTGGCCGTCGGTGCCGGCCGTGCCCTGGGGGCCCTGGATGCCGCTGGTGCCCTGGGCGCCGGTGGCGCCGCCCTGGCCGTTGGCGCCGGCGGGGCCCTGGGTGCCCTGGATGCCCTCTGCGCCGGCGGCGCCCGTGGGTCCTGCGGTGCCCTGAGGTCCCGCCACACCCTGGAGCCCGACTTCACCCTGAGGTCCGGCCACGCCCTGCGGTCCCGCCACGCCCTGCGGCCCGGCCACGCCCTGGGGGCCCGCCACGCCCTGGGGCCCGGTGGCGCCCTGGGCGCCGGTGGCACCCTGCGCACCGTCAGACCCATTGCTACCTGCGGCCCCGGTGGCACCCGTGGCACCCGTGGCGCCGGCGGGGCCCTGGGGACCCGCCACGCCCTGGGCACCGCGGGGCCCCACCATGCTCACGGAGCTGGTGGGCCAGGCACCGCCCACCTTGGGCCCAAAGATCATGTTGGTGGTGATGTTCACGTAGAAGTCGCCGTCTGCACCCGTGCCGTAGCCGGGGTCCCCGGTGCCGCTGAGGGCAGCCTTGCCGGCGATGAGGATCTGGCCATCCGTGCCCGAAGTGCCCGCGACGCCCTGGGGGCCCTGGATGCCCTGGATGCCCTGGGGGCCGGTGGCGCCGGTGATGCCGGTGCTGCCCGCCACGCCCTGGGGGCCCTGGACGCCCTGGAGGCCCTGGGTGCCCCGGGGTCCCACGATGCTCACGGAGCTGGTGGGCCAGGCACCGCCCGCCTTGGGCCCAAAGATCATGTTCGTGGTGATGTTCACGAAGAAGTCACCGTCGACGCCGGTGCCCGCCGCCGGATCCCCGGTGCCGCTGAGGGCGGCCTTGCCCGCGATGAGGATCTGGCCATCGCCGCCGACATTGCCCTGGGGGCCCTGGCTGCCAGCGACACCCTGGACGCCCGTGGCGCCGGTCTGGCCATTGGGTCCCGCAGGACCCGTGGGGCCCTGGGCCCCGGCTTCACCAGCGGAGCCCGTCGGTCCCGCCACGCCCTGGGCGCCGGGGGCGCCGTTGGCGCCGGCCGGTCCCGCGATGCCCTGCGGTCCGGCCTGACCCTGTTGGCCCGTGGGGCCCTGGAGACCCGCCACGCCGCTGGCACCGGTGGCGCCAGTGGGACCGATGGGTCCCTGGGAGCCCTGGAGTCCCTGCAGGCCCTGCAGGCCGCGGGGGCCCACGATGCTCACGGAGTTGGTGGGCCAGTTGCCGCCGGCCTTGGGGCCAAAGATCATGTTGGTGGTGGTGTTCACAAAGAAGTCGCCGTCCTCACCCGCGCCCGGCAGGGGATCCGCCGTGCCATTGAGGGCCGCCTTGCCAGCGATGAGAATCTCGCCGGTGATGCCGGCCACGCCCTGGGGGCCCGTGAGGCCCGTGATGCCCTGGGGGCCTTCGGGGCCCGTGGCGCCGTTGATGCCGTTGCTGCCGGCGAAGCCCTGGGCGCCCTGGATGCCCTGGAGGCCCTGCTGGCCCTGGGGGCCGACCATGCTGACGGAGCCGGCGGGCCAGCTGCCGCCGGCCTTGGGCCCGAAGACCATGTGGGTGAAGACGTTGACGTAGAAGTCCCCGTCCGCACCGGTGCTGGGGCCCGGATCCGTGCCACCGCTGAGGGCGGCCTTGCCCGCGATGAGGATCTCGCCGTTGCTGCCGGCCGAGCCCTGGGGGCCCTGCACGCCTTGGGGGCCCTGGGCGCCGGTCTGACCGTAGGAGCCTTCCGCACCCCGGGGTCCCGCCAGGCCCGCCAGGCCCGTGGAACCGACGATGCCCATGGAGCCCTGGGGGCCGGCAGCGCCCGTGGCGCCGGTGGGGCCGAGGGGGCCCTGCTCACCCTTGAGGCCCTGGGTGCCCTGGGGGCCAGCCAGGCCCTGGGGGCCCGCCACGCCGGCGACGCCTTCGGCACCGGCGGGTCCCGCCACGCCCTGGATGCCCCGGGGGCCCGTAGGTCCGACCATGCTCACCGTACCCGCTGGCCAGACGCCGGCCTTGGGTCCGTAGAACACATTGGCCGCCGTGTCGATGTAGAAGTCGCCGTCGATGCCGACGCTATCCGTCGGTGCGCCAATGCCATTGAGCACGGCCTTGCCGGCCACGATGGTCTGGCCCGCCACGCCCTCCTGGCCCTGGACGCCCTCCTGACCCTGGGGGCCCTGGGGCCCCGTGAAGCCCTGCTGGCCCTGGAAGCCCTGGGTGCCCTGGGTGCCCTGGACGCCCTGCGTGCCCTGCGGCCCGGTCAGGCCCCGGAGACCCTGCTCGCCCTGGGCGCCAGTATCGCCCTTGGCGCCCGTGGCGCCGGTGGCGCCCGCCGCTCCGATATCACCCTTGAGGCCCAAGGGGCCCTGGGGACCCAGCGGCCCCTGGGGACCGGCCACGCCGGCCACACCGGAGGCGCCGGTGAGACCGGCCACGCCCTGGGTGCCCTGAGAGCCCTGGAGGCCCTGCTGGCCCCGGGGGCCGACGATGCTCACCGAGTTTGTGGGCCAGGCACCGGCGGCCTTGGGGCCAAAGATCATATTGGTGGCCGTGTTCACATAGAAGTCGCCGTCACTGCCGGTGCCGGCGGCGGGATCCGTCGCCCCATGCAGGGCCGCCTTGCCCGCGATCAGCACCTGGCCATCACTGCCCATCACACCCTGGGGGCCCGTGGGCCCCGTGCTGCCCTGGATGCCCTGGGGGCCCGTGGCACCGGCCAGACCGTTGCTACCCGCGATGCCCTGGGGCCCCTGGATGCCCTGGGTACCCACGCTGCCCTGGGGCCCCACCATGCTCACGGAGCCCGCCGGCCAGGCACCGTTGGTCTTGGGTCCAAAGATCATGTTGGTGCTGGTGTTCACATAGAAGTCACCCTCGCCGCCGACATTCGACGCCGGATCCGTGCCACCGCTCAGGGACGCATTGCCCGCAATGAGGACCTGACCGTCATTGCCCTGGGCACCCTTGGGGCCCGTGACACCGACAGGGCCCTGGGGGCCCATGGCACCGGTGACACCAGCGGGACCTCCGGGGCCAGCCGCGCCCGTCAGACCGATGGCGCCTGTCACGCCCGCAGGGCCCTGGGCCCCGGCGGTGCCGGCCACGCCCGAGAGGCCGGTGGGACCGGTGGGACCGGTGGGTCCGGCGGGACCGCTGGGCCCCTGCGGCCCGGTGGCACCGGCCGTGCCCACCACGGAGGTCGGCACCCACTTGCCGCCGAGGAACACCAGGGCCTGCCCGTTGGAGGGGGCATTGGTGGTGAGGTCCAGGGGCGTGCCCTGCAGCTTCATCACCAGCGTCGTGTTCTGCGTGCCCGTGACATCACCGGCGAGGGGGCCGGTGAGGGCCCAGGCGCTGTGGGCCTGGAAGGCGGGGACGATATCGACATCCGGTGTCAAGAGCAGGCCCGACAGCTTCACATGCAGCTTCAGCCCCGCCTTGCCCAGCAGGGTCGAGGGCAGGGCCGGCATCCCTGTGGCACCCAGCACCACGGCGTAGAGGCCCTCGTTCACGGTGAGGGTGAGGTTCCCCGAGGCCCACTGTTCGACCCCGGCGTTGTCGAGGATGGAGAACGCGAAGACGCGCGCCCCATTGGCCGCCGCCGCCCCTTCCATGAGCCGCCCCTGGTAAGCCAGGGTCGGCGTCGGCGCCACATCCGCCGCCGCAGCGAGCGGCGCGTCCTGGGCCTTCAGCAGCGGCATCGGTGCGCAGGCAACGAGGGCGGCGATGGTGGGGGTGAGGAATGAGTGGCGCATGGGACCTCCAGGTGCTGATCTGATTTGCTGCGCAAATCCGATTGAAAAAAGCTGGTTGGTGTTCTGCCTAGCCGTGCGTTCTTGCTTTTCTTCGTGTCTTCGTGGTGATCCGTTTTTTAGAAGCCACCTACTTAGGCGGCTCGAACCCATGCCGCACTTTGATCGTTGGATCCGCCACCACCGTGGCGTTGACGGCGGGGATGCTCTCGCCCACCACGGGGGAGTTGCCGATCGCAGTGCCGGTCACGACCTGGGTGGTGCCGGAGGCCTGGACGAAGTTGGGCGTGGTCACGGCGGCGGGTGGCGCGGGCAGGATGGTGACATTGGCGCTGGCGGTGTAGCGCACATCCTGGCTCCACACGGCGTAGAGGACGCAGGTGCCCGTGGTGCTGCCGGCCGTGAAGAGGCCGTTGGGGGTGATGGTCCCGGCGCTGGCGGGCAGCACCGACCACTGGGTCTGGTTGCCCCAGGGGGTGCTGGCCACGAACTGCAGGCTCTGGCCCACGGCCAGAGAGCCGGTGCCAGGCGTGATGGTCATGGTCCAGTTGACCGTGGCCACATGGTCGCCCGAGTGCGAGGAGCCGCCCCAGCAGCCCAGCATGAGGACCAGGGCGGTGGCGCAGAGGAGTCGAAGCATCGTCGTCATGGCGCCTCCCTAGAAGTGCCAGAGGAAGTTGAAGGTGGCCGTTCGGGTCGGCAGATTCTCGTAGCCGTAGTGGCTGGAGACCAGGCGCAGCTCAGCCTCCCGCTGGCGGTCCCAGCGGTAGGTCCCCGTGAGGCTCAGGGCCTGGCGGGTCCAGCTGCTGGCGCCCGAGGGTGAGAAGCGGCCCGTGCTGCGCTCCAGGCGGTTGCTGCTGTCCACGGTCCAGCGGATCCATGCCAAGCCAGGGGCCACCGACCAGCGCTCATCCAGCCAAGGCGTGTGCAGGAGGTAGTCGGCGCCGAAGGCCTCGGACTTCACCCGGGTGCGAATCTCCTGGTTCAGGCCACCACTCGTAGCGCTCTGGCTGCCTGCCCCGTACCAGGCCAGGTCCAGGCGCGCGCGGAACACCTGCCCCGGCGCCAGGGTCCAGTCGCGGTGGCCGCCCAGGGAGAGGTTCAGGTTGGAGCCCACGGTGGTGCTCAGGTCGCTGCCGAGGGGCAGGGCCAGCCCCGCCTGCACGCCCCAGCCGGGCAGGTCCTTGCCCCAGCCAGCCAGCTCCTTGCCCCACCCCGACACGTCCTTGAACCACCCGGGCGGGTCCATGCCCCAGGCCGCCGTCGTACCCAGCAGGGCCCAGGCAAGGGTCGCAAGAGTGGTAGATTTCCAGATTCTCATCTGGCCAAAATCACACCTTTTTCCTTGTGGGGCCAAGGATACCCGCTAACACTTCCTGACCATTCCTGACAATTCCTGACACCCTTGGGAACGAAGGGCTCAGAGCCGCACCTGGGATGCAAAACCCCGTTCTTTTTCTGCGGTGTTCGTTTGAGGTTTTCACTTACCCGCTCAGCCTGCTGGGAGTTGTGTCCATCTTTTTCTGTAAGTTCGTTCCGGTAGGTGGTTGATGACGAT
>JBAXHE010000110.1:0-7981 GCA_037139055.1 Betaproteobacteria bacterium | reverse complement strand
TATGGGCACAAGGCCTTTGGCTGGGCCATCAACCGGTCGTATCAGGTCCAGACCGGCCACGAGAGCAGCCACAGTGGCCTTCTCGATTTTACGCTGGCCAACGGCATTCCGGGCTTGATCCTGTGGCTGGCGCTTTCTCTCGCCCTCATTGTGGCCGGCTGGAGAGCGTTCAGGAATCAGCACTCGCCGGCGGGACTGGCCCTGGTGTTCAGCGTCTCCGCCTATCTGGTTCGCTGCCTGCTTGATGGTCATTTGTCCGGATTTCGACTGGCGATGTATGCTTTCCTCGTCGGTCTTCTCGTCATGTTGCAAAGCGTTGAAACGGAACCATGCAGCTAAGCCAAATCAACCTGCAGCCGCACTTCGGCGGAGGCGAGGTGTATACGGCGTTCCTGTGCCAGGCGCTAGATCGTCTGGGGGTCAGCACCACGCTCTATGCCCACCCCAAGGCGTCGTTCTGGGGGCAACTGGATCTTCCGGCCAGCACTCGGATTGAACACGCCGCCACGTTCGAAACAATTGCCGCTCGCCTGGAACGCAAACCCCTCTGGCTGCTGAGCCATGGCCCGCTGCCACGTGCGCTGATCAACGAGCGCCATCCGCAGTGGTTGCTTACGGCCATGGCGCATATGCCGATCCAGGGAAGAAATCCGCACAGCTTTGACCATCATGACATGGTCATTCCGGTGTCAAAATGGGTGCGTGACGGCCTGACCGCCGCAGGCGCCCCCGTCTGGAGCGAACCGCTCTATGGGGTTGCCACCCTCTCCCCGCAGCGCGGAGAAGGCGCAGCAGCCATCGTCAGCACATCGCGTTACGACTGGGACCAGAGGAAGTTTCGCGACCGTCTGCTCGGCCTGCTGCAACCCGTGTGGCGCCCGCTAGCTAAACAGACTCGCTTTGCGAAACGCCCCGGGCTTACGCTCGGCATCGTTTCCCGCCTGACTCCGATCAAACAGTTCCCCCTGCTATTCACCCATCTGTTTTCGGCCCTGGCGAGTTATCCGTCAGTGAATCTGGAGATTTTTGGCAGCGGCGGCTACGCCTCTGTGCGCGACCTTGACCGCGCGCTGGCCCCCATTGCCGACCGGGTGAGATTCTGGGGGCATCAACGCGATGTGCGTTCGGTCTATGCACAGCTTGATTATTTAATGACCGGCCTGCCAGAAAAAGAGGCCCTCGGCCTCAACGTCATCGAGGCGCAGGCGTGTGACCTCCCGGTACTCGCGGTGAAAGCGCCACCATTTACCGAAACGGTGCTGGAAGGACAAAGCGGATTCTTCTATCGCGACCCGCGCGAAGACCGGGGGGCTGATTTTTACCGTCTGTTGGATCAGCTTCTCCAGCGGTCAGCCCCCCTCCATCCGGCCCAGGCTACGGAACATCTGAAGCGTTTTTCGTTCGAGGCATTTGTCGAGCGTCTACGCCCGATCGTCCAATGGGCCGAGCAAAGACTTTCGCCATGAAAATACTGGTCATCCGCCGCGACAATATTGGCGACCTCGTGTGCACGACCCCGCTGTTCTCGGCGCTACGGCGCCACTATCCGGAGTCGCGGATCGACGCTCTGGTCAACAGCTACAATGCCCCGGTACTCATCAACAACCCGGAAATTGATCAGGTACATGTTTACCGCAAAGCCAAGCACCGTAGCGCGGGCGAATCTCGTTTCGCGATCTGGCTGGAAACCTGCCGCCTGATCGTGCGCCTGCGCAGGACGCAGTTCGATCTGATCATCGTTGCCACGCCGAGCCATCAGCCCGGCGCCGTCCGCTTCGCCCGCTGGATTGGTGCCAAACAGATCATTGCCTGCGCAGCCAATGACACGCCATCTGGGCTAGGCCACGAAGCCGAGCAGGTGATGCACCTTCTGCACCCCTTGGGCATCAAGGAAGCCCCCGGCCTGCTTCACCTTCACGCCGATCCGCAGCGTGCCGCAGCGTTTTCTATTCCGCCCCCCCCTCAGGGAAATTCGCCACTGATCGGCCTGCACATTTCGGCGCGCAAGACATCGCAGCGCTGGCCGATCGAGCGCTTTGCCGAACTCGCCGGCGCGCTTCATACCCGCCATGGTGCCCGTTTTCTGCTTTTTTGGTCGCCCGGCGCCGAGAACCACCCGCAGCACCCCGGTGATGATGACAAGGTAAAGCGTCTTCTCGAACTGTGCCGCACGCTCCCACTGGTGGCCTGCCGGACCGAGCGGCTTGACGAACTGATCGCCGGACTGTCGCTTTGCGACCGCATCATTTGCTCCGATGGCGGCGCCATGCATATTGCCGCCGGGCTCGGCAAACCGCTCGTCTGTTTTTTTGGCAACTCCGGCGCGGAACACTGGCACCCCTGGGGCGTCAAGCACGAATTGCTGCAACCATCGAGCCGCGATGTCAGCGACATCACTGTCACCGACGCTCTGGCCGCTTTCGAGCGGCTTGAGCAGCGGCTAATTGCTGAATAGCCGCCATACGAGCGTCAGCAAGAACAGGTAGAATGCCGGCATGCTCAAGGACGCCATCCCCCTCGACACCCTGCAGCGGGTGCTGGTCATCAAACTGCGCCATCACGGCGACGTGCTGCTGACCTCTCCGGTCATTTCGGCGCTCAAGAAATACGCCCCGCAGGCCGAAATCGACGCCTTGATTTACGCTGACACGGCAGAAATGCTGTCTTTGCATCCAGCGCTCAGTGAAATCCATCTGATTGACCGGAACGGCAGGAGGCAAGGGCTTGCCGCCTACATCCGCGCCGAATGGCAGCTGCTCAAAGCCCTGCGCAGTCGGCACTACGACCTGATCGTCCATCTGACCGACCACCCGCGCGGCGCCTGGATTACCCGGCTCTGTGGTGCGCGCTGGGCCGTTGCCCGCCGGGTCGGCGGTCGGGGAAATTGGTGGAACAAAGCCTTTACTCATTTTCTCACGACGCCGCGCAACGCGCTTCGCCATACCGCAGAACTGAATCTGGACGCGCTTCGCCGCCTTGGACTCTATCCAGCACCGAATGAAAGAAATCTTTCTCTTGTTCCTGGCCCGGATGCCGAAGCACGAATTGCCAGCCTGCTGAAAGAACTGGGCTGCGAAGCTACCGCTTTCATTCACATTCACCCGGCCTCGCGCTGGCACTTCAAGTGCTGGCCCGCCGATTCAATGGCCGCTCTGATCAACCGGCTAAACCAGGAAGGTCATCTGGTCATCCTGACAGCGGCCCAGGACAGTGCCGAAATGCGCATGATCGAAGTCATTCAGTCGAAACTGGAACGCCCCGCGCTTAGCCTGGAGGGGAAGCTCTCGCTCAAGGAACTGGCGGCATTGACCGCGCGCGCCCGCCTTTTCATCGGCGTAGACTCTGCGCCGATGCACATCGCCGCCGCCATGGGAACGCCCACCGTCGCGCTGTTCGGACCTTCCGGCGACAAGGAATGGGGTCCCTGGAAGGTGGCGCACCGGGTGGTGACCAGCGCCACGCATCCATGCCGCCCTTGCGGCATCGACGGCTGCGGCGGCAGCAAGGTCAGTGACTGTCTGGTCACCCTTCCAATTGAGCGGGTGCATCAGGCGGTTCTGGAATTACTCAGCGAATGAGTCCTCCAGCCCCCGGCAAGGCGAAACTCCGACTTGCCCTCATCCGCCAGCGCTACAACCCTTTCGGGGGGGCTGAACGCTTTGTCGAACGCGCCCTCAAAGCGCTCGTAGACGAAGGCGCCGAAGTCACGCTGATTACCCGCAGCTGGCAAGGCGCAGCCCAGGACGGATTTCTGCAGAAAATCTGCAACCCTAAGCACTCCCGGCTCCTCGGCGGACGCGCCGCGCGTGACCGGTCCTTTGCCGCCTCCGCGCAACAGGCCATGGCCGCAGGGCATTACGACATCACCCAGGCGCACGAACGCATTCCCGGATGCATGATCTTCCGCGCCGGCGACGGCGTTCATGCCGCCTGGCTCGAGCATCGCGCACGCGGGAAAACCGCACTGACCCGCATCATCGACCGCTGTTCGCCGTTTCACCGTTTCATCCTCAAACAGGAAGCGGCGATGCTGGCTTCGCCTGCGCTCAAGGCGGTAATCTGCAACTCGCATTTGGTGCGCGAAGAAATGCAGCGTTACTACACCGTCCCCGAGAGCAAGCTGGTGGTCATCGAGAATGGCGTCGATCTGGATTATTTCCACCCGCGACTCGCCGATGAATGGCGAGAAAAACAGCGGCGCTCGCTGGGCATTGATCCGCTCGCCCCGGTCTTTCTCTTTGTCGGCAGCGGCTTTGAGCGCAAAGGTATCGCACAGCTTCTCCCGGCACTGGCCGCGATGCAACCAACCAACGGCCATCTGGTCATCGTCGGACAAGACCGGAAACTGCCCACCTATCAGCGGCAAGCCGAAAAGCTCGGTCTTGCGCCGCGCGTCCATTTTGTCGGTCCGCAACAGGACGTCCGCCCCTACTACGGCATGGCCGATGCCTTTGTCTTGCCGACGAGGTACGATCCGATGCCTAATGCCGCGCTGGAAGCCATGGCCTGCGGCCTGCCGATCATCACCTCGCTGACCTGTGGGATGGCTGCTCGCGTCAGTTCGGGAATAAACGGCTTTGTCTGTGACGCGCTGGACATCGTTCAACTCACCAAGCACCTAGATCAACTCGCCGCTCCGGGAGCGGCTGCAGCCATGCGCGGCGCGGCGCGAGATGCGGTTATTGATCTCGATCTGGAAAGCATGGCCAGCAAGCTCATCGGTCTTTATCGCAGTCTGCTATAGAATTACACCCTTACACCCTATTCTTCTGGAACGATGGCATGAAAATCACAGTTATTGGCACCGGTTATGTCGGTCTGGTTACCGGCACCTGTCTGGCGGAAGTCGGCAACGAAGTGCTCTGCGTCGACGTCGATGCGCGCAAGATCAGTGTTCTTCAATCCGGCGGCATTCCGATTTACGAACCCGGTCTGGACGACATGGTGAAACGTAATGTCGCCGCCGGCCGCCTGACGTTCACCACCGACATCGAGGCTTCCGTTGATTTTGGTGACATTCAGTTTATCGCCGTCGGCACCCCGCCCGACGAGGATGGTTCCGCTGACCTGCAATACGTCGTTGCCGCTGCGCGCAACATTGGCCGGCACATGAACAGTTTCAAGCTGGTTGTCGACAAATCGACAGTTCCCGTGGGCACCGCCGACCGAGTCAGGGCCGCCATCGAGGAAGAACTCCAGGCCCGCGGACTCAGCACCGAGTTCTGCGTTGCCTCGAATCCGGAATTTCTCAAGGAAGGCGCCGCCCTCGACGACTTCATGAAACCCGACCGCATCGTCATCGGCACCGACAATGAAAAAGCCACGCAGCTTCTGCGCACGCTCTACGCCCCGTTCCAGCGCAACCACGAACGCCTGGTGGTCATGGACATCCATTCGGCCGAGCTGACTAAGTACGCGGCCAACGCCATGCTCGCTACGCGCATTTCCTTCATGAACGAACTGGCCATCCTCGCTGAAAAACTCGGCGCTGACATCGAACTAGTGCGCCAAGGCATGGGTTCCGACCCACGTATCGGCTACCACTTTCTCTATGCCGGCTGCGGCTACGGCGGCTCGTGCTTCCCCAAGGACGTGCAGGCGCTGCAACGTACTGCTCAGGAGTGTGGCGCGCCGCTGCGTGTTCTGAATGCTGTCGAGGAAGCCAATGAGGCGCAAAAAAGCGTGCTGATCACCAAGATCCGCACACGCTTCGGCAGCGATCTTAAAAACATGCACTTTGCCATCTGGGGCCTGGCTTTCAAACCCAATACCGATGACATGCGCGAAGCGCCGAGCCGGGTGATGATCGAAGCACTATGGGAAATGGGCGCGACGATTTCGGCTTACGACCCAGCGGCGATGGAAGAAACGCACCGCATCTACGGTCAGCGCGCCGACCTGAAGCTGGTCGACACGGCGATGGACGCGGTGGCCGACGCCGATGCGCTGCTCATCATCACTGAATGGAAGGCCTTCCGTAGCCCCAACTTCGATACGCTGAAAGCGCAGCTCAAGAATCCAGTCATTTTTGACGGCCGCAACCTGTACGACCCGGCAACGATGCGCGAGCAGGGCTTCGAGTACTTCCCTATTGGTCGGCGTTAATGAAAGTCCTGGTCACCGGCGCGGCCGGCTTCATCGGCCTGCACGTCACCCGCCTTCTGCTGGAACGCGGAGACGAGGTGGTCGGCATCGACAACCTCAACGATTACTATGACCCGCGGCTCAAACAGGCGCGTCTTGACTGCCTAACGCCCTACGCCAATTTCCGCTTCATCAAGCTGGACATAGCCGACTCCGAGGCAATGGGCAAGCTCTTTGCTGGCGAACAATTTAACCGCGTCATCCACCTCGCAGCACAGGCTGGCGTACGTTATTCGCTGACCAATCCGCAGGTTTATATCCAGAGCAATCTGGTCGGCTTCGGCAACGTGCTCGAAGGTTGCCGTCAGCATCACGTCGAGCACCTCGTCTTCGCCAGCAGTTCCAGTGTCTATGGTGCGAATACCCGAATGCCGTTTTCGGTGCATGACGAAGTCAATCACCCGATCAGTCTCTACGCCGCGACCAAGAAATCGAACGAGCTGATGGCGCACAGTTACAGTCACCTGTTCGGACTACCGACCACCGGCCTACGCTATTTCACCGTGTATGGTCCCTGGGGGCGTCCGGACATGTCGCCGTGGCTGTTCACCCAGGCTATTCTTGAAGGCCGTCCGATCAACATCTTTAATCACGGCAAGATGCGCCGTGACTTCACCTACGTCGACGACATTGCCGAAGGCACGGTCAAGGCTGCCGACCGGATCGCCACGCCCTCTGCAACGTTTGACAGCAGCCATCCCGATCCGGCCACCAGCTTCGCACCCTACCGGATCTACAACATCGGCAATCACCAGCCGGTGGAATTGATGAGCTTCATCGAAACGATCGAAAAGACGCTCGGCCAGGACGCAAAAAAGATTTTCCTGCCAATGCAGGCTGGCGACGTCATGGCTACCTATGCCGACATCGACGACTTGCGCCAAGACGTCGGTTTTGAACCGAAGACTTCGCTGGCCGAAGGAATCGCCCACTGGGCGGAATGGTTCCGTGACTACTCCGCCCGTGCTGCCCGATAAACGCCAGAGCAGAACGACGCTCCGGCTTCTGGCCCTGCTGGGGGTCATGGCAGCCATTCTGCTGCTGGTGTTTGGCACTCCTCTAGGCGACTTCATCCAGGATCGCGAAGCCATTGAGGGACTCGCGCAACTGGCACGAAGCGGGGAACTGCCCGCAGTGATCGGTTTCATCGCGGCCAGTTCGCTGCTGATCATGGTTGGCACGCCGAGGCTGATTTTTTTCACCTTTGGCAGTTTTGCCTTTGGTTTCGCTCCCGGATTGTTTTATTCGCTGTGCGGCTGCCTGATCGGCTCGTTTCTGGCCTTCAGCGTGGCCCGCTGGGGTGCTCGCGCCTGGCTGAATCAGCACTTTGGTGGCAAGCCTTATGTGCGGCGGATCGTCGAAGCCCAGCCGAGCATTCTCTCGATTGCCCTGTTTCGTTTCCTGCCAATCAGCAACGCGCTGATCAACATTGCGCTTGCCCTGAGTAGCACCGGCCTGCGCGCCTTCTTTCTCGGCTCATTGCTCGGCTACCTGCCGCAAGGCATGATTGCTTCGCTGATCGGCAGCGGCCTGGCGCAGGATGCCCCGTGGGCAGGAACACTTCAGATCGGTATTGCCGGCGTGCTACTGCTTACTCTGTTGTTGTGGACCGCCCGCATTCGCCGCAAACCAACCTGAGAAGGCATCACCTGATGATCCTTTTGCGGCCTCCCCACGCAGGAACCCTAGGCTGCGAGGCCAGGAAACAATCCGCGCAGCCCCGTGGCTATCATTTCGATGGCAATTGCTGACAGAATGAACCCCCCAATTTTCTCCACCACAAGCAGCAGCGATTGACGAATCTTGCGCTGCGCCGTCGCGGCCAGATGGAAGGTAA
>JBAXHE010000109.1:0-8675 GCA_037139055.1 Betaproteobacteria bacterium | reverse complement strand
CGCTTGGTGCCGGCGTACCGGTTGGGTCACCGCTTGGTGCCGGTGTTCCTGTTGGGTCACCACTCGGCGCCGGTGTACCAGTCGGATCGCCACTCGGTGCTGGCGTTCCGGTCGGATCACCACTCGGTGTCGGCGTTCCAGTTGGATCACCACTTGGTGCCGGCGTTCCTGTTGGATCGCCGCTTGGTGCCGGCGTACCGGTTGGGTCACCGCTTGGTGCCGGTGTTCCTGTTGGATCGACGCTTGGTGCTGGCGTGCCTGTCGGGTCACCACTCGGCGAAGGCGAACCTGTCGGATCTCCGCTCGGTGCCGGTGTTCCTGTTGGATCGCCACTCGGTACTGGCGTTCCGGTCGGATCACCACTCGGTGTCGGCGTTCCAGTTGGATCACCGCTTGGTGCCGGTGTTCCGGTTGGATCACCACTTGGTGCCGGCGTACCGCTTGGTGCCGGTGTTCCTGTTGGGTCACCGCTCGGTGCCGGCATGCCTGTCGGGTCACCGCTTGGTACAGGCGTACCTGTTGGATCGCCGCTTGGTGCGGGTGTGCCGGCTGGATCACCACTCGGCGAAGGCGTTCCGGTCGGATCACCACTCGGTGCCGGTGTTCCAGCCGGGTCACCACCCGGCTCACTAGGAACGCCGCCTGGACCACCGGGAACGCCGGTTGCCGGGCCTCCAGTCGGGTCGCTACTCGGTGCTGGCGTACCAGTCGGTTCGCTTGGCGGCTCAAGTGGCGGGGGCGGTTTTGGTATGTCTCGCGGAGGCGTTGGGATCGTCGGCACCGAAGGAGGCGGCGGAGGTACCGTTGTCGGCACCGCATTGACCGTCGCCGTGGTCGTTGCATCCGCGATTGAATAGTTACTTGCCATGCCACCATTCGTGCCATCGGCCAGTGCCAGCACGATGGTCACCGGTTTGCCGGTGCCGACGTTGGCATCGGCAAAGGTGCCGGTGCCGCTGGTGTTCAGGGTTTCTGTCCCGATCAGCCCGTTCAGCACGCCGAGGGTGGTTACTGCATTGACCAGGCCATCGAAAGTCTTGTCCGCTGCCGATTGCCCGCTCATGGTCAGGGCTTTGCGGGTAATCGTGGCGCTGTTGCCGGCGCCTGCGGCTGCCAGGCTGGGTGTCTGGTAGTTGGCCGCCAGGCCGCCGTTGGTGCCGTCGACCAAGGTCAGCGCGTTTACGTAACTGGCCGTCAAGACATCTTTGCTATTGGCGGTGGCGCCCGAGTAACCCAGCGTCTCGCTGCCGATCAAGCCGCTGATGGTTACCGTATTGGCGCCCAGCGTGAAGTTGCCGTCGTAGGTCTTGGTCGCCGCAAGGCTCACCGTTTTGGCACTGATCACGCCGTTGTTGCCCGACAGCGAACTGCCGCCGGAAAGGTAATAGTTCGCCGCATCCGTGCTACCCAGCGTTAGTGAGTCGATGGTGTAGGTCTTGCCGCTTCCGGCGTTTTTGCTACTGAAGTTGCCGTTGCCGGCCACCGAAACCACATCGTTGGCTTCCAGCCCGGTCAGCCCGAGGCTGACGTTGTTCATCGCCGTGCTGGCGTCATAAACTTTAGTCACGCCGGTGGCGGTGGCTGTCAGGCCTTTCTGATTGACCGTCAGCGCGCCGACAACCACCAGGTTGTTGCTGAAGTTGCCGCTGGTTTCGGTGATGTTGCTGGCACCGATACTATAGCCACCGGCTTTCAGCGCTCCATTGGTGCTGGTCTGCGCAGATACAGGGCCGAGCGTGAAGACCGCCGTGCCGCCAGAACCATCGCTGTAGGTGTAGGTATTGCCAGAGGCCGTAGGTGCGGCCAGGGTTTGAATGTTGTTGCTGCCGTCCAGATACTTGGCGCTGACGATGCTGTAACTCGGTGCGGTGCCGTAGGTAAAGGCCGCATTGTTCACCGTCACCAGCAGCCGGTCGGCCGGCACAATGGTGTAGGTGCCTGGCGTGTAGGTGATCGTGTAGTTGCCGTTGTTGGCGGTTGCGCCTGCCGGCGTCAGCGCATTGGTGTAGGTGCCGGCCAGCGTGTTGCCGCCACCCGTGTTGCCGTCCGGCCCACTGCCGCTACGGGTGATGGCCAGACTGCCAAGCCCCAGCACGCCGGTGCCTTCGCCATTGACAAAGCCGCGGTAGCTGACGCCGTTGTAGGCGGCCACGCCGGTCGAGGCCAGCGTTACAAAGCTGGCGTCGTTGTTGGCCGTGATGGTTAAAGGCGCGGCGTTGATGGTGCCGCTGCCATTGCTCCACGAAAGACTGTAGTTACCGGCATCGGCGCCGGCAATGGCCACGCTGCCGACGATGATGGTGCGGGCGCCCTGGTTGGCCGAGCTGAATACCGGCGCACCGGCCACGCTCACCACATCACTGCCCACCAGCCCGACCAGACTGCCGTAGCCGTTGGTGCCGGCGACCATGCTGGTGCGCCCGTCGTAGGTTTTGGTCAGGCCGGTGCTACCAGCCAGCGTCAGCGTCTTCTGGCCGATGGTCAGATTGGCCGGCACATAGGTGATGTTGTAGTTGCTATTGGCGGTGTTGGTGATGGTGCCCTGCTGAATCTGGTAGGTCACGCCACCGGGGCCGCTGGTTTCACCGGCGGCGCGGGTCAGGCTACCGCTCAAGGTGTCGCTGCCCCACAAGCCCGTGCCGGTGCCCGTTGTACCGGTGGTGTTGGTGTAGGTCAGGGCCGGGTCAGTATCGCCATAAGTTTTGCTCTTGGCGTCGGCCGTTACCGTTACCGGGCGGCGGGTAACGCTCACCGCGTTGTTGTCGGTGGTGAAGGTGATGGCGTAGTTGGCGGCCTTGCTGCCTGCCGTGCCACCGGTGCCTAGCGCAATATCATAAGCACCCACGTTTTCACCGGCTTGCCGGGACAGCGTGCCGCTCACCGTAGCCAGCGCATCGCTTTGCGCCACCGTCGCCAAGCTGCCGCCGGTCACCGTTACCGCCAGCGACGGATCATTTTCGCCATAGACCTTGGTGGCCGTGCTGGCGGCCAGGGTGATCGGTCGCTGGGTGATGGTCAGGTTGTCCGGCACATAGCTGATGGCGTAATTGCTGTTGGCCACCGTGCCTAGCGCAATGGCATAAGGACCACCTGCTACCGTCTCGCCGGCGGTGCGCGAGAGGCTGCCGGTAAAGGTGTCGGTGCCCACGCGCCCGCGTCCGCTGCCGGCGGCCTCCATAGCATAAGTGAGGCTGGGGTCGGCGTTGCCATAGACCTTGGTTTGCGCATCGGCCGTCAGGGTGATCGGGCGCTGGGCAATGGTCAGCGTGCCGGGCACATAGGTGAAGGAGTAATTGCTTGAGCTATAGCCCTGCGGCACGATGGTGTAGTTGCCGGCGCTGTAATTCACCGCGCCTTGTGCCGTGCCGGCGTAACCCAAGCCGCCGCCGAGCGCGCTCTGGTCCTGGCTCAGCACAAAGCCGCTATAAATCACGCCGTTGCCGCCCGAGTACGCCGCGCCGTCGTAGGTCTTGCTGTCGCTATTGGCCGTTACTGTCAGCGGTGCCCTATCCACCGTCAAGGCGTTGACGCCGGTCGAGTAGGTGATGGTGTAGTTGTTGCTGTCGAAGGTGCCGCCCGTGGCGGCCGAAGGGACAATGTTGTAGGTGCCGCGTGCTGCGGTGTCCACAGCCCCGGTGCTGGTCAGCGTGACTCCGCCGATCGATTCGCCGTTCTGCAAGCCGGAGGGGAAAAAGCCGGTGGTGCCCAAGTTCTGCGTGGTGCCGTAGGTTTTGGTTTGCGGCGTGGCCGCAATGGTGAGCGGTGCACGGGCCACCGTCAGCGCGCCATTCACATAGGTGATGGCGTAGTTGCTGGCCATAAAGGTGCCGAGCGTGGCAACGCTGGGGACAATGCTGTAGGGGCTGCCACTGACGCCTGCGGTACCGACCGCGCCGCTGCTGGCAAGCGTAACCCGGCCGATGGATTCGCCGTTTTGCAGGCCGGACGAGGTGAATAGCGTGGTGGTGTTGCCCATCGTCAGGTTATCGCCATAGGTTTTACTCTGGGCGGTGGCCGTCACGGTGAGCGGTGCCTGCGTCACGGCAAAGTTGGCGGGCACCACGGTAATGGCGTAGTTGCTATTGGCCAGTGTGCCCACGCTGTTGATGGCATAGGTGCCGACGTCTTCACCGGCCACGCGGGCCAGCGCGCCGCTGAAGGTATCGCTATTGACCCATCCGCGACCCGTGCTGCTGGCCTCTGCGGTGTAGGTGTAGGTCGGGTTGGCGGCGCCGTAGGTCTTGGTCTGGCCGCTGGTGGCGGTGATGTTGATCGGGCGCTGGCTCACCACAAAGCTGCTGTTAGTCCCCCAGCTGATGGCGTAGTCGGACGCTGTGCCGCTGCTGTAGCCCAGGCTGAGCAGGGTGGGGTTGCTGGTGTAGCTGTAGCTGCCGGCGGCGGTGGTGTTGGTCAGGTAACTGCCGTAGCTCAGCGTAATGCAGTTGGTGCAGCCGCTGAGCGTAAAGCCCGAGCCAATGGCCCCGCTGGGGGCGCTGCCGTAGACGCTGGTCAGCGCACTGGTGAAGTTGATGGTCACCGGAACGGTATAGCCCAGCAGATACGGCATGGCGCCGTTGCCGCCGCCCCAGTAGGTGGTGCTAAAAACGTCGGTGGCTAAAGTCTGCGCCTGAAACGTTGCCGGGGCGATGGAGGTAATGCCGGTCTGGGTTGTTTTATATGCGCTTCCGCCACCGCCGGTATAGAAAAAATAAAGTCTGTCAGCAGTTACTTTGCCGGTAAAACTATTGATATTGGTAAATGTGGGGGTGACGGATGAGTTACTGGCAGAATAGGCAGACCCGATAATACCGCCCGAGAATCCTATGGTATCAGCCGCATTGAGCGCTATCGATCCTGAGTTATAGCCTTGTTCGAGTGTTATTAACCCATTATTCACAAGTCCAATAACACCTCCGGCTTTTGCGTTGGAAGCACTTGTTGTACTCACATTGCCAGTGTTGTAAAAGTCGGTGATGGTTAGTTTGGCATCTGATGAACTGCCACTAAAAACCCCGCCGACCAAACCACCGGCATAATAATTTGCTTCGACGGCGCCGGTATTAAACGATTGCGCGATCGTGACATATTGATTGGAGCCATTACTATAATAATTTATTATATATCCAATTAAACCGCCCGCTTTATCACCCGCTGCCGTAACCGTCCCGGAGTTGGTCACATTTTGGAAGTAGACATGGGCACCAGCGCCAACGAAGCCGTTCATATTACCGACGATACCGCCAACGCCGTCGTTCCCTTTGACATTGCCGCTGTTGTTGAATCTTAGCGCGCCCGATACCCCGATACCCACATCAAATCGGCCGACGATGCCACCCACTCCATCCTTGCCATAGATATTGCCGTAGTTTTTCAGATCCGTGATGGTCAGAGAATCCATCGTCGAAAAACCACCATACCCAAAAATACCGCCGACATTCGTCGCCAGAGCGGACGGAGTATTTTGGTTCGCGGTGGTTCCGCCGGTGATGGTGCCGAAATTGCTGAGGTTTTTGTACATTCCAATGGTGCCTGTCTCATACCCCACCACGCCAGCCGATCCTCCCAACGTAGCGGTAGCGGCATAAACGCTTGCGGCGTTATAGCTGTCTTGCAGTAGAAGTTTTCCGGTCGAATAACCGATAATGCCGCCAAAACCAGCTGGATCACCGGTGTGATTATTGATAACTGCCGTATCGCTTCCGGTAAATACATTGTTGACAGTTGTCAAAGTAGCATTAATAGTAGCGACCCAACCGATAAACCCGCCCGTACCTACAGCGTTATTGGTAATGGTCGAATTGAGGAGTCCGACATTGGCGAGTCGCATACCGCTACTGACTGTGCCGAACAAACCTGCACCGGTGGCGGTGCCACCGCTGACGGTGACACCGCTGAGTGTGTGCCCAAAGCCATCGAATTGGCCTATGAATGGCGTAGCAGTGGTGCCCACAGGTGTCCAAGCGCCCACAGCGGTTATATCTGCGCCCAGGGCGTAATTGCCGGTTGCGTTGGCAGTAATCAGCGTGCTAGCTAGCGTGGCTTGGTCTTTGATAACGGTGTAGACGGTGCCGTTGATGGTGGGGCTGGCGCTGGATGACCAGTTGATCTTGCCGTCAAAAGTGTCGGTGCCGGTGAGGCCTGAGCGGTTTTGCTTCATCTTCAGGTAGCCCGCACTGTTGCCAGCGCTGTCGCTGTAGCCGCCGGTGTTGGTGGTAACGGTCAGCCCGCCGGTGCCGGAAACGCTTACCACGTCATTGACCAGCACGCTGTGGTGCGCGGAAAGTGCCAGGGTGTTGGCGCTCCAGCTCAAGGGCGCGGCAATGGTGATGTCGCCCAGATCGGTGCCGTTGGCCGTGGCGCTGGTAGTGATAGTAGTCGTGGCGTTGCCGGCAATCAGCCCTTGAAGCGTGGTGGCACCGATGCCGCTGGTGGTTTGTGCAGCACTACCCGATGCGATGGTGAAGTTGGTCGGGTCCAGCAGCAGTTGGCCGTTGGGGCCGAGGGTGCTGATGCGGGTGTTGTCGCCGATTTTCAGCGTATGGCCGGAGGTCTCCACCTTGCCACCATCGCCACCGTCCGCGCCGCCCCTGGCCAGAATCTCGCCATCGACCTGCGTGACCGAATTGGCGTTATGCACATCACTCCACAACACCGCCTTGCCGCCGCTACCGCTTTGGGTCGCCGAGACATCAATCTTCGCGCCTTGCGCCATGGTCACCGTGGTGGCTTGGTGCATGGCACCACTGCCCTGCCAGTCGCCGCCCACCAGTACCGTGCCGCCGCCGCTGACACCGCTGGCATCAAGCAAACTGCCGCTGGCCAAGGTGATGCTATCTGCTTCCAGCACGATCCTGCCGCCCTTGGCGACCAGCCCTTTGGCTTCAATCGTTCCGCTGTTGTTGATCACCGCACTAGCCAGGGTATTGGCGGCGCGGGCACTCAAAATCACCTGCCCGCCATCGGCCTGCACCAGCCCTTTGTTGTCGACCAGCGCCTGCACCGCGCCTTTGTCCACGGCGTAGTGCAAACCGCTACTGTCGTGGCTGAGGGTGACGGCTTCGGCACCGCCGAGTAGCACGCTGCCGAGGCTGGCGGTGATGATCCCTTCGTTACGCACTTCAGGCGCCAGCAGGGCGATATAGCCGCCTTGTTCGGCATTCAAACTGCCCTGATTGATGACACTGCCATTACCGCCGGTAAAGTTGAGTTTGCCGGCCATGAAGTCGCCGTCAGAAAGCTTCATGGTGCTGGCGACCAGCGAGCCGACATCAACTTGCGCGCCGCGACCAAACATCACGCCGTTAGGGTTGATCAGATAGACGCTGCCAGTGGCGCTCAGTTTGCCAAAGATTTCAGAAGGCGCGGTACCGGTCACCCGGTTGAGCGCCACGCCGCCGCTCGGCTGAGCAAAATGCACACTGGCGGCACTACCGATCGAGAAACTGTCCCAATTGGCAATCATCCGTTGCTGATTTTGCGTGACGGTCATGGCATTGCCGCTGGTGGCAATACTGCCAGCGGCCGCACCACCAACGATCTGGCCGCCGGTCGGCAAGGTGTTCACCGGTGGCGCCGCGAAAGTCAGCTGAGACGAGGCCGCTAAACAGACGGCGACGGAGAGCTTTCGTAACCAGAATATGGTGATACCAGGAGTGTTAGCAAGCTCCCGGCGAACCCGTTGCGTCGATGACGGCAAGCCATGACTAACCGCCGTTTCCTGCGCCACAACAAACGCGCCACGCACGGCGCTCCAGATGATGCGGTGGATTTTATTCATGGTGTGACCTCAAACATTTTGGTTGCCGCGACTGCGGCCAAAGCGAGTAGCGGAAAACGGCTGTTGGTGCGGGGCTTGAAAAGAGCGACCGGGTTGTTATCGATGCGCTGGAGACGCCCGTATTCATTGGCTTGCAGGGGGGCTGTTGGGCACAGACGTCGGCTTACGCCCTCCGGGCCAACCCGACCTACCACAGCATGTTCAGTGTTGTAGGAGCGCAGATTTTCTGCGCGATGGGGTACGCTCCGCGCGAGGCAATGCCTGAAGGTGCCCGTATCTATTGGCTCGCAGAGGCATCCTTGTCGGGTTAAATCCCGACCTACCGCCGACCTGATGTTTTTGTCGGGTGTGAAACGCAAAGAGTGGCGCACGCGGATGTGCCGAGCGGTCAAACCCTCGTCATTCCCGCGAAGGCGGGAATCCAGAAACACCAACGAACTGGATTCCCGCCTGCGCGGGAATGACGGCGAGGAGGGGCGCGGGAATGACGGTGTTGTAGGTCGGGCTTCAGCCCGACAGCTTTTGTTGCGGTGGCACCGCGCTACAAAAGCTATTGATCCGGCAAGATAATGACTCAAGTCCGTTCGCCCTGAGCCTGTCGAAGGGTGGGCGGACTTGGACAGGCTCAGCCCGAACGGTGGTAATACTTCAGTACGCCGGTTCAATAAGACTTTCACCTTACTACTCCGTCTTCTTGCTTGAGCGCTTGGCGCGGGGTTTGGCGGCGGGTGCTGGAGCCTGCGGGGCGGCGAACAGATTCCCCAGATTGCCCATCGAGAACAGTTGGGCGTAGGCCAGGCCGAGGGCGTCGGCGGCCATCAGTTTTTTGAGGGCGTCGGCAGAAAGGGCTTTGAGTTTTGCTTCGCTGACGATCAGGAAGCCGCCGATCTTCTGTGCT
>JBAXHE010000108.1:0-8809 GCA_037139055.1 Betaproteobacteria bacterium | reverse complement strand
AACGCGAAGAACGAGGTTTTTTGGGGCAAGCGAATACGTGAACATTCATGGCAGTTTCCGCAAGGTGGCATCAAGCGGGGGGAAACCCCTGAGCAGGCCATGTTACGGGAACTCTACGAAGAGGTTGGCTTGCTACCCGAACATGTCAGTATTTTGGGCAGAACCAAGGACTGGTTGCGCTACGATGTGCCGTTTCACTGGGTAAAGCGCGAATGGCGCGGTAGTTACAGGGGGCAAAAGCAGATCTGGTTTTTGCTGCGTCTGGTCGGTCGTGACAGTGATATTTCGTTGCGCGCTTCCGATCATCCCGAGTTTGATGCCTGGCGCTGGAATACTTACTGGGTCTCTCTCGAATCGGTCATTGAGTTCAAGCGCAACGTCTATGAGCAGGCGTTGAACGAACTGGCTCGTTTTCTGGATGCCGACCAACGTCGCCCACGTCGCTGTGGCGATAAAGATAAAACCGAGCTTGATAATGGTTGCGGGAGTTAGCTTTCTCGATTTTTCGAGGGTGCTCAAAGAGGAAGTACGCGTATGAAATTGGCGAACTGGATGCTTGCAGCAGTGCTATTGCTTGTTGCTCCTCATGTCCTGGCGTTTAAGGATCCGACTATGCCGGTGTCTCGCTTTGAAGAGGATTTTGACGAAAAACCCTGGTCGGAAGTGGAGGTCCAGTTACCGGCGTTTCCCGAAAAAGAGAATCTGATTGCTTTCAAGGTCGGCGCGGTTGTTGAGTCACTGTTTTTCATTGATGGCAAATCGATTGTTATCGGTTCTGATGGCGTGATCCGTTATGTTCTGGTTGTGGTGAGTTCTCAGGGGGCGCAGAACATCAGCTACGAAGGCATGCGCTGTGACACGCTGGAGCGGAGGTTCTACGCTTCGGGTCGTTCCGACAAGACTTGGTCGAAAGCGCGGAACAATCAGTGGGTCAGGATTCAGGGAACCAGTAATAATCATCATGTTGAACTTTTTAACAATAATTTTTGCCCAAACAAAATTATTTCGCCCAGCGCCGAAGAGGCGCGCAGGGTGCTTCGTCAGGGTGGGATTTCGCGCTAATGGTTGATGCGTTTATTCTCCAGTTGGATAAAGCCTTACGGACTGTCTTCGCGGTGGCGCCCATGGGGCGTGCAGTACCCGGGCGAGAACTGGCTGAGCCGGAATGGTCGGGTCAGGAGAAAAAGCATTCCGGTGCGCTAATGCGCGTCAATCACGTCGGAGAGGTTTGTGCGCAAGCCCTGTATCAAGGGCAGGCGCTGACCTGTAAGAGTCCGACTATCCGGCGGTCGCTGGAAAGTGCTGCGGATCAGGAGACCGAGCATCTGGCCTGGACCGAGCAGCGACTGAAGGAACTTGGCGCGCACAAAAGCCTGTTGAATCCCTTGTGGTATCTCGGTTCGTTGACGCTTGGGGCGGCGGCAGGAAAGCTTGGGGATGGCTGGAGCCTGGGTTTTCTGGCCGAGACCGAACGGCAGGTCGAAGCTCATCTGGGGCGTCATCTAGATGCGCTGCCTTCAGGCGATGCCCGATCCAGTGCGATTGTGCAGCAGATGAAGCTTGACGAAGTCGAGCATGCAAATACGGCGGTATCGCTTGGCGCTAAAGAGCTTCCTGCGCCCATAAAAACGGCGATGCGCCTGGCGTCCAGCGTGATGACCCGGACGGCCTATTATCTATAGCGCCCGATTTTCAAAGATTTCGACGTCGTGAGTGATCGTGGCCGTTTTTCCTGCATGATCGAAGCAGAGCAATATTTGTCTTTGGACAACTCGATGGCGCGAGCAACGGCGTCAGGCTTGAGGCACTTTTCCAGTGACCCGAAAGTGGCAGTGAATGTGGGTAAATGCTCTTAGCTCGACTTCGGTGCGCTCTGCCTTGAGGCTCACTTCACTCCATGATACCTCCTGATTGTTTTTGGATAATTCTGTTCTGCATTGACATCCTGGTGATGGTAAAAAACCTGTGCTGTGGTGCAGCAATTGTGTGCGGAGGGCTGAATTGCCGTGGGAGGTATAATTCTCGGGGATGAATGAAATAGATGAAAATAGTGTAACCTATTGAAATGATAATGTTTCTAAGTGTTCCGGAGATGTTTTGGGAGGCGTTTGTGTGTTGCTTTGCGCAAGATGGCGTTGCTCTTTGGCGCAGGTTGCGGCATAATCCTGCTTGATTTTTTTACGTGAGCTCTCGGACAGTTTCTATCGAATTTGTCTCCTCCACCCTCCTTCTTTGGTGTGGAATTAACGCGGCTCGTTTGGGTCGCGTTCTTTTTGTATTTTAAAAACAGCAATTGACATGCCGTGTCAACATGTACTATGATGCTCGGCTTTCCGTTATCAGGCATATAAGGACGGCGTTTTAAATGAAGACTTTCTCCGCCAAATCGCATGAAGTGAAGCGCGAGTGGCTCGTGGTTGATGCCACTGACAAGGTGCTTGGCCGCCTTGCCACCGAAATCGCTCGCCGCCTGCGTGGTAAGCACAAGCCCGAATTCACCCCGCACGTTGATACCGGCGATTATATCGTTGTGACCAATGTCGAGAAGTTGCGCGTTACCGGCAACAAGGCGCAAGACAAGGTGTACTATCGCCATACCGGCTACCCGGGTGGTATCTACGAAACGAACTTTGCCAAGATGCAACAACGTTTTCCTGGTCGCGTTCTCGAGAAAGCCGTAAAAGGCATGCTCCCGAAAGGTCCGCTGGGTTACGCCATGCTGAAGAAAATGAAGTGCTATGCGGGTGATACCCATCCGCACGCTGCTCAGCAGCCGAAAGTTCTGGAACTCTAAGGGGTCGAAATGGCTGAAAATCAATATTACGGCACAGGCCGTCGCAAGAGTGCCGTAGCTCGTGTTTTCATGAAGCGCGGGACAGGCAACATCGTAGTCAACGGCAAGCCGGTTGATGAATTCTTTTCCCGCGTTACCGGTCGCATGATTGTTCGCCAGCCGCTCGTGCTGGTTGAGCAGACTGAGGGTTTTGATATCCTCGTCAATGTCGCTGGTGGCGGTGAGTCGGGTCAAGCCGGTGCGGTTCGTCACGGCATTACCCGTGCCTTGATCGAATTTGATCTGTCTCTGAAATCGGTGTTGTCGAAGGCTGGTTTCGTGACGCGTGATGCACGTGAAGTCGAGCGGAAGAAGGTCGGTTTGCACAAAGCACGTCGTCGCAAGCAGTTCTCCAAGCGTTAATCGCTCGAGACCTTGTTTTTATGAAAGCCGCCCTTGGGCGGCTTTTGTGTTTTTGCGGCGCGGGGTCTATTATTGCGCTCCTGTTGAGGAGGATCTGATGGTTAAGGTTGGAATTGTTGGGGGTACTGGCTATACCGGAGTTGAGCTGCTGCGTTTGTTGGCGCAGCATCCCGGAGCCGAGTTGGTGGCGATTACTTCACGGGGCGATGCCGGAACCGCTGTGTCCAGTATGTTTCCGAGTTTGCGCGGGCGGGTGAGCTTGAACTTTGAGGATCCTGCAGTTGCTAATCTGAAGGCATGTGATGTGGTGTTTTTTGCCACCCCAAATGGTATCGCAATGCAACAGGCGCCCGAGCTGCTTGAGGCCGGGGTCAAAGTGATTGATCTCGCGGCAGATTTTCGGATATCCGACGTGGCTGAATGGGAGACATGGTACGGCATGCCCCATGCCAGCCCGGAGTGGGTGGCCAAAGCGGTTTATGGTTTGCCGGAAGTGAATCGGGCGGCTATTCGCTCCGCACAACTGGTGGCTAATCCCGGTTGCTATCCGACGGCAGTGCAATTGGGCTTCCTGCCGCTGGTCGAGGCCGGGGTGATTGATTGTACTCACCTGATCGCCGATGCCAAGTCCGGCGTGTCTGGTGCCGGTCGAAAAGCCGAGGTGTCCTCATTGTTTTCCGAAGCCTCAGATAACTTCAAGGCCTATGGTGTCCCTGGGCATCGTCACCTGCCAGAAATCAGGCAAGGTTTGTCCCGGGCGGCAGGGGCGGGCGTGGGCTTGACCTTTGTCCCGCACCTGACTCCCCTGATTCGTGGGATTCATGCGACGCTGTATGCGCAGGTCAAATCCGAGGCCGATTTCCAGACGCTTTTCGAGCAGCGCTATGCCGATGAGCCTTTTGTGGACGTCATGCCGGCACTGTCGCATCCCGAAACCCGCTCGGTGCGTGCGGCGAATCTCTGCCGGATAGCGGTGCATCGGCCTCAAGGGGGCGACACGCTGGTCGTTCTTTCGGTAATCGATAATCTGGTTAAAGGCGCAGCGGGGCAGGCGGTGCAGAATATGAACATCATGTTTGGTCTGCCGGAGACGGATGGCTTATGGCAACTTCCAGTACTTCCGTAAAGCTCAAACGGCTGCGTCAACGCTTTGGCATTAGTGCCCCGCGGGTTGCGGTCAGGACGCATGTGGCGTGGTATTGGCGCGCGCTGGCGATGATTGCGATTTTGACAATCTCTTTGGCGCTTGCTGAATGGATTTACGATGCAGGAAGACGAATCGCTGGTTTTGACAGCAACGAATCCGTTCGTGAAATTCAGTCACTGAGAAACTATGTGATGGAGCTTGATTCTGAGTTGACCAAATTGCGCAGTGTTGCCGGTTCTGGAGAAAGTAGCTTACAAATCGAGCGCGCTACCCAGAAGCAGTTGTCGCGGCAGGTCAAATCGCTCGAATCAGAAAATGAAGCTTTAAAGCAGGATCTGGCCTTCTTTGAAGGTCTGATGCCGACTTCCGGTTTAGGTGATGAAGTGGGGGTAAAAATTGACCGACTGAGAATTGAGCCCGATCCGAATTCCGGGGGCTATCGTTATCGAATGCTGGTAGTCAATAATGGGGGGCGTCAGGCCAAGGAGCTCAAGGGCTCGTTGCAATTATTGGTCAAAGTGCAACAGGGGGGTAAAGATGCTATGATCACAATCCCATCGGACACAGATCCGAATCCCCAGCGTTTCCGCATAGAAATCAGGCACTTGCATCGGCTTGAAGGGGTCTTCCAAATTCCGGATGGCGCGGTAATCAAAGGGGTGGAGGTGCGCTTGCTGCAGGATGGCGTGGTACGCGCAAAACAAACAGCGACTCTCTAGATGGAGGCAATTATGTTTGGCAAGAAAAAAAGTAGCACCCCTCAAAGTAGCATCGATAGTCTGATCGGTGCAGGGACACGTATTGAAGGTAATGTGTTTTTTACGGGTGGATTGCGCGTTGATGGTGATGTGCGTGGAAATATTTCCAGTCATAGTAGCCAGGAAGGGACGCTGGTGATCAGCGAGAAGGCCAGTGTGGAAGGCGAGATTACGGTGGGACATGTGGTCATCAACGGAACGGTGATTGGTCCGGTGTGCGCCGGTGAATCATTGGAACTATTGCCTTCGGCGCGTGTCACAGGAGATGTGGAGTATCACCAGATTGAGATGCAGCAAGGTGCGGTGATTCAAGGACGAATGGTTCACCAGATCAGCGCCAAGAACGTGGAACTCAAGCTGGCTGCAAGTAACTAATTTTTTATGTGCCGGTTTTGAACACGAGGACGAGGAGAGTAAGACATGAACACAGCGACTGATATGCCCCTTCCGTTTGTCTTTACGGATAGTGCGGCCAGCAAGGTCAAGGACCTGATCGATGAAGAAGGTAATCCGGATTTGAAGCTCCGTGTCTTCGTGACCGGCGGAGGGTGTTCCGGTTTTCAGTATGGCTTTACCTTTGACGAGGTGGCTAACGAAGATGACACTGCCTTGCAGAAGAACGGGGTCACCTTATTGGTCGATCCGATGAGCTATCAATATCTGGTTGGCGCCGAGATTGACTACACCGAAGGGCTTGAGGGCTCGCAGTTTGTGATCAAGAATCCGAATGCGACGTCAACCTGTGGTTGTGGATCATCTTTTACTGCTTAATTCGTTAACGAAGGCGTGCAAAAAGGCGACCTTGGTCGCCTTTTTTTATTCCTGCGGGTTCTAGGGATGGAATGCGCGGTCAGTGCTACTCGATGGCGGCAACCCGTATTTGTTTGGCTAGGTCGAGGTGTTCACTGAGCGGCGCGATCGTCGCCTTGAAGCGATTGATTTGCGAAGCCTGCAGTGGTATGGCGGCAGGAAGTGTTACCGCCAGCGGGTTGACCTGTTGCGAATTGACCCGAAATTCGTAGTGCAAGTGTGGACCTGAGGATAATCCGGTTTGACCGGTGTAAGCGATGGCGTCACCCTGGCTGACCCGGGCGCCCTTGCGAATGCCGGGAGCAAATTGACTCAGGTGACCGTAGGCGGTTGAATAAGCGCCCTGATGCTTCAGTATGAGTAAATTTCCATACCCCCCTTGCCAGCCAGCAAATTCGACGCTGCCGTCAGCGACCGAGCGCACCTTGGTGCCGATCGGGGCGCCATAATCAACGCCTCTATGGGCGCGTGTGATTTGTAACACCGGGTGAAAACGCGACGTCGAAAAGCCTGAAGTGACGCGTGAAAATTCTAGTGGGGAGCGCAGGAACGCTTTGCGCAGGTTTTTTCCGTCTGCGGAGTAGTAGCCGTTCTTGCCTTCTTCTGCCTGAAACCAGTAGGCGCTGTAAACCTTCTGGTTGTTGATGAATTCGGCGCTGAGAATGCGGCCGGTGCGGATGGGTTGTCCGCGATGGGTCAGGGTTTCGTAGACAAGGGAGAAACGGTCGCCCTTGCGCAGATCGCGATAGAAATCGATGTCGCCGCTGAAGATTTCAGCCAGTTGGGTGGCGATGGCGTCCGGGATCCCGGCAGCGTCTGTGGCGCCAAAAAGTGAACTGCGAATTTCACCGGATTTGACGACGGTCTGGGGTTCTAGCTTGAGCAGTTGCTCGGAAGCAATGAATTGATTGCCCTTGCGTTCGATGACCAGGGTGGCGTCTTTGCCGTTCAGTGGAAAATAAAGTGCCTGCAACTCGCCGGCTTCTCCTGTTTGAGCGGTAACGATCTTGCCCGGGCGCAGTTGGCGAGCAACGGCTTGCGTTTCGGGAGCTTTGCGCACGAATTCCTGCGCTTCCGGATCGGAGATGCCTAGGCGGGTGATCAGGCTCGATACTGTGTCGGAGCGCAAAATACGCTCTTCCCTGAGAAAGCCGGCATTCCCGGTATTAATCAGGGTGGGGCTTGGCGTTGCCAGTTGCTCAAGGACGGTTTGCAGAGAGAGGTTCTCTTCCGTGCCGGAGGGAGTAAGAGCGAAGGCCGTCATCATCCCGAGCAGAGCACAGCCGCCTACGCCGGTGACCGCCCAGCGATGACGGAGCAAGCGTTCGATTGCCGGCTTGGAATGCGCTAGAATCCTGCTCTTCTGTCTATTCATTAATCGCTGCCAAGAAAAAACTCTTCGCAGTCTAACAAAAAAATGCCCCCACAAGAACCCTCTGGGGGCAGTAAGAAATTGAGGCGTTGTATGCAAGGTTTAGAAGAAAGTCTGGCGCTGATCAAGCGCGGTGCCGATGAGCTGCTGATCGAGGCGGAGCTGGTTGATAAGCTGAAGAGCGGAAGATCGTTGCGGATCAAAGCGGGCTTCGATCCAACCGCGCCAGATTTACATATGGGCCATACCGTACTGATCAACAAAATGAGGCATTTCCAGGATCTCGGTCATCACATCATGTTTCTGATCGGTGACTTTACCGGGATGATTGGAGACCCTACGGGCAAGAACGCCACTCGCCCCCCGTTGTCCCGCGAGCAGATCCTGGCGAATGCTCAGACCTATCAGGAGCAGGTGTTCAAGATTCTTGATCCGGAAAAGACCGAAATTTGTTTCAATTCGACCTGGTTTGAACCGCTAGGGGCTTCGGGGATGATCAAGCTTGCCGCGTTGCATACCGTTGCGCGGATGCTCGAGCGAGATGATTTTTCGAAACGCTATCGCGGCGGGCAGCCGATCGCGATCCATGAATTCCTGTACCCCTTGTGCCAGGGTTATGACTCGGTGGCGATGAAGGCAGATGTCGAGCTGGGTGGAACCGATCAGAAATTCAACCTGCTTGTTGGGCGTGAATTGCAGAAGCACTACGGTCAGGTGCCACAGTGCGTGCTGATGATGCCCCTGCTCGAAGGGCTGGATGGCGTCAATAAGATGTCCAAGTCGCTGGGTAACTATATCGGGATCAATGAGCCCTCGCGTGAGATTTTCGGCAAGCTGATGTCGGTTTCCGACGACCTGATGTGGCGCTATTACGATTTGCTTTCCTTCCGGCCAATGGAGGAAGTGGCTCGCTTCAAGCGTGAAATTACAGAAGGGCGCAATCCCCGCGACGTCAAAGTCCTTCTGGCCCAGGAAATTGTTGAGCGATTCCATGGGCAGGCAGCTGCAGTCGAAGCGCTAGCGGATTTTGAAGCGCGCTTTCGTCAAGGGGCGATTCCCGAAGATATTCCTGAAGTGACGCTCGATGCGGCTGGAGGTGTGTTATCCATCGCGCTGCTGCTCAAACAGTCCGGGTTGATGGCGAGTACCTCGGAAGCGTTACGCATGGTTGATCAGGGCGGCGTGAAGATAGATGGAACCAAAATTGAAGACAGGAATCTCACTTTTGCAGCGGGAAGTGACATTGTGGTGCAAGTTGGGAAAAGAAAATTTGCCCGAGTGATAATCGCTTAACCCTGCAAAACAATGAGTTGGGGTTTTTTCCGGGATTTTATTTTGCCTTTGTCTCTCAGAGGTGTTGACGCCTCTGCTGAGCACTGTATAATTCGCCTCTTTCGTTGGAGCAGAAGCGAAAAAAATCATTATAATCAATAAGTTGCACAATGAGTCTCGGTTTTAAGAATCTCATTATGTTTCAAGTAAAGTGTAGACGTTGAGTGAAATGTCTGTATAATACGCCCCTTCGC
>JBAXHE010000107.1:0-9034 GCA_037139055.1 Betaproteobacteria bacterium | reverse complement strand
CCCTCCACCGGATCAGAATCATGACTCAAGCCCTGTTCGAATCGTCCATCAAGAGCCTGCCCCTCCTCGGGCGCGGTAAAGTGCGCGACATTTACGCCATCGATGCCGACACGCTGCTGATTATTACCAGTGACCGCCTCTCAGCCTTTGACGTGGTCCTGCCCGATCCGATTCCGGGCAAGGGCATCGTGCTCACCCAGCTGGCCAATTTCTGGTTCGACAAACTCGCGCACATCCTCCCCAACCAACTCACCGGCATCGATCCCGAGTCCGTCGTCGCTCCGGAAGAGCGTGATCAGGTTCGCGGCCGTGGACTGGTCGTCAAGCGCCTGCAGCCGCTGCCGGTGGAAGCGGTCGTGCGCGGCTACCTGATCGGTTCCGGCTGGAAGGACTACCAGGACACCGGCGCCGTCTGCGGCATCAAGCTGCCGGCCGGACTGGCCCTGGCCGCCAAACTCCCGGAGCCGATTTTCACTCCGGCGACCAAGGCAGAACAAGGCGATCACGACGAGAACATTTCCTTCGAGCAGGCCCAGCGCGATTGCGGCGCGGCCCTTTCGGCGATCCTCCAGGGAACCGGCAAGAACGGCGCGCAAATCGCCAGCGAGGCGCGCGACGCGGCCATCGCCCTGTACACCACAGCGGCCAATTTTGCCCTGACGCGCGGCATCATCATCGCCGACACCAAGTTCGAGTTTGGCGTCGACAAGGCCGGCACGCTGCACCTGATCGACGAGGCGCTGACCCCCGACTCCTCGCGCTTCTGGCCGACCGAAGCCTACGCGGTCGGCACCAACCCACCGTCCTTCGACAAGCAATACGTGCGCGACCACCTGGAAACGCTCACTTGGGGCAAAACCGCCCCAGGCCCGTCGCTGCCGGCCGATGTTATTGCCCGCACCAGCGAAAAATACAAGGAAGCCTACACGCAACTCACCGGGAAAAAACTGGTCGACTAGACAACTGCGAGTCATTGCGTTGCCATGGGCGGCTCCGGCCGCCCAATTATTTTCACGAAAGCATTCTGATGAACCCCAGCACTAACCCGCTTCTCGACTTTTCCGGCTTGCCGCGTTTCGACACCATTACTCCAGAAGACGTGCAACCGGCGATCCGCCAGCTTCTCGATCAGACCCGTCAGTTGATCGAGCGCCTGACCGCTGACGGCCTGAGCGTCAGCTGGAGCCACTTTGCCCAGCCCCTGGCCGACGGCATCGAACAGCTCTCGCGGGCCTGGGGCATTGTCGGTCACCTGCACTCGGTCAACGACATTCCCGAATGGCGCGAGGCCTACAACGGCATGCTGCCGGAAGTCAGCCGTTTTTATGCTGAACTCGGGCAGAATCTCAAGCTCTTCGCCGCCTACAAGGCGATCCGGGAAAGCGCCGAGTACGCGTCGCTGTCGCTGGCCCAGCGCCGAATCGTTGACAACGAAATCCGCGATTTCAGGCTCTCCGGTGCCGAACTGCCGGAGGACAAGAAACCGCGCTTCCAGGCCATCTCGGAAGAACTGTCCAGTCTATCGGCGAAATTTTCCGAAAATCTGCTCGATGCGACCAACGCCTTTGCCGAGATCGTCAGCGACGAGGCCGAGCTCGCCGGACTGCCCGACGACGTAATCCAGGCGGCGCGCGAAGCCGCCGAAAAGGACACGCTGGTCGGCTGGAAATTCACCCTGCACATGCCGTCCTACCTGCCGGTGATGCAGTACGCCGACAACCGCTGCCTGCGTGCCGCGCTGTATCGCGCCTACGCCACGCGCGCCGCCGAATTCGGCCCGGCCGAACTCGACAACACGCCGCTGATCCAGCGCATTCTCGAACTGCGCCGCGAAGAAGCCCAGATGCTCGGCTATCGCCATTACGCCGACGTTTCGCTGGCGCCCAAGATGGCCGATTCGGTAGCGCAGGTTCTTAGCTTCCTGCGCGACATGGCCGCAAAAGCCAAGCCTTTTGCGCAAAAAGACTTCGCCGAACTGGCCGAATTCGCCCGCCAAGAGCTGGGTCTGGACGCCCTCGAGTCGTGGGACATCGGCTACGCCTCGGAAAAGCTGCTGCAGGCCCGCTACGCCTTCTCTGAACAGGAAGTGAAGCAGTACTTCACCGAAGAAAAGGTCCTGGCCGGACTGTTCCACGTCGTTGAAACGCTGTTTGGCGTCCGTCTCAAGCCCGATAGCACGCCGGTCTGGCACGAGGACGTGCGTTTTTTCCGCATTGAGACCCTGGCCGGCGAGCTGATCGGCCAGTTCTACCTCGACCTCTACGCGCGCGACAGCAAGCGCAGCGGCGCCTGGATGGACGAAGCACGTTCCCGGCGGTGCACGCTTGACGGCATCCAGAAGCCAGTGGCCTACCTCAACTGCAACTTCTCGCGCCCGGTCGGCGGAAAATCCGCGACCTTTACTCACGACGACGTCACCACACTCTTCCACGAAACAGGCCACGGCCTGCATCACCTGCTGACTCGGGTCGATGAGCTCGGCGTCTCGGGCATCCACGGTGTCGAGTGGGACGCCGTCGAACTGCCCTCGCAGTTCATGGAGAACTACTGCTGGGAATGGAGCGTCGTGCAGCAGATGACCGCCCACGTCGATACTGGCGCCCCCTTGCCGCGCGCGCTGTTCGACAAGATGCTGGCCGCCAGAAACTTCCAGAGCGGCCTGCAGACGGTGCGTCAGCTCGAATTCTCGCTGTTCGACCTGTTGCTGCACGCCGACTTTGACCCGGCCGGATCACAAAGCCTTCTTGATCTGCTCGGTGAGGTCCGACGCGAAGTGGCGGTCATTATGCCGCCCGCCTGGCACCGCTTCCCCAACAGTTTTTCGCACATCTTCGCCGGCGGCTACGGAGCCGGCTACTTCAGCTACAAGTGGGCCGAGGTCCTTTCCGCCGATTGCTACGCGGCGTTTGAAGAGGCTGGCGACCCGTTCGACCCGGCTACCGGAAAACGCTTCCTCGACGAAATCATCAGCATCGGCGGTTCCCGTCCGGCGATTGACAACTTCCGCGCCTTCCGTGGCCGCGAACCGCAGGTCGATGCGCTCCTGCGCCACCTCGGCATGAGTGGTATGATTCCAGCGTAGTTTTCGGAGAAGACACTCATGACACTGCTGCGTTTCAGCCTGTTAAGCGCCGCCCTGCTGATGGCTTCGGTCGCTGGCGCGCAAACCACCTACCGCTGGGTCGACAAATCCGGGCAGACGGTCTATTCCGACCTGCCGCCTCCGCCCGGGACCAAACAGGTTGTCACCCAAAGCCGCGAGGAACGAGGTGAAGATCAGCCCCTGCCCTACGCCACCCGCCAGGCCGCCGAAAAATATCCGGTCACGCTGTACACCACGGCCAATTGCCTTGATGCCTGCAAACACGGACGATCACTGCTCAATGGGCGCGGCGTCCCCTTCTCCGAGAAAATGATGAGCACTCAGGAAGAAATCGACGAACTGGCCAGGAAACTGGGCGGGGAGGCTTCGGTTCCCAGCCTCTTTGTCGGACAACAAAGTTTCAAAGGCTTTGAGTCCAGCGCGTGGACCAATCTGCTCGATCTCGCCGGCTACCCAGAATCTGCGCCGTATGGCGCCAAACCCTCCGGGGCCTTTGCCCAATGAGGCTGACGGCATGGAACGTCAACTCGCTCAAGGTGCGCCTGCCGCAACTGCTCGAATGGCTGGCCGAGCGGCAACCCGATGTCGTTTGTCTGCAGGAAACCAAACTCGAGGATCACAACTTCCCGCGCCAGGACATTGAATCCGCCGGATACGAAGTTGCCTTCTCCGGGCAAAAAACCTACAACGGCGTCGCCCTGCTGTCTCGCTGTGGGCTAAGCGACGTCGTCTGCGACAATCCGCATTTTCCCGACCCGCAAAAGCGCCTGATCTCGGCCACGGTCAGCGGCATGCGTATCGTCTGCGCCTACATCCCCAACGGCCAGGCGGTCGGCAGCGACAAGTACAGCTACAAGCTGGCCTGGCTGGTGGCCCTCGAGAAATGGCTGGGTGAAGAACTCGCCGCGCATCCGCAACTGGCGCTGGCCGGCGATTTCAACATCGCCCCGGAAGACCGCGACGTGCACAACCCGGCCGCCTGGGAAGGCCAGATACTCTGCTCGGACGCCGAACGTGACGCTTTTCGCCAACTGCAGGCGCTCGGACTGAAAGACAGCTTCCGCCTGTTCGAGCAAGCCGAGAAGAGCTTTTCCTGGTGGGATTACCGGATGCTCGGTTTTCAGCGCAATCTGGGCCTGCGCATCGACCACATCCTGCTTTCAGCGCCCCTGGCCGCACGCTGCACGGCGGCAGGCATCGACCGCGAGATGCGCAAACGCGAACGTCCGTCGGATCATGCGCCGGTGACGGCAGACCTCTCGCTCTAACTTCGACTTCAAACGCCACCACTCAGAAAGCCAGCAATGCAGGAAAACCCGGGCGTCAACATCGAAGCGCTGCTTTCCCATGTACCGCTGTTCAACGGTCTCGAACCTGACGAAATCGCCCGCATTGCGCGCGGAACCCGCGAGGTAACGATCCGCCGCGGCGATATCCTGTTCCACAAGGGCGACCTGTCGAGCGGATTCCACCTGGTCGTCTATGGACAGATCAAACTGGCCTTTACCTCATCGCAGGGCAGCGAGAAAGTCGTCGACATCATGGGCCAGGGACAGACCTTTGGCGAAGCCGTGATGTTCATGGAAAAGCCCTACATGGTCTTCGCCCAGGCGCTGGTTGATTCGCAGCTGCTGCATATCTCGAAGTCGGTCATTCACAAGGAACTGGAAAAGGACCCCAAGCTCGGGCGCAAGATGATCGCTGGCCTGTCGATCCGTCTGCACCATCTGGTCACCGACGTCGAATCGTATTCCCTGCATTCCGGCCGCCAACGCATCATCGGCTACCTGCTGCGCGAGAACATGGAGGACGACGCCAAATCCCTGACCGTCACCCTGCCGACCAACAAGGGCGTCATCGCCTCGCGACTCAACCTCACCCAGGAACACTTCTCGCGCATTCTGCATGAACTCACCGACAAGGGGCTGATCACCGTGCAAGGGCGCAAGATCGGCATTCCCGACGTCGACAAATTGCGCAACTACGACCTTTAATTTTTTCAACACCTCGCCAGGACATGCCCTTGAAACAATTTCCGTCCACCATGCGCCCTTTGGACGAGGAAACCTGCATGGATCTCCTGTTGTGGCGCCACGCCGAAGCCGAAGACGGCGTTCCCGACCTGAAACGCAAGCTGACTCCGCGCGGCGAAAAACAGGCGCTGCAAATGGCCGAGTGGATCAGCAAACACGCACCGAAAAACCTGCGCATCATCGCCAGCCCTGCAGTGCGCTGCCAGCAAACCGCACAGGCCCTCGGCCGGCCCTTTGAGACCGATAAGCGCCTCGGCACCGACAGCAACTCCTCTAATTTGCTCGCTGCGATCCATTGGCCAGATGGAGGGAATGGAACCTCAGGGAAAACCGCCGTATTGGTCGTCGGGCATCAACCGACCCTCGGGCAAACCGCTGCCCTGCTACTGTCGGGCAGCGAAGCAGAGTGGACGGTCAAAAAAGGCGCGCTGTGGTGGTTCAGCAATCGCACCCGGCGCGGTGAAACGCAGACGGTATTGCGGGCAATGTTGTCAGCAGAGTTGTCCTGACCGACTCGTGTTGCAGTTAAATTGACTTCTCGTCAACGCCCATCATTTGCAGACGAAAACGAGACGGCCCATACCCCATGCGAGCCGATCGCTTGAGACAGGCTAACGCCTGAACTCCCTCTCCTCGAATTTCAAGGACGTTGCAGCGTTTGGCTTCGATATATCCGAGAAAATCAGGTGGCGGCGCATGCGCTTCCGCGACATCAAACTCACGCCAGGCTGCATCGAGATTACCCAGCGCCAGAAGACTAGTCCCCTTGGCCAGATACCCCTGAAACGCCGACGGATTCTGTTTCACCACCAAGTCACTGAAACGTAAGGCCTCGGGAAAATCCTTTCGCTTAAATGCTTCCCCTGCCAGGTTGTAATAAATCCGATCCGCTCCTGCCACATCAGGATGAGGCAGTTTGAGCAAAGCATCCTGCCATAGCGCCTCCTCACTCGAAAAACTGCGCAACCTCTCCTGCGACAAGGGAAACAGTGCCGCACCCGCCAACACCAACACTAGCCAGAACGCCCGGCGGGGAAACGCTGGCATCAATCGGCTCAATCTTTCATCACAGGCGTTAAGAACCAGACAAAGCAATAATGCGTAAGCCGGCATCCATAGGTAACTGCGATACAGGACGAAGGGCTCCTGAACCTTGACAACGGACAGTTCGACGACAAAAGGAATCGCTGCAAAAAGCAAAGCCGCTGACCATTGCCTCACTTTTTCTGTTGATTTTGGTCTAAGCCATACGATGGCTGCCGTTCCAATAATACCGAGCGAGACCATGACACCGGCAAATGTCCAAGCACTTGACCAGAGTCCGAAAAAATCGACTCGCATATCAACCGACATCCACTGCGTATTGGGTATCAACCAAAGGAAGAGGTATTTCCAGAACAGGAGCAACTGCGTAGAGATACTCATCACCCAGATGCCGCCCGGAAAGTCAAATATGCCAAGGCCTTGAAACTGTGAAACCACCTGGCCGGAATAGATTTCGTAACTCGTCCCGACAATATCCTTGCCACTATGGAATAATACCCACACGGCGCAGGGCAAGGACAGTAGGAGATAACCCAGCGCCCGCCCAATAGCGGCCTTGCTCCATTCACACACCATTGGCGTCAAGACGACAACAGCCAGCGGAAGCAATATCGCATGCTCCTTGCTCATCACCGATAGCCCGGCAAACAGAGTGGCTGAAAAAAGATCACTATTTCTCTCCTGCAGCTGCGCGCGCAGGTAAAGAATTGCCGAAAGGAGGCCAAACAGTGTCGCAAAAAGGATGGTTCGCTGTGCCAGGTATCCCACTCCATAAACAGCCGCCGGATTAATGGCTATCCATAGGCAAACAAAGCAAAGCACTCCTTGCCGCTGAGCCCCTTCAACTGTCCCAATTCGCTCAGTTACTCGCGAAAGGAAGAAAAACAGTGCGACTACATTCAGTCCATGCAGCAGGACACTCAGGTGGTGATTCCATTCTAGTCCCCCATCTGAGAGGACGTGAACTAAACCTATAGAGAAGTAAGGAAAAGTTCTTGGGTACTTTGAGAATACCTCTTGAGCAAAACTGAAAACCGAGAGGTTGGTAATGATGTTGTGATCGTCAAAAACTGCCGGATTGCCAGAAAACGGTGCATAAAGCAACCCAAGTAGTAATAGGATGAGGAACAGACCTGACGCAACAATTATTCTACAGGAAATCTGGATAATGCCCATAAGGCCTCAGGAAGAAAAAGGCCCGCAGTTGCGGGCCTCATACGTTACACCTGAATCAGGTGTAAATTAACGCCATTTTGCAAGTTCCGTAGTACAGACACCGTTAGCGGCAGCCGCTGCCGTACCACTAACTCCCCAGGTCACAGCTGTACTACCAACGGTTGGTGTCCAAGTAATTGTTTTGGTATCAGCACAGGCACCCACATTTGCCATAGTGGCGGTAATGACACCGGTAGTTGCGCCCAAATTCCAAGCAGAAACTTCACGCGGCATCGAGGGTGTAGCAGTCAAACCAAGACCACCACTGGTTTGCGGACCAGTCCAGTTGTCTGCGGTTAATCCTGTAAAAGTAGTCCCTGAAATCCCATTGAATTGCGCATATTCGGCCACTGCCATCTTGATCGGATCGACTGCAGCCGCCACCTTCGACAGACGCGCACGAATCATATAATCTGAGTACTGAGGAATCGCAATCGCCGCCAAAATACCGATAATCGCCACGACGATCATCAGTTCGATCAGCGTAAAGCCTTGTTGAATTTTTTTCATGTAAAACCCCTTTCGATGGAAACAACGGAGACCCCGTTGGATGGAGTCTATTCAATTTTCATGCCAGGAACAAAACACTGAAAAAACAGTCTTTATAGATCAACAGTGACATTAAATGCCAACCGACAGCGTCACCGCATGACAAAATTTGTCACCTCATAATATCCCGCTTGCCACCTGCGCCACTTTCGTGTGCAATGCATAACTCACTCACCCCTCACGACAACCTCATGGCCGAAAGCAAGAAGTACCAGATCGCGGTCAGCGCCGCACCCCAGTTCATCGCCGACCAGTCTGATCCGGCAACTGATCGTTACGTCTTTGCCTATACCATCACCATCGAGAATGTCGGCACGGTACCGGCGCAATTAATTTCGCGGCACTGGGTGATCACCGACGGCAATTCCCGCGTTCAGGAAGTGCGTGGCCTGGGCGTGGTCGGCGAACAGCCGCTGCTCAGGCCGGGAGAAACCTTTGAATACACCAGCGGCTGCCAGCTCGACACGCCAGTCGGCACGATGCACGGCACCTATCAGATGACGGCGGACGACGGCACGCAGTTCGACGCAGTGATTGCCGAATTTACGCTGAGCATTCCGCGGGTGCTGCACTAAGCCATAGTTTCCGGCCCGGCCTTCGGCTTGCGCGAGCGTCGACTGCGCGCCGGTTTCTTTTCAGTCGCAGCTTCAGGTATTGACTCCACCACCGGTACCACGGCCGGTTTCTCCTTTGTCGCACGCGGACTGGCACCACGTCCCCGACGCTTGGGCGCCGCGGGTTCCGACTTTTCCTCGACGAGCGCAGGTGCACTGACGTGCGACGGCGTGCTGCTGCGAAAAACAAAGGCTCCCGATTTCTCGTCGCGGCCGAGTTCGATCAACCCCCTCTTCTGCGCCTCCTCGAGCAACAGGCCAAAACTGCGGAAACCGTAGTAGCTTTCACTGAAATCGGGCTTGCGCCGCTTGATTGCCTCCTTGAGCATCGACGCCCAGATCTTGCCGCTGTCGCCGCGTTCGATGACCAGCGCCTCGAAGGTTGCAACGGCCAGTTCAATCGCCTCGCTTTTGCGTGCTTCCATCTCTTCCGGAGGACGCTTGGCAATCGGCTGCGGCGCTTTCGGGTCACGCCG
>JBAXHE010000106.1:0-9109 GCA_037139055.1 Betaproteobacteria bacterium | reverse complement strand
TAAACAAGAAGGTTAATATGAATTCTATATCATATTATCAAGGCATAAATGGGGTGGATAATGTTGTTGCTTGTTTGCAAGATGCAGGGCAATATAATCTAGCTAGTATCATTAAAAACAAATCAACTATGGATAAGCGCATTAGATTGTCTAGTTACATCGGCAGGAATTTATCTAAAATCAAATCTATGCAGGCAGGGCAACATGCCGATGGTACTGACTGGACAGAAGAAGACTGGATCAACTTTCTGCAAGTCCTCGAAGCGCAACAAGAAAAAGCAAATCAAGATCGGGCGGATCGGCTTGCAAGGGGTGCAGTCGCATGAAATATGGGAAAGTTCACGCCGCGCTAGAAAATTTGCGCAATGATCCATCTGTGAACATTAAAACACTGGAGTCAGTCCGTGACATCATGGCGCAGCATTCCGGCAAGCGGGCAGTCATTTACCCGTGGGCGGGTAAGCAGCATCGGATCGACATTGCACGTGACATCGTGCGAAAAGTCAAGGAGTGTCGGTCTGGTGATGTGCGAAGGCTGATCGAAAGTCAGTGCGGCGTGTCGACGTCAACCGCTTAGCGATATTTAAAACAGCTTAGGTTCTACAAATAATTTCAACATCTGCCACGTATAACGGTTTTAGTCATTTTCCGTTGTGGTCAACGTGGCAGATTGTTGCCTGCGCATAGGCACATAGGCGAATAGGCACATAGGCGAATAGGATGCGTGGAATGGTGCAACCGTACCAGTGGCAACAATCGACTGCGTCTATGGCCTATCACGGGCGCTATGGACAGCGCCACCACACCACACCGCAACAGCGAAGCGGCAACACTGGCAACGCAATGGCTTTTGTCTATGCGTGAGCAATGCCAACAATGAGCCGTTAAACGGGCGATAGGCGCGATTGATTCATTACCCTGGTGCATTCGTACCATGGCATTCGCAAAAATGAAACTGCCAGCGTGAAATTTCAAACCGCAACTCAAACCGCTGGTCAAACCGAACAGCAAACCGAACAGCGCAAAAACTCAAACTGGGCAACCTGGGCAGCAACCTGGGCATGGTGCAAACGGTATCAAAAACCATAGAACCGAGAGACACACTTTTTTTAATGATGGTGTTTATGATGGTGCAGTCAAAAAGTGCATTTTTTCATTGTTGAAAATCAAACACTTAAAGCGATAGTTCTAAGGAGTATACCTCCGCCAAAGTATCGTTTATCTGCGTTTACTGTGATTCAATACAGTACTTTGCAGGATTTTGCACGTTCAGAATGCTACTGTTTTTGATGCTAATCCGTGCATGATTTCAAGTCACCAAGTTTTGAAGATGATGCTTAAAAAATAGGCAGTGTGTACGGCGCATTGCGGGGCGCTGGCTAGATGTGAGCTTTGCCCACAGCCTTGATAACAAAAATGGACAGCAAACACAATCAGCGACTGCCCTGATAGGGATTACGACTTTACCCATCAAACAATGCTCTTGAACAATCACGCAATCAGCACCTACCATTGACTTCAATTGCTACGATTTAATTGCAACCCTGTGAAAATACACATGTTATTTGGGGTATGCTGCATTTTGCCATGACATTTTTGACGGTTAAAAAGCCGTTTTTACGATGTGATTTAGACATCATATTTTTGTACAAACTATTTGGCTAGTAAACGTGCTATTGAATTTATAGTGTAGTGGCTTGGTTTTTGGTGGAAGATTAACCATGCCTGAGCCTGTCCTCATGCCTGAGCCTGTCACCTGCACCTGCACCTGAGCTAGTCCTCATGCCTGAGCCTGTCACCTGAGCCTGAGCCTGTCCTCATGCCTGTCACATGCACCTGGCACGGCCAGCCTGACCAGCGTCCAGCACCTGGCACGTTCAGCGTCCAGCGTCCAAAGCCTAACGCCTGACCAGCGTTCAGCATCCAGCGCCATGCCAGGTGGCCGAGCTCCATGCCATGCTCAACGCCGAGCTCAATGCCGAGAGCCAGTCCTCATGCCTGAGCCTGTCACCTGAGCCTGAGCCTGGGGTCCCTGACGTGCGCCTCCGCCGCGACACACGGGGCGAAGGCGCGGGGCTTGGAAGTTTTCCTATTGCAAAACTTGATTGAAATCAACATCTTTGCCACAATATAGTCAAATAAAGCAAAATCAAAAGTAGATCGCGTTGGCGCTGATTTTGAATAAAAAAAACAATAGCTATTAAAATCAGATACTTAAAACAATCAAAAACATTGTTATATCTTCCAAAGCGACTTAATCCCTTTGAAATTACTCTAGTGTCATTTTTTGATTAAATAAGGGTTTTTTTGCACCAAACACTATAAGTAACGAATGCCACAGATGCGCATGCTCCCCGAAGTAAGTGTCAGCATCTGACTGGATTGATGCGAATCAGCTTTGTGTGGGCAGTGTCTACTTCAAAAATACTGTTTAGCGAAGTTTGCTATAGCCAGTACAAGAACAGCACCAAGCATCCATTGCAATAGTGCAAACTTTGCATCAAAGTGTTCACGTGTTACGAGTTGGGACTGTGCATCCGACAAAACGCGCACCACTGTCTCGGATTGTTTTTCATCAAAACCAGCATCACGCAATCGGCGAGTGGCTTCTAGTGTGTCAAAAGTGATGGTAGTCATGAATGCCAGTTTACACCTCTACCCTCACAACTTTCAGATATTTGAGAATCTGTGTCGTAAACCCTATGGGCTTGAAAGGCAACAGTGTGGGCAAGGTGGAATTTTGATTATGGCGAATTCGCCAAAAGCAAATAAACCACTCCCTCAGATAGCAGCCACAGCATCACTTCTACCGCGTCACTTTCTTAATTGAAAGTGACGCGGGGGGGCGGAATTCACGGAATTGCATGTTGCCATCTTCTTAATGCATAGGCCACCAACGGTTACTCCCTAAGATAAGTGAGTGTTATCTTAGGGATGTGTGTTTGTACATTTTTCAACCATTGCATCATCAATGGGATAAATTTAACCAAAACACCCCGAAATTGTTACGCAGACGTTTTAGGGTGCGCACCACGAAATAAAGCTACTAACGCCCGCACTTTGAATGCGAAATTGTCCCGCAGGCAGATATTCGCTAATTCATAAAAAATACCCGTAAGACAAAAAATCATGCAATCCCGCATTGATGTCGTTACGAGGTGACTTTTATGATTCTTGAAAAAACAACCCACAAATCCCGTGAACAATTAATCCGCATCCGTCAGGTTCTTGAAATTTTCCCGACATCTAGATCCGCCTGGTACAAAGGGATGAGTGAGGGGAGATACCCGGCCGGTTTTCGTCTTTCCCCAAGGGTGACAGTATGGAAACTGTCCGAAGTCGAAAATTTGCTGAATAGCCTCTAGGCGTTGGGGACAAAAATGACATACCCCGAAATTGAATGCACACCACCACCAGATGATGACCGGCAACTGTTCAACACGATATCGGAACGAGCTTCAACGCGCGGAATTCAGATCCGCAAAACACCAAGAGGTTATGTAGTTTTTCAGTGGGGACTGAGCCGTCACTGTCATGACTTCGACAGCTTGGCTTGCTTGCTTCAACGCATGGGGGTGAGTCTGCCATGAAATTATTTCAGAGAAGCGCCATAGAAGGCGTAAAAGGCGTGTTAGACTTGCACCCAGCGATGCAAAAAACATCGCAAGGGATTGGAAACCCTGACAACCGGCGCAACAGCCGCACTACCATCAAGGTACGCGGTTTTTTTCATGGCGAACATGAAAACGCGCAACATGGCCAATTTTTGACAGGCTGTGTTGGGACATCGCAAGATGTGCCAGTTCCGATTGCTGGTTTTCCAACCCGACACAGTCTGCAACCCTCTATTGGAAAAGAGGGGAGCAGGGTATCAACCTGTCAATCGGAGGCCACCATGCCTAACTTCACATCGGGCAACACTGCCCAAATCACGCCCATTTCATCGGGCAAATCCCAGACTAACGTCAACGCGTATCAAAACGCAATTGAGGCCATCTCGCGTGCGCATGTATTGCTTGCAAGCGGGCAGCCACAGATCGCCTTGGGTCAATTGATGACCGCTACACGTGGTCTGCAACGCGCATTGGCAGCATCAAAAGTTGGGAGCGCATCATGAGTAATGTTCACCAATTCCAAGCGCCAGAAAGCCAAGGCACGGGCAACACATCGGCTGATACAACCGACGAATCAAAGTGCGACATCGAGCATGGGGATGTCCTTGATTCAGGCCGAGAAGAGGCTGGGCTGATTCTCGATGGACAAGGCCGTGCCCGTGTTCAAAGCGCAATTGGCGGCGCAAAAACAATCTGCAACATTCTATTTCAGGGTGAGATTGAGAATGACTTAGACGGCGGATTCACCATCAAATCAGGCACACGGTTAGGACTTTTGCAAGCATTGTCAGCGTGCCTGGAGCTGATTGATGACCACAACCAAGGCGGCGGTTACACAAAACACGTTAGCACTTATGTGGACTGTGATTCAAAAGCCTATCAGCACATGTTGGAGGTGCAAAAGTTCGCTGGTGTTGAAAAAGAACAGCGTAGAGATGAACTGATGGCGCGCATGAACAGGGGGGCGAAATGAACTTCGAGCCTGGAATTATCAAAACCGTGGCAGCGCAATTGCTTGGCGAGCCAAATGTTCAACAATCAAATGAAGCTGAAATCCGCTATGGAACGCATGGTTCACTTGCAATCGCAGTTGAAAAAAATACCTATTACGACCACGAGCAAAATGAAGGTGGGGGATTACTTGACCTGATTAAACTAAAAGCTGGGTTAGATTCACATGCAAACGCTATCAACTGGTTAAAAGAGCATGGAATTACACCGACCGACACTCAAGAAAAAGTAAAGGCTAGGGTTATCGCGTCTTATGATTACCGCGACGAATCAGGGCAGTTACTGTTTCAAGTTCAACGATTCGAGCCTAAAAAGTTCGTTCAGAGAAAGCCTGTTGATAATGGATGGGAATATAAGGTTAAAGGCGTCAGAAAAGTACCTTATCGCTTGCCTGAATTATTGGCGTCACAATTGAGCGAAACAGTTTATATCGTTGAGGGCGAAAAGGACGCTAACCGCCTGGCAGCGCTGGGGATGGTATCCACTACCAATGCTGGGGGCGCTGGCAAATGGCAACAAGCATTTGCGACGCACCTTAAAGACCGAGTCGTTATTATTTTGCCGGATAACGATAATGCAGGCCGTGACCATGCCAAAAAAGTAGCCAAAAGCCTTCGTGGCTTTGCTGCACATGTTCGCATTCTGAAATTACCAAACCTTCCAGAAAAAGGCGATGTATCAGACTGGCTTGATGCAGGTGGAACGGCTGAGGAACTATCAAGCCTCAAAACGACAGCACCAGAAAAACCAGATGTTGATGCAGGCGAGGATGAGGATGAAAAAAAGGCAAGCCAGACCGACCAGATTGTTGCCTTCGCACGGGAACACTTCGAGTTGATCCATGACAAAAACGGCGATGTGTTCGCAAGAGACAACCGCACCGGCGAAGTTCGCAGGCTAGGCGGACGCCAATTTAAGGACAAGCTAATCGCTGGTTTTTACCAAAAAACCAAGATGGCAGTTCGTGATCAGTCATTTCGAGAATCAATGGGAACATTGCAGGCGCTTGGACGGTTCAACGGGCAGCCGCAAGATGTGTTCGTTCGATGTGCCAAGTTTAGGGACAAATACTATCTTGATATGTGCGAGCCTGGAAACAGTCGTGCCATAGAACTTGGGGCAGGATTTTGGAAAGTGACAGACTGTCCACCGATTTTATTTGTCAGAGGCGATGCTATGCAACCTCTGCTAAATCCTATCCATGGAGGCAAACTGTCCCTACTTTGGGAAACAGCGAATATCCCTGAAAAACTTCGAGTGCTGGTAGTCACATGGCTGATTGAATGCCTTCGCACCGAGACACCTTACCCCGGCTTGGAGCTTATCGGTGAGCAAGGCAGCGGCAAGTCTGTCGCAGCCGAGGCGCTTCGCCGGCTTATCGACCCAAATGCCTGCAACCTTCGCGGCGCACCTAAAACCGTAGAGGATATTTTTGTCGCGGCAGGGCAAAGCCACATCGTGGCTTACGAGAACATAAGCCACTTAGCCGGTTCAATGCAAGATGCCTTGGCAATTTTGAGTACAGGCGGCGGATTCGCAAAACGACAACTTTTTACGGACGCAGAGGAACACGTCATAAATGTTCGCAGGCCGTGGCTGATAAATGGCATAGCCGTGGCAGTCTCGCAGCAAGACCTTGTTGATCGCGTCATAAGCATTGATTGTCCGACCATTGAACATCGGAACGAGATCAGCAAGCAATGGTTGAAATTCGATGATGACTTGCCAAGCATCATGGGGGGCTTACTTGACGTAGCGGCGAAAGCGTTATCAATTCTGCCCACTGTGAAACTGCCCGCTAAAGACAGGCCGAGGATGGTGGAGTTTGTGATGCTGGGGCAGGCCGTAGCGCAATCAGCGGGATTACCAAAAGATGAATTCCTGCATAGGTTCAATGAACTACGAGCTGAGACAGTGGCACGAACATTAGACAGTTCGCCCGTAGCGTCTGCAATCCTTGAATTTATCGAGTTTGAGTCTGATGGTATTACAGCAAGCATCAAAGAAATTTTGTCACGCCTTGAAAAGTACAAACCAATCGGCACGGACGCATGGCCTAGAAGTCCAAAAGGTTTAGGCGATTCATTACGCAGGGCAGCACCGGCATTGCGTCAAATGGGGATTCAGTGCAAAACCAAAGGAAAAGTTCACGGCGTAATTCATTGGAACATATCAAAAACTGCTCTTGACACAAAGTCCCCCATGTCCCCAAGTCCCCCAAAGTCCCCCGATTCAGAAAATCAGACAAGTGCGGATGATGGCGAATCGGGGGACTTGGGGACATGGGGGACTTCATGTCAAGAGTTAAAGTTGAATGAAAACGAGGTGTTTTGATGAATACACACGTCAAAACAATCACTGACACCCTCAACGACGCCGGTTTATCCGTCACATTGCTACCGACGAACAAACTATCAGTGTCACCATCGGATCGATTGACCGAAGACCTTCGGGCGCTGATTCGCGAAAACAAAGCCAGCATCATCCGTGAACTTCAAGCGGCGAATCAACCCAACATCACGCTGGGCACACGCCGGCCACCAGATTTATCACCTAAATTGCTAGCCGCAAGTCTGGCATTGGATCGTCAATTGCTGGAGGCAGGAATTAGCCTGGAACTGCCACCTGAGCCGCCTTTTCGCAAAATACGAATCGTTCAATCAGCACAGGAAGCCACACCACCACCCCGCAAGCTAGATCACTTTCACATCGATGCACCTTGGCGAGTATTGGCGCGAGAGTATTACGCCCACCATTGGCAATGCCCACAGTGCCAGTGCGCAGGCCGTGGCAGCCGGTACGGGCAGCGATGCGACGTTGGTGCGTCACTGCAAAGGATCGCACCATGATTAATTTATTTGGCGCTGAAATAAACCCACCACGGCCACCTAACCGCAAACTGGAGGGAGCTGCACTGGCAGAGGTTTTGCTTGCTTTGCGGGGGCATCCTGCCGTTGTTTGGGCGCACCGAATGAATTCGGGCGCAGCGAAGATTGGCAGCCGCTTCGTTAAATTTGGCTTCAAAGGATGTCCCGATATTTTGGGGCAGCTACGTGATGGCCGCATCGTTGGCGTTGAGGTCAAAGCGCCCAAAGGCAGATTACGGCCAGAGCAATCCATATTTATTGATCGCGTCAACAGCACGGGCGGATTGGCTTTTGTTGCCAGAAACTGCCATGATGTGTTTACGGAACTTGAAAAGGCGTTTTAAGCCATGTTCGCAACAAACAGTAACAACCTGCCACCACATCAAAAAACCCTGATATTTCGCTTATCACTGCGAAGGATTACCCCATGAACCACACACGCCGAACCCAACTACGCGAACACATTGCTACCTTCGGCATTGAGCCTGCAAAGGATTTATTCGATATTTTTGGCAGAGAATCAGGTAGAAAATACTTAGAAGTATCTGAACAAACGCGATATGCACGGAGCTTATTAGATCGTGGCAATAACTGCCAGTTTGTCGCTGAAAAACTACAGGTTAAATTCAAGTGTTCACGCAGAACCGCATACTACAGGCTGGAATCTGCAAAAGCATTACCAGTGCAATAATTCACCTATTTATTGCATAAACACATTTTACAATCTGGCCACTTTATGAAAAGGAAAATAAATGGCCACCATCAACATCATCCAAACTGAGCTTGCTGAAAAACAAAATAAGCTGAAAAAGTTCAATATCGAAGTATTGAAGAAGGATTTCGATATTGCTGATAATAATTACAGATCAGTTTTTTTCTAAATATAACCCCATTCAATTGGCCTGGCATAAGGGCGAATATACGAACGAAACGCATTATGTAGATTTAATGAATGAGAATCGTAATTCTGAAAATATCAGATTCACAGCAGAAAGAAACTATAATGAATCAGTTCATAATGCAGATAGAGTAAACCGTGATATTGTAAGGTTATCTGCAATGCTGCATGCTGATAAAGATATTCAGAAAACACAATTAGAAGTTGATGCGGCACAATCTGATTATACTGCGTGTGAAAAGGCAGTGGATAAAGCGCAGGGTAGTTACGATAAATGCCAAGCAATGCTAAAAGAAGCAACGGAAAATCTAAACACACAAACCGCGAAGGCGGCAGAATCTATTTTCAGTGCCATCAAAAGCGGAATAAGCAAGATAAAAAATGAAGTAACTGGCAATGCTTATATCGACGTTAAAACACTTGAGATAGTATTGGCAAAAGCTGAAAATGGGGTGAAACAGTCTAACGATGCACTGACAGACGCATTTGAACATTTGGCAGCAGCACAGCAGGAAAACTATATTGCACGAGCAAACGCAGCAGCCCGTGACTTGCATCTAATCAGCTACGACTATGCTCATGCTCTGGTGGAACATAAGGCAACCACTAATAAAGCGAAGATTACATTATCTATTCCTGATATACATTTACTGTGCAGCACAATTAAACAAGAAGGTTAATATGAATTCTATATCATATTATCAAGGCATAAATGGGGT